>CBFGRM010000001.1:0-143010 GCA_965651205.1 uncultured bacterium
TCGCTTTCTCGCTATTTTCCCCTATGCCCAAGCCACCGATTGCCCGTCGAGTTCCGGTCACCGTGGTCCATCACGGCGAAACCTTCACCGACGATTACGCCTGGTTGCGCGACAAGTCGGATGGCGAGGTGATCGCCTACCTCGAGGCCGAGAACGCCTGGGCAGAGGAAGTCCTGGCGCCGACCAGGCCGCTTCAGGATCTCCTCTACCACGAGATGCTGGGCCGGATCAAGGAGACTGACCTTTCGGTGCCGTACCGCAAGGATGGCTGGTGGTACTACACCCGGACCGAGGAAGGGAAGCAGTATCCGATCCACTGCCGCCGTCGGGGCTCGGCCACCGACGGCGACGAAGTCGTGCTGCTCGACCTCAACCAGCTCGCCGAGGGCAAGCCGTTTCTCGCGCTGGGTGACATCGCCGTCAGCGACGACGGCTGGTTGCTTGCCTACAGCACCGACGAAACCGGCTTCCGGCAGTACACCCTGCGGATCAAGGACCTCCGCACCGGTGAGCACCTGCCGCTGGTTCGCGAACGGGTGACGTCGGTTGCGTGGGATTCGGACAACCAGACGCTCTGGTATGGCATCGAGCACCAGGTAACCAAGCGTTCCTGGCAGGTCTGGCGGCACCGGTTGGATGGCGGGGAAGACGAACTGGCCTACCAGGAAGACGACGAGGCAATGAACACCGGGATCGGCCGCTCGCGCAGTCGCGAATGGTTGATGATCCACTCCGCCAGCCACACCACCAGCGAGACGCTGGTGCGACGCTGTGGCAGCGGCGACGCCTGGCGGGTGCTGCTGCCGCGTCGCGCCGATCAGGAATACGATGTCGCCCATCGTGGTGGTCATTTCTACGTCAGGATAAACGACACCGGTCGCAACTTCCGACTGGTACGGATCCCGGTCGATGCCACCGATCTCGCCGATGCGACCGACCTGCTCCCGCACCGCGATTCAGTGATGCTGGCGGGGCACGAGTGCTTTGCCGACTGGCTGATCGTGCACGAGCGGGAGGATGGTGTGCCTCACATCCGTGTCCTCCGGTTCGACGGTGGTGCGGATCACCGCGTGAGCTTTCCCGAACCGGCGTACGAATGTTATGGGCACGCGAATCCCGAGTTCGATACCGATGTCTACCGTCTTGGGTACCAGTCGATGGTCACGCCATCATCGGTGTACGACTACGACCTGGTGAGCCGCGAGCGCACCCTGCTCAAGCAGCAGGAGGTGGTGGGTGGCTACGACCCTGAGCGGTTCGAGTCGCGACGGCTCCACGCCACAGCATCCGACGGCACCCGGATACCGGTCACCCTGGTGCGGCGCCGTGACGTACCGGTGGACGGCAACGCTCCCTGCCTGCTTCACGGCTATGGCTCGTACGGGTACCCCTATCCGGTGACCTTCTCGTCGGGGCGCCTGTCACTGCTGGAGCGCGGCGTCGTGGTGGCGATTGCCCACATCCGTGGCGGCGGCGAACTGGGCAAGCCGTGGCACGATGCCGGCCGGATGCAGCACAAGATGAACAGCTTCACCGATTTCCTCTCCTGTGCCGACGCGCTGGTGGCAGCGGGCGAGGCGTCCCCCGACCGCATCGCGATCGAAGGCGGCAGTGCCGGTGGCCTGCTGATGGGGGCGGTGCTCAACCTGGCACCAGACCGCTTTGCAGCCGTGTTGCTGCAGGTGCCATTCGTCGACGTGATCAACACGATGTCCGACGACACCCTGCCGCTGACCGTGGGCGAGTACGAGGAATGGGGCAACCCGACGGTGCCGGAGCAGTTCGCCTGGATTCGCAGCTATGATCCCTACAACAACCTGGTGCCCGGCCCGTACTCACCGATATTGGTGCGCACGTCGCTCAATGATTCACAGGTGATGTACTGGGAGCCAGCCAAGTATGTTGCCCGGCTGCGGACGCTCAAGACCAACGACAGCCCGCTACTGCTGCTCACCAATATGGGAGCCGGGCACGGTGGTGCTTCGGGTCGCTATGACCGGCTTCGTGAGATCGCCACCGACTACGCATTCCTGCTCACCCATCTCGGCGTGGAACCGGTCCAGTCGCGGGAGAGTTAGCCCGGCACTCCGGCCTGCAGCATCTGCCACGCGCGAGTCGCTGCCGCCAGCGCTCCGTCGGCGCTGCCTGCCACCGCTGTCAGGTGACCCATCTTGCGCCCTGGCCTCGGCTCGGTCTTGCCGTAGAGATGCAGGGTCACACCTGGAACGCCGAGCGCAGCAGCAAAGTCAGGGGCCCCGTCGCGCCACAGATCACCCAGGATGTTGATCGTTGCAACCGGGGCCAACAGACCGGTGTCGCCAGGCGGCAGGCCGGCCAGCATCCTTACCTGCTGTTCGAACTGGCTGGTGACCGCCGCGTCGAGCGTCCAGTGGCCACTGTTGTGCGGTCGGGGTGCGAGTTCGTTGACGAGCAGCTCACCGTCGGCGGTGACGAAGCATTCCACGCCCATCACCCCGACGTAGTCGAGGGCGGACACAATCCGATGCCCGACATCCCGCGCCGAAGCTGCCAGCCCCGAGTCGATACTCGCTGGTACCACCGTCGTGTGCAGGATCCCGTTCACGTGGACGTTTTCTGCCACCTCCCAGGTGGCGATTGCGCCGTCCTGGCCTCGCGCAACCATCACCGATACTTCCGCGGCCAACTCGACCCGCTGCTCCAGGATGCACGGCACCTGCCGCAATTGCTGCCAGGCACCGGGGAGGTCCCGCTCGCGCTCCACCACCACTTGCCCCTTGCCGTCGTAGCCCATCTGCGCGGTCTTGAGGATGGCGGAGGTTGCTGCCAGGGTCGACCAGGCACGGTCCATCTCGGTGGCGTCACGCACCGGGGCCCAGCGCACAGTGGCTACCCCTGCTTCCCGCAGGAACAACTTCTCGGCGATGCGGTCCTGGCACCTCTCCACTGCGCTTGCTGATGGCCGCACCGGACAGTGAGCCGCAAGCGCGCGGAGCACGGTGGCAGGGACGTTCTCGAACTCGGTCGTGACGGCTGCCACCGTCCGTGCCAGACCGCTGACGACGTCGGGGTCGGTCCAGGCGGTGCGGATGTGTTCGACTGCGAACCGGGCTGCAGGTGCGTGCTGGTCGGGGTCGACCACTACCACCTTGTAGCCAAGACGGACAGCCTGTGCTGCGAACATCGCGCCGAGCTGGCCGCCACCGAGCAACCCCAGCGTGCTGCCTGGTGCGATCACGATGGATCGGGGAGCTTGATGTCGCGGACCCGGGCGGCTTCGCTATTACGCCACTCCGACAGCAACTTCTCGAGTCTGGTGTCGTCGCGGGCCAGCATTGCCACCGCGAACAGCGCCGCGTTGGCCGCACCGGCTTCGCCGATTGCGAAGGTCGCCACCGGCACTCCGGCCGGCATCTGCACGATTGACAGCAGCGAGTCGAGGCCATTGAGATGCCGGCTCGGCACGGGCACGCCGAGCACGGGTACTGTGGTGCGTGCGGCAAGCATTCCCGGGAGATGCGCTGCACCACCCGCACCGGCGATGATGCACTTGAGTCCGCGTGCAGCGGCGGCGTCGGCATACTCGAACAGCAGTCCAGGAGTGCGGTGTGCGGACACCACCCGGGTCTCGTGGGCGACGCCGAAATGGGCCAGTCTTGCGGCTGCGCCCTGCATCACCTTCCAGTCGGAGTCGCTCCCCATCACGATCCCCACCAGCGGCTTGTCGCTCATACTGTCGCCCTCGTGCGGTCGACCGTGCCGCGCACCGCCAGCGCCGCCTGGGCTGCCGCCAGTCGGGCAACCGGCACCCGGAAGGCAGAGCAGGATACGTAGTTCATCTTGAGTCGCTCGCAGAAGGCAATTGATGCCGGGTCGCCGCCGTGTTCACCGCAGATGCCCAGCTTGAGGTCAGCTCGTGATGTGCGACCGGCCTCGGAGGCCATCTGGACCAGACGGCCGACACCGGTCGTGTCGAGAGACTGGAACGGATCCTGTTCGACGATTCCCGACTCGATGTAGTGAGGCAGGAAGCGGTTGGAGTCGTCGCGCGACAGTCCCCAGGTGGTCTGGGTGAGGTCGTTGGTGCCAAACGAGAAGAACTGCGCCTCCCGTGCGATCTCGTCAGCGGTGAGTGCGGCCCGCGGCAGCTCGATCATCGTGCCGAGCAGGTAGGGAACGGTGAGTTGGCGTTCACGGAACACCTCCTCGGCCACCTCGCGCACCACCAGTGCCTGCCTACGGAACTCCACCACCGAGGCCACCAGTGGCACCATCACCTCCGGTTGTACCCGTCCCTTGCGTGCCGCCACGGTGCAGGCCGCTTCGAATATCGCCCGCACCTGCATCCGGGTGATCTCGGGGTACACGATGCCGAGGCGGCAACCACGCAGGCCCAGCATCGGGTTCTGTTCGTGCAGGCCGGTGACTACGCTCCGGACGTGATCGGGTTCGCGGCCCAGTTGCTCGGCCAGGGCCACCAGCTCGGTGTCATCCTTGGGGAGGAACTCGTGGAGCGGGGGATCGAGCAGCCGGATGGTGACCGGATGGCCCTCCATCGCGCGGAAGATTGCCTCGAAGTCACCGCGCTGCATCGGCAGCAGCCGCGCCAGGGCGCGTTCACGCTCGTCCAGCGACGTGGCGAGTATCATCTCCCGCATCGCGATCAGGCGGTCACCCTCGAAGAACATATGCTCGGTGCGACAGAGTCCGATCCCCTCCGCACCGAAATCGCGACCGCGGTGGGCGTCCGCTGGCGTGTCGGCATTGACGCGCACCTTCATCGGTCGGATCCGGTCGGCCCATCCCATCAGCGTGTGGTAGTTCTCATCCAGCTCGGGGGCCAACAGGGCGGCCTCGCCCAGATACACCCGTCCGGTCGAACCATCGAGCGTCACCCATTCTCCTGCCCGGACGGTGCGATTGCCGCTCTTGATCGTGCCGGCCACCTCGTCGACTTCGAGGTCCTGGGCACCAGCCACGCAGGGCTTGCCCATTCCGCGCGCCACCACTGCAGCGTGCGAGGTCATTCCGCCGCGTGCCGTGAGAATCGCGCGCGCGGCCACCATACCGTGGAAGTCTTCCGGCGAGGTCTCACGTCGGACCAGGATGACTGCCTCGCCGTTGCGCCCCCGTTGGTCGGCTTCATCTGCAGTGAACACCACCGCGCCAGAAGCGGCGCCGGGCGAAGCAGGCAAGCCGGTGACCAGATGCTCGAGCGCGGCGCTGGGATCGATGGTCGGGTGCAGCAACTGCTCCAGGGCCTGGGGTGGGATCCGCGCCACCGCTTCGTCCTCGCTGATCAGGCCCTCGGACACCATTTCGCAGGCAACCCGGAAGGCAGCCTGTCCGGTGCGCTGGGCCCGGCGGCACTGCAGCAGATAGAGATTGCCATCCTCGATCGTGAACTCGAGATCCTGCACGTCGCGGAAGTGCCGCTCCAGTGTGCGGGCCATCCGCTCGAACTGCTGGAACACGGCCGGCATCCGGTCGCGCAGTGCGGCAATCGGTTCTGGGGTGCGCGATCCCGAGACCACATCCTCACCCTGCGCGTTGGTGAGGAACTCGCCGTACAACTGCAGCTCACCGGTGGATGGATTGCGGGTGAACGCCACGCCGGTGCCAGAATTGTCGCCCAGATTGCCGTACACCATCGACACGATGTTGACCGCGGTGCCGAGTGTGTCGGGGATCTCGTGCAGGCGACGGTAGTCGATCGCCCTGCGGGTGTTCCAGGAGTCGAAGACCGCCGCGATCGCTCCCCAGAGCTGCTCCATCGGCGACTCGGGGAATGCGCCCCGGTCACCGGCTTCGGCGATGGTCTTGAAGCGCGCGACGGTGGCCCTGAGCGCGGCAACCGGCAGGTCGATCGCCTGTTTCACATCGTGGGCCTCTAGAGTCTCGTCGATCACCGCATCGAACGGCGCCTTGGGCAGGTCGAGCACCACCGCGGCGTACATCTGCACGAAGCGGCGGTAGCAGTCCCACGCAAAGCTGGCATTCCCGGACCGGCGCGCCAGCGCCTCCACAGTTTCGTCGTTGAGGCCGAGGTTGAGGATCGTGTCCATCATTCCCGGCATCGATACCGCGGCACCAGATCGTACCGACACCAGCAGGGGATTCTCGCTGCCGCCGAACTCCTTCCCGGTGGCGGCTTCGAGTCGTTGCAGTGCCTGCTCGACTTCGCGACGCAGACGGGCCGGAAACGAGTGAGTGTCGATCCAGGTCTGGCAGAGTGTTGCCGAGATGGTGAATCCCGGCGGCACCGGGATCCCGAGATTGGTCATCTCGGCCAGTCCGGCCCCCTTGCCGCCGAGGATGTCCTTCATCGCCGAGGTGCCGTCGGCACGACCTTGGCCGAACGAGTACACCAACGGTTGCTGCTGGAAAGTCTCGGTCATCCAGTTGCTCCGATGGTCGGGGCGGTCCAGCGGTGCTCGAGGGCGTCCTCCGCCAGCGGCGTCGGATAATCGCCCGAGAAGCAGGCGTGGCACCAGTCGCCGTGATGGCTGGTGGCGTCGATCATTTCATCCAGCGTCAGGTACTCCAGCGAGTCCACGCCGAGGTACTGGGCGATCTCGTCGCGGCTGTGGCTGGCCGCGATCAGCTCCGATCGGGTCGGCGTGTCGATGCCGTACAGGCAGGGTCCGGTGATCGGTGGTGATGCGATGCGCAGGTGAACCTCACGAGCACCGGCGCCCCGGATCAACTGTACCAGGCCCTTGCTGGTGGTGCCGCGCACCAGTGAGTCGTCGACCACCACCACGCTTCGGCCCTTGATGACCTCGCGAACCGGGTTGAACTTGATCCGCACCTTGGCCACCCGGAGCGCCTGGGTGGGGTTGATGAATGTGCGACCGACATAGTGATTGCGGATCAGGCCGTGTTCCAGCTTGACACCGCTCACTTCGGAGTAGCCCAGAGCCATCACGTTGGCCGAGTCGGGCACCGAGAACACCACGTCGGCGCCCGGCGCCGCGTGGTGCCTGGCGAGCTGGCGACCGAGTTCGCGGCGCACGCCATCGACCGATTCCCCGAAGATGGTGGAATCGGGCCTGGAGAAGTACACCAGTTCGAAGATGCAGCGGGTGACGCGTCGGGGCAGCAACGGCTTGAGGTCCGTGATGATGCCGTCGTCGACACGGATGAAGTCACCCGGCTGCAGTTCCCGCTCCACGGTTGCACCCACCAGGTCGAAGGCACAGGTCTCGCTGGCCAGCACCACACCCTGGCCGATCCGGCCCACGAACAGGGGCCGGAAGCCGCGCGAATCCACCGCCGCGTACAGCGTGCGTCCCACGCTGATGATCACCGTGCAAGCTCCCTCGGCGCGCTCGATCGCCTCGCGGATCTGCGCTTCAGGTGTCGGGGCGTTGCTGCGTGCGATCAGGTGGATCAGCGCCTCGGTGTCACTCGAGGACTGGAAGATCGCGCCTTCCTCGGTGAGCTCGTCGCGCAGGTCCTGGGCGTTGGTGAGGTTGCCGTTGTGGGCCAGTGACAGCGGCCCCTCGCGGTAGTTGACCAGGTAGGGCTGGGCGTTGGCGAGCACCGTGCTGCCGGCGGTGGAGTACCGGGTGTGTCCCACCGCGACATCGCCCTCCAGCTCACGAAACCGCTGTTCGTCGAACAGGTCGGCTACCAGCCCCATACCGCGGTGGATCCGCGCCTTGCCACCGTGGTCCAGCGCGACGATCCCCGCACTCTCCTGGCCACGGTGCTGCAGCGCATAGAGGCCGAGATATGCCACCCGAGCTGCGCCGTCGAGACCCGAGACTCCGAAGATGCCGCACATTGTTCAGTCCTTCCTGCCACCAGGTGAGCCACCCATTCGCCTGGGCAGTGCATTGAGGAAAATCTGCCGCAACGATGCCGACTGCCACTTCCACTGCCGATCCTCGCGCCTGACGATGATCTCTCCACCAGTATCGCCCACTTGCCCGAGGTAATGACACGGCAGGCCGAAACCGGCCGCGAGCTGCTGCAACGCCAGCACGTCGGCCGGACTGGCGGACACGATTGCCCGGGCGCCGTCTTCACCGAACAGCCAGCCGTCATCGGCCACTGCCTCGGCGTGCGCGTCGAGGTTCACCTCGGCACCGAAGGTGGCAGTCGCCCACGCCCCGCCGATGCAGCACTCGGCCAGTGCCACCGCCAGCCCGCCGTCGCTCAGGTCGTGCGCCGAGACCATCAGGCCGCGCCTTGCCGCAGCGACCAGGAACTGTTGCAGGCTGCGCTCCAGCTCGAGGTCGATCGGCGGCGGCGAGCCGGCCACGGTGTCGAGCACCTCGGCCCAGTAGGCCGAACCACCGAGGTGGCCATTGGTGTGCCCGATCAGCAGGATGGCGTCACCGGCACTCCGGAAGTGACTCGGTACGGCCTGGGTCACGTCTTCCAGCAGGCCGATCATTCCCACCGTCGGCGTCGGATCGATCGCACCCGTGGGAGACTGATTGTACAACGACACGTTGCCGCCGGTCACCGGAGTGTCAAACGCCCGACACGCATCGGATATCCCGCGGCAGGCTTCGCGGAACTGGAAGAACACATCCGGGCGCTCGGGGTTGCCGAAGTTGAGGCAGTCGGTGATGCCGAGTGGCTGGGCCCCGGTGCAGGCAATGTTGCGTGCGGCCTCGGCGACCACGCCCTTGCCGCCCTCGTACGGATCGAGCAGCACGTGCCGGGCGTTGCAGTCCACGGTCATCGCGAGTGCGAACGAGGTGTCCTCGACCTGCAGCACTCCTGCGTCGCCGCCCGGCGTGATCACGCTCAGGCCACGCACGGTGGTATCGAACTGCTCGAACACCCAGCGCTTGCTGGCGATGGTAGGCGCGTCCAGGAGCTGCTCAAGAGCTGCGACGTGGTCGGGTGCCCGCCCGGAAGGACTGGCTGCGCGGCGTGCGACGGCTGCCTCCGATTCCGCGGCATCCGGATAGTAGACGGGACAGCCATCAACCAGTTGCTGCCCGGGAATCGACGCCACCAGGCGGCCGTCGTGGATGATCCGGTAAAGGCCGTCGTCCGTGATCCTGCCGATGACGGCCGCCTCAAGCTCCCACTTGCGGCAAACCGACACGATCTCGTCGACCCGATGCGGCTCCGCCACCACCAGCATTCGTTCCTGCGATTCCGAGAGCATTATCTCGTACGGGGTCATTCCGGGTTCACGAGTCGGCACCGCGCTGGTGTCCAGTTCGACGCCCACACCGCCGCGCGCCGCCATTTCCGCGGACGAAGAAGTGAGTCCCGCTGCACCCATATCCTGGATCGCGACGATGTAGTCGCCGTGGATCAGTTCGAGTGAGGCCTCAAGCAACAGCTTCTCGGTGAACGGATCGCCTACCTGTACCTGCGGTCTCCGTGCCTCGCTGGCGGCAGTGAGATCCTCGGAGGCGAACGACGCCCCGTGGATACCGTCGCGTCCGGTGCGAGCACCGACAGCGATCAGCAGGTTTCCGACACCCTGCGCCTTGGCGGTGATCAGGTCGTCTGCCCTCAGCAGCCCGACCGCCATCGCATTCACCAGCGGATTGCCGCTGTAGCCGGGGGCGAACACCACCTCGCCACCCAATGTCGGAACGCCAACGCAGTTCCCGTAGTCGCCCACGCCCTTGACGATGCCGGCGAACAGGTAGCGATTGCGAGCATCATCGAGCGGCCCCAGGCGAAGCGAGTTGAGCAGCGCCACCGGACGGGCACCCATCGTGAACACGTCGCGCAGGATGCCGCCCACACCGGTCGCGGCACCCTGGTACGGTTCCACTGCGCTGGGGTGATTGTGCGATTCGATCTTGAACGCCACCGCCCATCCGTCGGGCAGCCGCAGCACACCGGCGTTCTCGCCGGGACCCTGCAGCACCTGGGCGCCCTCGGTGGGGAACTGCCTGAGGATCGGCTTGGTGTGCTTGTACGAACAGTGCTCCGACCAGAGCGCGGAAAAGATCCCGAGTTCGGTGAGTGTCGGCGTGCGGCCACCGAGCAGTTCGAGAATCGCCGCGTACTCGGTCGCATTGAGCTTGTGCTCGGCCACAACCTCGTCGGTGACCGGACGCTCGCCGGGGAATCCCTCGGGGGTCATCGTCGTGGTCACGCCGGCACCCCCGTGAGACGACAGATCAGGCCCCTGAAGAAGCGCTGGCCGACATCGGAACCCAGCACGGGGTCCGCCAACCGCTCCGGGTGGGGCATAAAGCCGACCACGTTGCCGGCCGGGTTGCAGATGCCGGCGATGTCGCGGGCGGAACCGTTGGGATTGTGGGGTGCATCGCTGCCATCGACAGCCACGTAGCGCAGCACCACCCGGTTGTCACGTTCGAGGTTCTCGAGCGTTTCGGGAGTGGCCTCGTAGCGGCCCTCTCCGTGTGCCTGCGGAATGCGGATCACCTCGCCCTGCCGGAACTCCGAGGTGCAGATCGTGCTGGTCCGTTCAATTCGAATGTCGACCGGTCGCGATGAAAACCTGCGGTTGGCGTTGTGTTGCAGTGCACCCGGGAGAAGGTGTGCCTCGCAGAGAATCTGGAAGCCGTTGCAGATGCCGAGCACTGCACCCCCGGCCTCCGCGTGCTCCCTGATCGCCGCCATCACCGGGGCGAACCGGGCAATCGCACCGCTGCGGAGATAGTCGCCGTAGGAGAAGCCACCCGGAAGTATCACTGCATCGGCACCGCCGATGCCGCCGGCGCGATAGTCGAGCAGCACTGCCTCCGCCCCGGCCCTTTCCACGGCCCGAAGTGTCTCCACTTCGCAATTGGTGCCGGGAAAGCGGACCACTGCAACACGTGGGCTCACCCTTCCACCGCCACGACGAAGTCCTCGGTCACGGGATTGGCGAGCAGTTGTTCGCACATCCGCCGGGCCTCGGCCTCGGCCTTGCCGCGGTCGGCGGCTTCGATCTGCATTTCGATCGCCTTGCCGATGCGCGTGTCGCCGACACCAGCAAATCCGAGCGAGGCCAGCGCGTGTTCCACCGCCTGGCCTTGCGGATCCAGCAGGCCGGGGCGGGGCATCACGCGGATGTGGACACGAAAGTTCATCTGGGGTCCTCTGGGCGTCGTTGGTTCAGTGGGTCGGATTCGGGGTCATCACCGTTGTGTTCGTCGACTGCGTCGTCGTTGCGCTCGGTGATCGAGTGCCAGACGGCACGCACCACACCGTAGGTGATGTAGGTGAGTGCAAGCGGGAACAGGAAATACTCCGGCACCAGAAGTCCGCCGGCGAGAATCACCAGGTACAACAGCAGGCCAAGGATCCGCGCGGTGGAGCCGAGGCCTGCCGCCGGCCAGCGGGGATACTTGATGTTGCTCACCATCAGCACGGCGATCAGCACGGTGAGGATCGCCAGCCCTTGCTGCTGCAGGTCGAGAAAGGAGAGCGAGGCGGTGTACCACGGCGTCTGCGAGAAGGCGTAGTAGACGGCCAGCGTGGCTCCTGCGGCCGGCGACGGCAGCCCGGTGAACCAGCCAGTGGGCTTGGCCGGGACGCCTGCCAGCACATTGAAGCGTGCAAGGCGGAGCGCCGCGGCGACCACGTAGATGTAGCAGATGAGCCACGCGAACCTGCCTGAGGTGCTGAATTCCTGCAGGTACACCAGCAACGCCGGTGCAACCCCGAACGAGATCAGGTCGACAAGCGAGTCCAGTTCGGCGCCGAAACGCGAGCCGGCGTTGGACAGTCGTGCCAGCCGGCCATCGAACATATCGAGGATCGCCGCGAACACGACGCACCAGCCGGCCCAGATGAAGTTGCCGTTGATGCCCGATACGATCGCCCAGAAGCCGAACAACAGGTTGCCGAGGGTGAAGGCGCTTGGCACCACCACGACGACGCGGCGAATCCTGCCGCGGCTGTTCGTCTCGGTTCTCACTGCCACTCCGCCAGAACGGTTTCGCCGGCGCGGACATTCTGGTCCAGTTGCACCCTCACCGGCACATCGGCGGGCAGGAACACGTCCACTCGGGAACCGAACCGGATCAGCCCCATCCGCTCGCCCTGTCGCGCCGGGTGACCGACATCGTGGTCGGTGATGATTCGCCTGGCGACCAGCCCGGCGATCTGGCGCACCAGCATCGGGCCGCCCGCTGTGCGCAACCCGATGTCGCTCTGCTCGTTTTCCAGGGCCGCCTTTTCGGTGGCTGCATTGAAGAACGCGCCAGGCCGGTGGCGGCGGAAGGTGATCTCGCCGTCGGCAGGATAGCGGTTGACGTGCACGTTGAAGACGTTCATAAAGATCGAGATCCGGACGGCCGGACCGCCCACCACCTCCGGTTCGTCGATCGGGATGATGCTCACCACCTTGCCGTCCGCCGGTGAGATCACCAGGCGTTCGCCCCGGGGACCGTTGCGGATCGGGTCGCGGAAGAACGCCACAACCCAGATCGTGATGATCGCCATCACCGCGAAGGTGATCCACCATCCGGCAATCACTGGTGCCAGGGTCATCAGTGCGGCAACAATGATGAACGGCCAGCCTTCGGGGGCAATGCGCATCAGGCCTCCGTCACCAGGGACGTTCCGGTGAGTCGTTGGTATGCCTCGAGGTACCGCGCGCTGGTGGCGGCCACGATGTCCTCCGGGATCGGGGGCGCCGGGGCGTTGCCATCCCAGCGACCCGCTTCACGCTGGGCGTTCAACCAATCGCGCAGCGGTTGCTTGTCGAAACTTGGCTGCGAGCGTCCCGGCTCGTAGCCATCGCTGGGCCAGAAGCGTGAGGAGTCGGGGGTGAGCACCTCGTCGATCAGGAGCAGCCTGCTGTCGCGGTCGAGGCCGAACTCGAACTTGGTGTCGGCAAGGATCAGCCCCCGCGTGGCGGCGGTGTGCCGACCGGCAGCGTACAGCGCCAGCGACCGGTCGCGCAGCGCAGCCGCAAGCTCGACTCCCAGATCGCTGCGCATCCGGTCGAACGTCACGTTCTCGTCGTGACCGGTCTCCGCCTTGGTGGCCGGCGAAAAGATCGGCGGCTCCAGTGCGGCACTCTCGGTGAGATCGGGTGGCAGCGGCTGACCCGCAAGAGTGCCGTGCTTCTGGTACTCCGACCACGCCGATCCGGCGATGAAGCCGCGCACCACGCACTCGAACGCGATCGGCACGGTGCGCCGCACCAGCATCGAACGGCCATCGACCTGGTCGCGCACCGGCGCCAGGGCGGGGATAGCCGCGATGATGTCGTCGGTGTCAGCCGTGATGAAGTGCGACGGCGACAACGGCGCCAGGCGGCGGAACCAGTGCGCCGAGAGTTGCGTGAGCACCCGCCCCTTGTGGGGAATGGCAGGATCGAGGATCACGTCGAAGGCACTGATGCGATCGCTGGCGACCAACAACAGGTGTGCGGGATCCACCTCGTACACATCGCGGACCTTGCCGCGACGCCACAGCGGCAGCGGCAGTGAACTCTCCGCCATAGTCGACGTCATACCCTGAGTTCCCCGGCCGCCGCGCTGCCTGCCAACGGGCGCGCAGCCGACAGCAGTGGATCCAGATACTCGGCAATGAACTCCGCGACCTGTTCGGGTGCGCGTCCCACGTAGCGAACCGGGTCCAGCTCGGCCCGGAGCCGACCCTGATCGACCGACGCGAAGGCCGGGTCGCCTGCCAGGCGCTCCAGCAAGTCGTTGCTGGCGCCCTCCGACACCCGGCGAGCCACGGCCATCGAGTGCTGCCGGATGACCTCGTGCAGCGACTGGCGATCACCGCCGGCCTGCACCGCCAGCATCAGCCATCGCTCGGTTGCCATAAAGGGCATTTGCTCCGCCACCTTCCGGGCGATAACTGCCGGGCGCACCTCCAGGCCCTTGGCGATATTGGCGGCCAGCAACAGGATTGCATCGACAGTCAGGAATGCCTCCGGCAGCGTGAGCCGACGGTTGGCCGAATCATCGAGCGTGCGTTCCAGCCACTGGGCGGCTGCGGTGTGGGCAGTGTTCTGCTGCAGCGAGATCAGGTGGCGTGCCAGTGCGTTGATCCGCTCCGAGCGCATCGGGTTGCGCTTGTAGGCCATCGCGCTCGAGCCGATCTGTTCCGACTCGAACGGCTCCAGCAACTCGCCCTCGTGCTGCAGCAGGCGAAGATCGTTGGCAAACTTGGCCGCGCTCTGTGCGATTCCGCTCAACACGTCGAGCACCTGGGCGTCTGCCTTGCGGGGATATGTCTGTCCGGTGACCGCGAACACCGCGGGATGCCCGAGCCGCTCGGCGACCCGCTGCTCCAGTCGGCGCACCTTGTCGTGATCGCCGGCGAACAGCTCGAGGAACGACGCCTGGGTGCCGGTGGTGCCCTTGCAGCCTCGCAACCGCCAGTTGTCCAGCAGGTGAATCATCGACTCGATGTCGAGCGAAAAGTCCTGTGCCCATAGCGTGGCCCGCTTGCCCACCGTGGTGAGCTGTGCCGGCTGAAAGTGCGTGTAGGCGAGGCAGGGCAGGGCGGCGTGGGCCTCTGCCAGGTCGCGAAGCGCATCGGCCACGGTCAGCAGCCGGCCGAGAGTCATCGTGAGGGCGTCGCGCAGGATCAGCCCGTCGGCGTTGTCGGTGACGAATGCACTTGTGGCACCCAGGTGCAGCCACGGTCGGGCGGCCGGTGCCTGTTCGCCGAAGGCGTGCACGTGTGCCATCACGTCGTGACGTAGCCGCTTCTCGTGTTCAGCGGCGCGCGCCAGGTCGGCATCGTCCAGGTGCTGCCGGATTTGGGAGATCGCCTCGTCGGGGATCGCGATGCCCAGTTCGCGCTCGGACTCTGCCAGCGCAAGCCAGACACGGCGCCACTGACCAATGCGATGCGGCTCGCTCCAGAGCTGCAGCATCGCCTGCGAGGCGTAGCGGCCGGAGAGCGGGGACTGCCAGCGTGGCTCGGTCATCAGTTCGTGAGCATCAGGTAGGAGAACTGGCCGTTGCGTTCATACCAGAGCCGGAATCGTTCGCCGGGACCGACCTGGTCCAGGGCGGCCGCGAAGTCCTTGGCCGAGCGGATCGCCGCCTGCACCTCGCGGCGACCCGACACGAAGTCGAGCCTTACGATCACGTCCCCATCGCGCAACCCGGTCAGCCTGCTCGTCTCGGGGGGAACTTCGATCAGTGCGGCACCACTCTCGGACCTGATGCCGAGTTCGGCACGGACGGCGGGAGTCACGGTGACGAGATCGAGGCCCCGAAGCCGGATTCGTTCGGCGGTGACGGTTGGCAGGTCCACCGGCGAGATGCGGCGCTCGAGGTCGCGTCCCTGCCGGCGCAGGCGCACTTCGACCACGTCACCCACGTGAAGGTCCAGCAGCACCGCCTCCCAATCGAGATAGTTGCGGAGGCGCTTTCCGTTGGCTTCAAGCAGCACGTCGCCGGTGGTTATTCCGGCCGCCGCCGCCGGACCGTCGGGCACCACCTGCACCACCGGCACGCCGCCGGCACTCTTCCAGTCGCCCATCCGGTCGGCACCGGCAACATCGAGTCCTACCCACGCGCGTCGCACCGCGCCGTTGCGGATCAGCTCGCTGGCGACCCGCATCGCACGCTCGATCGGAATTGCGAAGCCGACACCAACCGACTCGCCGGTGTTGGAGAAGATCGAACTCGACACCCCGATCACCTCGCCGAGCGCGTTGACCAGCGGTCCACCCGAGTTGCCGGGATTGATCGCGGCGTCGGTCTGGATCATATCGTAGTAGCGGCCGGCCTGGCCGCCGCTGGGGAGGATGTTGCGGCCGGTGGCAGAGATCACGCCGGCGGTGACGGTCGGCTCGGAGTTGCCGAGCAGGAATGAGTACGGATTGCCAAGTGCGATTGCCCATTCGCCGATCAGCAGGTTGGACGAGGAACCGATCGCGGCCACTGGCAGGCCATCGCGTTCGATCTTGACCACTGCGATGTCGGTGAGCGGATCCTCGCCCAGCACTCGGCCCTCGGCGTCGGAGCCGTCGGCAAGCGTGATTGTCAACTGTTCACTGCCGGCGACCACGTGCTGGTTGGTGAGGATGATGCCGTCCTCGCGGATCACGAAACCGGTACCGAACGATTGCGCCGTCTGCTCGCGCGGGCCGCCGAAGAAGAACGCGTCGAATGCAGAGGGCTGCACGCGCTGGCGCGTGATGGCCCGCACCGAAACAACAGCAGGGGCAACCCTTGCCGTGGCATCGACGATCGCGGTGCGTCGAGAGGCATCTATTGCCGCGCTCCGGGTGGACGCGCTTGTCGGCGGGAATGTGGGTTGCTGTGCCCGCACCGGTTCATCGGATACGCACGCTCCGATCAGGAGCGCGAGGACGGCGACACGCGGCACCCGGCTCACCAGGCCACCTCGGGACCGAGCCAGATATCCTCGGGGTACCACGCCTGAATGAAGCTCAGCCCCCGAGCGGGGGCGGGCGCTGCGGTTTCACGATTGTGTTCAAGCGCAAGCAAGTGACGCATCGATTCCTCCTGTCGATAACCCAGGCCGATCTCGACCATCGTGCCAACGAGGAAGCGCACCATATGGTGGAGGAAGCGGTCGGCTGCGATCACCAACCGCAACAGGTGCTGTCCCTCCGGTCGCCAGGCCGATTCGCTGATCCGGCAGCGATAGTGTGGCTTGGGCTCACGCAGCACGGCAAAGGCGCGAAAGTCGTGTTCACCGGAAATGACGCTTGCAGCCCGGTCGAGCGCACCGAGGTCGAGGGGTTTGGCCAGTGGCCAGCAGGTCCGTGCCGTAAACGGCGAGCGCGCGGCTGCAGTGATGCCGATGTCGTAGTGATAACGCCGTCCCAGGGCGTGCCGACGCGCGTTGGTGCCGGGCCGAACCTCACGGATCGCGGCGACCGCGATGTCGGCTGGCAGCAGGGCATTGGCGGCGCGCAACAGATCGGCAGACTCCCATCGTGGCGGCATTTCGACGGTAACGGGCATCGCGAGGGCGTGGACACCAGCATCGGTTCGGCCGGCTGCCACCGCCTTGGTCGGCAACCCCGCGAGCCGCGACATCACCGCCTCGACTTCGCCCTGGACCGAGCGCCCCGATGCCTGGCGCTGCCAGCCGCAGAACTCCGTCCCGTCGAACTGCAGTTTGAGGAGAAATGCGCGGCCCATAGAGCCCACAAGAATAGCCGGATCGGATTTCAGCGGCAACTGTCGTAAACCCTTGTCCGCGTTGACAAAACAGCCTCTCGCCCGGTACGCTTGCGCGGCTATGCACTCCACTGACCCCGCCCTCCGCTCCGCGCTCGAGCACCTCGCCAGCGGCACCCCGCTCGGCGAGGATCTGGCCCATCGCGCCTTCCGCTCGATAATGGCCGGTCGCGCCACCGAGGCCCAACTCGGCGCAATCCTGCTGGCGCTGCGCGCCCGCGGCGAGACCGTCGACGAACTGGTCGGTGCCGTCCGCGCGCTGCGCGAGGCGATGCAGCCGGTGGACCTGGGCAATCCCGATCAATTGGTGGACACCTGCGGCACCGGTGGCGGTGCGGTCCGCACCCTCAACATCAGCACCGCCGCGGCGCTGGTGACCGCCGGCGCCGGCGTACGGGTCGCCAAGCACGGCAACCGCTCCTTCACGTCGCGTTCGGGCTCGGCCGACGTGCTGGAGGCGTTGGGTGTCGGGGTGGAGCTCTCAGGTGGGTCAGCCGCGCACCTGATCGACGAGGCCGGCCTGGTGTTCCTGTTCGCCCCTTTGCATCACCCGGCGATGCGGCACGCATCCGGGGTTCGGCGCGAACTCGCGGTGCCCACCGTGATGAACCTGATCGGGCCGCTGGCCAACCCTGCCAACGTGCTCCGACAGGTGGTGGGTGTGGCCGAGGCCCGCCACGGCGCGTTGATGGCAGGTGCGCTCCAGCGGCTGGGGTCGGTGCACTCGATGGTGGTACACGCAGCGCTCGGACTCGACGAGATTGCCTCGCTCGGCGAGACCACGGTGTGGGAGGTGCAGGGTGGCAATGTGCGTGAGTGGCGGCTCGATCCGGCCAGGTTCGGCCTTGCCACCCCGAATCTTGCCGGCATCGAGGGCGGAGATCCGGCCGACAACGCCGCGGCAATCGAAAGGCTGCTGGAGACTCCGGACGAAGTGCCCGAGGCGCTGCGCGCCGCCGTACTCCTCAACAGCGCCGCGGCCATCACGGTCTCCGGGATGGCAGGGGACCTTGCAGCGGGCGTGGTGGCCGCCCGGCGCTCATTGTCCAGCGGGGCGGCTCTGGATCGCCTGAACCGCCTGCGGCGGCTCATCCCGCTCAGAACTTCCTGATCACCCCGACGACCACACCCTGGATGAGCACGTCGCTCTCCTGGAAGCGGAGCGGACGCATAGTGGGGTTGGAGGGCTGGAGCCGGATCCAGCCGCCCGGTTCGCGATAGAACCGCTTGACCGTGGCTTCACTGCCATTGACCAGGGCGATAACCATCTCGCCGTTGTCGGCGGTCTCGCGACCGTTGACCACAACGAGGTCGCCATCGCTGATCTGCTCGTCGATCATCGATTCGCCTCGAACCTTGAGCGCGTAGTTGGGGCCCCGGCGGGGCAGCATCTCGTCGGGAACCGATAGCACCTCGCCGGCCATTACCGATTCTATCGGCATCCCGGCGGCCACCGTGCCGAGCAACGGGATTTCGGTGGCACCGACGCGGCCTCGAGGCGGCAGCACCTCGATCGACCGCGATTCGTTGTAGGACCGGCGGATGTAACCCTTCCGCTCGAGGTTGGTGAGATGTTCGTGTACCGTCGCCAGCGACTGGTAGCCGAACTGTTCCGCGATCTCCTCGAGCGAGGGAGCGTAGCCCTGACTGTCGATGGCGCTGGTGAGGTAGTCGAGGATGTTGCGTTGCTTGCGTGTAAGTGACACAATGCCTCCGGACCACGAAGAGAACCCGAACACCATATTCACATTACCCGAAGGTAACCCGAAGCGCAAGATGGCTATCCTCGACCAGATTCTCGCCGACAGCCGCCGCCGGCTGCCAGACCTGCAGGTCCGGGCCGCCGCTCTGTACACCGCGGCGGGGAGTCGCGAGACCCCGCCACGCTTTCTGGCCGGTGTCCGCGACGCGGAACGGGTGGCCGTCATCGGCGAGGTCAAGCGGCGGAGCCCCAGTCTGGGGGCGATCAATGAATCGCTCGACCCGGTAGGTCTGGCCAGTGCCTACGAGGCGGGTGGCGCCGCGGCGATCTCGGTGCTTACCGAGGAGGCGCGATTCGGCGGCTCGATTGCCGATCTGGATGCAATCTCCCGGGCGGTCCGGCTGCCGACGCTCCGCAAGGACTTCATCGTCAACGAGCTGCAGGTGGTCGAGGCGCGGGCTGCCGGTGCGTCGGCGGTGCTGCTGATCGTCCGGGCCCTCGATGACGACGAACTTGCGTCGATGCTGGAAGTAGCCCACTTCCACGGCCTGGCGGCCCTGGTGGAGGTGCACAATCGCGCCGAGCTGGACCGCGCCGTCCGGTCCGGGGCCAGCATCATCGGAGTCAATGCCCGCGACCTCGACACGCTGGAGATCGATATCCCGGCCTCCCTGGCTCTGATTGCAGAGATCCCCGGCGACCGGATCGCAGTGGCAGAGAGCGGAATGCACTCGGCCGCCGACGTCCGGCGAGCCGCTCAGGCCGGCGCCGACGCGGTGCTGGTGGGCAGCTCACTGGCTGCGGCGGCCGATCCACTGGCGCTGACCCGCGAACTCTCCGGAGTGAAGCGCAGTGGCCGTTGAAGCCAAGATCTGCGGCGTGATGCGGCCCGAAGACGCCGCCTGGGCAGCCCAGCAGGGGGCGGCACGGATCGGGGTGGTGCTGGCCTGGGGTCGCAGGGTGGTGAGTCCCGAACTGGCCCGCGAGATCGCGATGGCGGCCGGCGGGGTACCGGTGATCGGGGTTCTGGGGCCGGGCGGTATCGACGCCTGGCTGGACCTGGCCGGACGGGCCGGTCTGGCAGGGGTGCAGTTACACGGGGGCAGCACCCCGGCACAGGCGGAGGCGCTTCGAGCGGCCGGTCTGGAGGTCTGGCGGGTGGCCACGATCGGCCCCGACCAGACCCCCGAGGCAGCCACCGCAGCCGCGATGGCATCGGCCGATGCTGTGCTGGTGGAGCCCGCCACGACCGGCCGCGGTGGTGGCCTGGGGATCAGGCTCGACAGCAAGCTGGCTCGCCAGGCCCGCAAGAGTCTCCAGCGGCACCGGATGGTGCTGGCCGGAGGCCTCGACCCGGACAACGTCGCCGAGGCGATTCACCTCGTCGGACCCGACCTGGTGGATGTAAGTTCCGGCGTTGAGCTTTCGACTGGAATCAAGGACAAGGAGCGGGTGACCCGCTTCCTGGAGGCGGTACGTGACACTGGTTCCCCCACCCGTCGCGGTCACTGACGGCCGATTCGGTCCCTACGGGGGCCGCTACGTGCCCGAGACGCTGGTGCCTGCGCTGGAGGAGCTGGCCGGACTCTATCAGGAGGTCCGGAAGGATCCGTCGTTCTGGGCAGAGTATCACGCACTGCTCGTCGAGGTGGTCGGGCGACCCTCGCCGATCACCGAGGCACCGCGCTGGAGTGAGCGCGTCGGTTGCAGGATCCTGCTCAAACGCGAAGATCTCAACCACACCGGCGCCCACAAGATCAACAACACGATCGGCCAGGCGTTGCTCGCCCGGAGAATGGGCAAGAGTCGCATCATCGCCGAGACCGGTGCCGGACAGCACGGCGTGGCCACCGCCACGATCTGCGCTCGCTTCGGCCTGGAGTGTGTCGTGTATATGGGCGCCGAGGACGTCGCTCGCCAGTCCCTCAACGTGTTCCGGATGCAGTTGCTCGGTGCCACGGTGGTCCCGGTCGAATCGGGCACGCGCACTCTCAAGGACGCCACCAACGAGGCGCTGCGCGATTGGGTCACCAACGTGCCGACCACGCACTACATCATCGGGTCGGTGGTCGGTCCGGATCCGTACCCGCGAATGGTGCGTGACTTCCAGTCGGTGATTGGCGTCGAAGCGCGCAGGCAAGTGCTGGAGCGCACCGACCGCCTGCCGTCGGCGGTGGTGGCGTGCGTGGGCGGTGGCTCGAATGCAATCGGTATCTTCGCCGGCTTCCTCGAGGATGCTGCCGTCGATCTTGTCGGCGTCGAGGCTGCCGGTGAAGGGATCGACACCGGTGCTCATAGCGCCACCCTCACGATGGGCCGTCCCGGCGTGCTGCACGGCGCGCTCAGTTACCTGCTGCAGGATGCGGATGGACAGGTTGCACCGGCGCATTCCGTGTCGGCCGGGCTCGACTATCCGGGTGTCGGTCCCGAGCATTCGTGGTTGCGAGACAGCGGCAGGGTCGCCTACGCAGCGGTCGACGATGCAGCGGCACTTGCTGCCTTCCAGCAGTTTGCGCGGTTGGAGGGCATCCTGCCGGCGCTCGAGACCGCACACGCGATTGCGTGGATCGACTCCGAGCGAGGCCGGCGTGATCCAGACGACATCCTGCTGCTGTGCCTGAGCGGACGGGGTGACAAGGACGTGGCGCACGTGGCTCGCCTGCTCGAGGCCACCACGTGAGTGCGCCCACGGGAGCGGCACCGGACGCCGTGGAGGCACGCGCGGTCGAGGAACTGGTGCGGTCGATCTCCAAGGCGCAGCGCGCCTTGCAGATGTACCTCCCGAACAACCCGGTCTACCATCGCACTCTCGCCCAGATGAGCGAGAGCTTCGCGCCGGTCTGGGCGATCACCGGCCGACTGGTGCTCGACATCGAGGAACAGGACATTCTCTGGGAGGGTGTCTCGGTGGCGCCCGGCAGCGACCGCGGCGACGGACTGGCCTGGCAACTTTACAAGGACGGACTGCGGCGACTCACGCTGCTGCCGGGTGTCGAGAGCGAGGAAATCGTCCGTTTCCTCGAGGTCGTCAACCGGGCCCGCCTGCTGGCAACCGATGCCGGCGACGACCTGCTGACACTGCTCTGGGAACAGGAATTCGTGCTGATCACCTACGCCTTCATAGAGGCACTGGGTGACGGGATCGAATTCCTGCAGGAGAGCCCGATCCGGGAGCAGCCCGCACCGCAACCCGGCGCTGCCAGGGACGAAGTCGCGGAGGCGGAGCGCGGTGGCCCCGAGGGCCTGGTGGAGATCGGCGACTCGGACTCCACGCCGTACTTCCTCGACGAGGCCGAAGTCCGCTTCATCCGCGCCGAGCTGGAGGACGAGTATCGTCGCGACATCCGGACCAGCGCGATCGACGCGCTGCTCGATGTGCTGGAGACGGTGCCGGATCCGGCGGTGCGTCGCGAGGTGGTTTCGCTGCTCGAGGACGTGCTGCCGAGTCAGTTGGCGGTGGGCGGATTCGGGGCGGTGGCGCACATCCTCCGCGAACTTCGCGTGATCGTTGCCCGCCTGCCTGGACTGGATCAGGAGTTGCACGCTGCGGTGCTGTCGTTCGAGTCACGACTGAGCGAGCCTGCGATCCTCGAACAGCTCTTCCGTGTACTGGAGGATCGCGGTGTCGGTACACGCGACGAGGATCTCGGCGCGGTGCTCCGCGAACTGAAGCCGACCGCCCTGCCGATCCTGCTGGCACACGTGGGCACGCTTGCCGACAGCGGAGTGCGGCAGGTGCTGCTCAGCAGTGCCGAGGAACTGGCGAGGGCGCAGCCTTCGATGCTGTCGGGGTTGCTCGAGCAATCGACGCCGGCGGTGCTGCAGGCTACGCTCGAGCTGATCGGTCGGCTCAAGTTGCAGCCGATGGTGCCCAAGGTGATCAGTCTCACGTCCTCGGAGGATCCCGACATCCGGCTCGCGGCGGTGCGCTCGCTGATCCTGCTGGCCACGCCCACCGCCATAGATGCCGTCGAGCGCGCCCTGCTGGATGAGGATCGTGTGGTCCGCCAGGCGGCACTCGCCGCCTTGCTGGAGCGCGGCGGCAGTGGTGGCACCCGGCAGGCACTAGAGCAACTGCTGTTCGGCAAGGACGATCGCAACATCGAGCGCAGCGAACGTCGAATGTTGTTCGAGGCCTATGCCCAGGTCGCAGGCGGCGACTCACTGGCGAAGTTCCGCGACCTGCTCGAACCGCGCGGACTGTTCCGCAGGCAGGCCCCGCCGGAAATTCGTGCCTGCGCAATCTTCGGCCTGGCCCGACTCGGCTCATTCGAGGCACGACTGCTTGTCGATCGCTTCACCGGCGACAAGGAGCCGGTGGTGCGCTCGGCGGCGAACGGGGTGCTGCGGGAGTGGCAGGCGTGACAAGTCGACCGGAACCCTCGGACGACGCCCATATCCGGCAGTTGGGCAGGGCGCTGCTGGTGGCCACCTATGGTGCCGCGCGGGCGCTCAAGCTGTATCCGCTGGAGAACACCGCCGTACAGCGGGCACTCGACGAACTGGTGGGCTCCTCGGTGGCACTGCTGTCGCTGGAGGGCCAGGTCGAAATCCGGCTCTCGGGCGAGTTCATCTTCGTGAACCAGACCCGGCTCCGCCTAGGGCTCGACAACTTCGCGGCGTTCAGCGGGTTTGTCGGGATGCTGCGCGACAACGGCATCGGGGTGTTGCGAATCGACGACGGGGTGACCCGGCGCGAGTGGCAGGCGTTCCTGTCGGCGATTCAGGGGTTGTCGGCCGACCTGCTACCCGACGAGCGACTCGACCAGTTGCGGAAGCGGCTGCAGCAGGGCGACGTGATCAGGATCGATGTCGACGCCGGGGGCGAGAGCGATCCGCGCGACAATGAAGGCGACGAGGCGCTCGAGCGGGCCAAGCGGACGTATGCCCACGGCGTGGCGGTGGCCCGCGACGTGGTTCAGGGCGTCCGGATGGGTCGCGCACCCAACACGCGCCGTCTCAAGCGCGCCGTGCAGTTGCTGGTCGACCAGGTGCTCGAGAACGAATTGTCGATCACCGGGCTGACCACGCTGCGTGACTACGACGAGTACACCTTCACGCACTCGGTCAACGTCTGCATCTTCGCAGTGGCACTGGGGCGTCGGTTGGGGCTGCAACGAATGCAGCTCTACGATCTCGGCCTGGCTGCGCTGCTGCACGACATCGGCAAGGCGCGCATCGATCTGGGGATCCTCAACAAGGATGCCGCGCTGGACGACTCCGAATGGCGCAGGATGCAGGCCCATCCCTGGCTGGGCACCCTGACACTGTTCCGGATGCGCGAGGGTGAAGACCTGCCATATCGCGCCATCCTGGCGGCTCACGAGCACCATATGAAGGTCGACCTGAGCGGTTACCCGCGCGCCCTCAGGCCGCGTCGACTGGCCTTCTTCTCGCGACTGGTGGCGGTGGCCGACGGCTACGACGCGGCCACCACCAGGCGTTCGTACCAGGCCGATCCGTGGCAGCCGGTACAGGTGCTGCGCGAGATGTGGCTCAACCCCGGTCGCGGTTACGACCCGGTGCTGGTCAAGGCGCTGATCAACCTGCTCGGCATATATCCTGTCGGCACGGCGGTGATACTCGACACATTCGAAGTCGCAATAGTCGCCGGGCCGGGTTCGGACTCCGAGCAACTGCACCGGCCACTGGTGCGGATCGCGACTGATGCCCACGGTGCCAGGTACCAGGCACCAGGCGTGTTGTGCGACCTTGCGCACACCAATGCAGACGGCAGCTATCAACGCACCATCGTCAAGGTTACTTCTCCGGATCGCTATGGCCTCGTTGTCGGTGACTACTTCGTCTGATTCGCGGCTCGCCCGCGCCTGGCAGCAGCTCCGGAGCGAGGGTCGCACGGCGCTGGTGCCGTTTCTCACTGCCGGACATCCCGATCGCGCCACGTCGCTCGAAGCGCTGCGTGCGGCGGAGATGCGCGCCGACATACTCGAGGTCGGCGTGCCGTTCAGTGATCCGCTGGCCGATGGCCCGACCATCCAGGCCGCCACCTTCCGCTCGCTCGAGCAGGGGATGACCCTGGCTGGTACGCTCGACCTGATTCGGGAGGCCGAACTCGATGTGCCGGTGGTGCTGTTCTCCTACCTCAACCCGGTGCTGCAATACGGGGTCGACGCGCTGTTGCGCGAAGCGGCGGAGATCGGCATTGCCGGCCTGCTGCTGACCGACCTGCCAGCCGGGGCCGATCCTGTCATCGAAGACGCGGTGCGGGCATCGCCACTCGACCTGATCCGCCTGGTGGCGCCCACTGCGAGTCCGGAACGGATTCGTCGCGCAGTGGCCGATGCGGAAGGATTCATCTACCTGGTGTCGCGACTCGGCGTGACCGGTGTGGCGCAACAACTTGCCGCGGGACTGGGCGACTCGGTGGCAGCGGTCCGTCGGGAAACCACCCTGCCGATCGCCATCGGCTTCGGGATCTCCACTCCGGAGCAGGCCGCGATGGTCGCCGGACTGGCCGACGGGGCGGTGGTGGGAAGCGCACTGGTGGCGGCCCTGGACCACGGTGGCGTGGCGGAGATGACCGAGCTTCTCGACGCACTGCGCACCGCGATCGACCAGGCGTGACCGGCCGCGCACGTCGCGCCTGGATCGCGCTCGGCAGCAATCTGGGTGACCGCCACAAGGCGATTGCCGATGCATCGACCCGACTGGCAGCACTGCCGGGTCTCCGGGTCGTGGCGGAAACGTCGCCGATCGAGACCGCTCCGCTCGGGGGCAAGGCGCAGCCCGACTACCTGAATGCGATGATGCTGGTCGACTGGCGCGGAAGCACGATGGAACTGCTGACTGCCTGCCAGGAGATCGAGCACGCAGGCGGACGCAAGCGCGAGGGGCACTGGGCTTCGCGGGTCATCGACCTCGACCTGGTGTGCGTCGCGGGCGAGTTGTGCGATCTTCCGGGTCTGACGCTGCCGCATCCCGGGCTTCGGGATCGCTCCTTCTGGGCCACTTCAATTGCGGAACTCGACACCAATGGCTGAACCACGCCTGACGCTGCCCGGCCTCACTGCCCGCAAGCAGGCCGGTGAGCGGATCGTGATGCTCACCTGCTATGACGCGCTTTTCGCACGACTGCTCGACCAGGCCGGTGCCGACATCCTGCTGGTCGGCGACTCGCTCAACCAGGTCCTCGCCGGTCGCGCCAGCACCCTCAGCGCAACACTGGACCAGATGATCTACCACGCCTCGGCAGTGCGGCGCGGCACCGAGCGACTGCCGATCGTGGTGGACCTGCCGTTTCTCAGCTATCAGGTCAGTGTGGAGGATGCCATCCGCAACGCCGGTCGGGTGATGGCGGAAACCGAGTGCGACGGAGTCAAGCTGGAGGGTGGGCGGGTGATGGCACCGGTGGTGTCCGCACTGGTCGAGCGCGGTATTCCGGTGATCGGGCACCTCGGACTCACCCCCCAGTCGGTGCACGCACTGGGTGGCTACCGGGTGCAGGGCCGTGACGCCGACGCCGCCCGCGACCTGGTCGACGATGCGCTGTCACTGCAGGAAGCAGGCGCTTCGGCCGTGGTGCTGGAACTGGTGCCCCGGGAGCTGGCTCGCAAGGCCACCGATGCGCTGGGAATCCCCACGATCGGAATCGGGGCCGGGATGCACTGCGACGGCCAGGTGTTGGTCCTGCACGACCTGCTCGGGCTGAACGAGGGGTTCGCTCCCCGGTTCCTCAAGCGCTATGCGGAACTTGGCGCGAGCACGCGCGACGCGGTGAGTGCATTCGCGGCGGATGTGCGCAGTGGTGCATATCCCGATCAGGATCATTCGTTCGACTGATGGCTGCCACACTGATATCGGAGATCACCGCACTCCGCGACCACCTGGCACGGCAACGAAGCACCGGCGGACGCCTCGCGCTGGTCCCCACGATGGGTGCCCTGCACGAGGGACATCTCGCGCTGATCGACTCGGCCCGGCAGGCAGCCGACCTCGTGGTGGTGAGCATCTTCGTCAACCCGCTGCAGTTTCGTCCCGGCGAAGACCTGGCAAGGTATCCACGACAACTTGAACAGGACGTGGCACTCGCCGAAGCGCGGGGAGCCGACGTGATCTTCGCACCCGCCGTGGAGGAGATGTACGCCCAAGGCGAGCAGATTCGGGTGGTGGCCGGTGAGCTGGCTTCGCGCTGGGAGGGTGCGTCGCGCCCCGGGCACTTCGACGGAGTGCTCACCGTAGTTGCCAAGCTGTTCAACATCGTGCAGCCGGACCTCGCAGTGTTCGGCCGCAAGGACCTGCAGCAGGCCACCCTGATTGCACGGATGATCGCCGAGTTGAACTTCCCGGTCGAACTCGTGCTGGTCCCCACGGTGCGCGATGCCGATGGCGTCGCCCTGTCTTCGCGCAACGCCTTCCTGTCGCCGGCGGAACGTGAGTTGGCTCGCCGGATCCCGGCTTCGCTGGCCGCTGCCGACGCTGCCTGGCGGGATGGAGAACAGCATCCGGTGCGCCTGGAAGCAGCGATCCGGGATGTGCTCGGAACCGATCCGGCCCTCGTCATCGACTATATTGCGGTGGTCGACCCAGACCGCCTGGAACCGGTTGAAACCGTGGTTCCCGGCACGGTGATCGCGGTCGCGGTACGCGTCGGGACCACCAGGCTGATCGACAACACAGTCACAGGGGAGTAGGGGCAAGGCGATGCAGCGAAGGCTGATGAGGAGCAAGATCCACCGCGCCACGATTACCGGGGCAGACCTCAACTACGAGGGGTCGCTGACGCTGGATACCGATTTGATGGCAGCGGCCGACCTGGTCGAGTACGAGGAAATCCAGGTGGTCAACATCAACAACGGCCAGCGCTTTTCCACCTACGTGATTCCCGGTCCGGCCGGTTCGGGTGCCCTCCAGCTCAACGGGGCCGCTGCTCGTCTCGGGATGCCCGGCGACCTGGTGATCCTGATCGCCTACGGCAATTTCGACGAGGCCGAGGTGTCGAACCACCGGCCTGCGGTGGTGTTCGTTGATGGGAGGAACAGGATCGTGCGAACCCCGCTGCAGATCGAGTCCTGAGGCCGATGTCGCAACCGGCAGATCCGACGGCCCAGGATGGCTTGCCACCCTGGGCCGTCGTCACGTCGAAGCGCGCCGATCACGTGTGCCGGGTGGTGGCGCTGCTGGAAGAATGGGCTCGGGTCGGCGGCGTGCGGAAGCTGGTTCGCGATCGCTGGGTACGGGCCGGTTGGCTCCACGATGCGCTCCGCGATGCAGACGAGGCCACGCTGCGTGAATTGCTGCCGGGTGTCGACGATGCGATGCCGTTTCTCCACGGTCAGGCCGCGGCCGTGATGGCACTGCGCGAGGGTGAGAATGATGAGAGCGTGCTCGATGCGGTGCGCTGGCACACGATGGGTTGCGCCGATTGGGATGACACCGGGCGGGCACTGTACGCCGCGGACTTTCTGGAGCCGGGCCGCAAGTTCCTGGTCGAGGAACGCGCCGCTCTCGCCAGCCGCTGGCCCGAGGATCCTGTCGGCACGCTGCGTGAAATTGTTCGCCTCCGCGAACAACACCAGGCCGACAAGGGCCGGATCAGCCATCCGATAAGCGTCACCTTCCGTCTCGCGGTGCTGGGATGAACTGGTTGAAGGCGGGTGGCACCACCATCGTGGCGGGATTGGTCCTGCTGCTGGCCTGGCGGGCCACCCGGGGCGCCGCGGACTCACCCGACCGCGACAGCCAGCGGTCCTGGGAACCCCTGCCGAGAAGTGTCTCCGTCGAGGTTTTCAACGGCGGCGATACTCCAGGTGCTGCCCGCGATGCCGCCCTGCGGCTCCGCCGAGCCCGGCTCGACGTGGTCGACTGGAGCAACGCCCCGGAGTCGCTGCGGGACACCAGTATCCCGGTGACGCGGATCCTGGTCCGTCGCGGCGACACCACTGGGGTCGGGAGGGTGGCCGAGGTCCTCGGCGCCACCGAGGTGATCGATCAGCCGGACGAGCGCAGGTTGGTGGACCTCACCGTGATCGTCCCGCGCGGGCACAGGGAACCCGAAACCAGCCAATGACGTTCTCATCGTGACCTGAAACAGAGAGGTAGTACGATGGGTCCGACCAACGAGAATCTGCTGCACGCCCGGCTCCACCTTGCACGCGAGGCCGCATTCGAGATCCACGGTGTATTGCTGGAGGCGACGCGCAGGGAATACGAACGTGACTTCGGCCGCGTTGCTGACGCTGCGACGCTGCTCAAGCTGGTCACCAGCGAACCGGCATTTTCCTGGATCAGGCCGCTGACTGCGGCGATTGCCGATGCCGACGAGCTGCTGGCAAGCAGTGAACCAGAACCCGGCCATATGCGGGTGCTGGTCGAGGCGATCACCCAGTTGCTCAAGGCCGATGCCGAAGGTGCGCCATTCCAGCGGCGCTATCACAATGCGATTCAGGCTTCTCCTGACGTTGCCGTGACACATTGCCAGGCCATCAGGCGCCTGCGTGGCATCACGGTGACCTGGACCTGAACCGCTACTGCTGCGTCGCACTCAGGGGCGGCGCAGCAGTACCAGCACCAGGTCGGCCACATTGGTTCCTGTGGCACCAGTGCGGAACAGCGCCCCGGCACTGTCGAGTGCGGGATGACTGTCAGCCCGCAGCAACGCCTCCCTCACCGAAACTCCCGCAGAACTGATCGAGGCTGCGGTCGTCGCGTCGACGACGGCACCGGCCGCATCCGTAGGGCCGTCCTGTCCGTCGGTACCGGCAACCAGCACACTCACGGCATCCGTCGCCAATGTGGCAAGCTGCCCTGCCACGGCCAGGGCCATATGCTGTGCCCTGCCGCCGGTGCCGTGATCAATCGGCAGGCTCACCGTGGTCTCGCCGTGCCAGGCGTGCATTTCCCAGGCGCCTGGGGTGGTTGCGCCGATCGTCGATCGGATCCAGGCCGACAGTTGCCGACCTGCAGTCGTGGCGTCGCCGGTGATCGGTTCGCGATGCAGTATGGCATCGAAGCCGTCTCGCTCTGCCGCCTGGCAGGCCGCCTCGGCCGCCGTGGCACCGTCGGCAATGATGTGGTGTACCACCCCGGACTCGCCTGATTCCGCCACCAGCGGACCCGAACCGATGGTCGCGAGGTCGTTGCCGACGACATCCGAGATCACCCACGCGGTGACATCGCGGTCACCCAGGGCTTGGGCCAGCCTGCCACCGCTCCAGCGAGTCAACTTCCGTCGCTCGGCATTCATCTCCCGGATGTCCAATCCGCGTCGGTGCAGTTCCCTGAATGCCTCGCACAGTTCCTGGTCGCCGAGCCCATTCCGGGGAGCGGCGATCAGCGAACTGGCGCCGCCGGACAGGAGCACCCACACCGGCCGGTGCTGGGGCAGTGTGGCCACCAGTCGCTCCAACCCGGCCGCGGCCAGGCTTGAACCGGGACCAGGGCTGGGGTGGTCCCCCCGAAACATCTGGAACGCCTCGGAGGGTGGTTCGGCATCGAGGTTGGAGATCACCACGCCAGGGGCGGGCGCCAGGTCGTTCGATTCGAGCCAGTGGGCCGCTGCTCTGGCCATCGCAGGTGCGGCCTTGCCGATGGCGATGATGCTGGGTGGCGAGGTTGGGACCGGTTGCGACCGCAACGCCCGTCGCAATGCCTCGCCGCCTTCGACCCGGGCAACGGCGGCGCCGAACCAGGACTCCAACAAGCTGCGGCGGTGCTCTCGATGGATCTCCGGCATCTGCCCTCGCAACGGGGATGCAGCCAACTTACACTCCAGTATGACTACTTCCAGTTCTTCCGGGCGTCCCCGACTGGTGGTGACGCGACGATTGCCGCGCACGGTCGAGGCTGCGCTGGTGGAGCGGTTCGATACCGTGCTGTCCCCCGACGACCACCAGATGGACGCCGCCGAGTTGCAGCGTGCCCTGGCGGAGGCGGACGCGATCCTGTGCACGATCAGTGACCGGATCACCGCGGAGGTGTTGGCTGCCTATCCGATCCGGGCGCGAATGCTCGCCAACTACGGGGCCGGTGTGGATCATATCGACCTCGCCGCGGCCCGCGCGCACGAGATTACCGTAACCAACACGCCCGGCGTGCTGACCGAGGATACCGCCGACCTCACGATGACGCTGATCCTCTCGGTGCTGCGGCGCGCAGGCGAAGGCGAGCGCCAGTTGCGCAATGGCCGCTGGCCAGGTTGGCATCCCACCCACCTGATCGGTCGTCGCGTCACGGGGAGGACGCTGGGTATCGTCGGTGCCGGGCGGATCGGTCGTGCCGTTGCGGCACGCGCCCATCACGGTTTCGGGATGCGGGTGCTGATGTGGGGCAGGACCAGGCCCAGCCCCGAGGAACTGCAATCGCTCGGTGCCGAATGGCATCCATCACTCGACGGGATGCTGGTGGAGTGCGACATTGTCTCACTGCACGTGCCGGGCGGTGACGCGACTCACCAGATGATCGATGCGCGCCGCCTGGCATTGATGCCACCCGGTTCCTATCTCGTCAACACTGCGCGCGGCGGTGTTGTCGACACCGATGCACTGATCGCCTCGCTGCTGGCGGGGCATCTGGCCGGAGCCGGCCTCGATGTCTACCCGCACGAACCTCGGGTCGATCGCCGCCTGCTCGGGATGGAGCAGGTGGTCCTGTTGCCGCACCTCGGCTCTGCCACGCAGGAGGGTCGTGAGGCGATGGGACTCCGAGCGATCCTCAATCTCGAAGCGTTCTTCACCGATCGAACCCCACCGGATCTCGTGGAGTAGCCGATATGCTTGCCGCACTGATGCTGGCCACAACCCTGGCGACACCGCCCGACACCGTCCGCGAACGCGAGCTGGCCATTCCCGGCCCGGTGCCGCTCAGCGGTACGCTCACGCTTCCGGCAGGCGAGGGTCCGTTTCCGGTGGTGGTGGTCGTGCACGGTTCCGGACCGGGAGATCGCGACGGCACTGTGGGACCCAACCGCCCCTATCGCGACATCGCTCGTGGGCTGGCCGAGCGCGGTGTGGCCGTGTTGCGCTACGACAAGCGCAGTCGGGCCAACCCGCTCTGGTACCTCAATCGCCCCTTCACGGTCGACGACGAGGTGATCCAGGATGTCGTGAGTGCGCTCCGCACCGTTCGCGGCGAGCCCGACATCGATGCCGAGCGCAGTTTCGTGCTCGGTCACTCGCTTGGGGGGTACCTGGCACCGAGGATTGCTTCCGCAGATGGGCAGCTTGCCGGGCTGATCCTGATGGCCGGTGCCTGGGCGAAGCCGCTGCCCGAACTGATGCTGACGCAACTCGACTACATCGCTTCGGTGATGCCGGCCGACTCGGCGCGCATCCGGGGCCAGCGCACCGTGATCGCTTCGATGACGGCAAGGATCAATGCCCTGACACCGGCAGACAGTGCCTCACTGGTGCTGCTGATGGGAGCACCAGCGGCCTACTGGCTCGACCTGCGCGACTACGACCCGGTCGAGGCATTGCGGTCGCGTCCCGAACCGGCGCTGCTGCTGCAGGGTGAGCGCGACTACCAGGTGACGCCGCAAATGCTGGACGACTTCCTGGCCCGGCTCGGCGAGCGTAGCAACACCACGGTAAAGCGGTATCCCGGTCTCAATCACCTTATGATCGCGGGAAGCGGTGCCCCCAGCCCGGCGGACTATGCGGTCGAGGGCACCGTGGATGATCGCGTGATGGCGGACATCGCGGCCTGGATTGCCGCGATCAGCGACCGATCAACCGACGGGTGAGTCGGCGCGCCGGCGCCGTTCCATCCTGACGTGCAACTGGCCGCAGGCCGCGTCGATGTCCAGTCCACGGCTCCGGCGGAGCACCGCCTCGATACCGGCGTCCGTCAGTTGTTGCCTGAACTCGCGGATCCGTGACGTGCTGGTGGGCACGAGTGTCGGGTCGCCACCGGGGTGCAGCGGCAGCAGGTTCACGTGTGCACCGAGGCGATGTGCCAGGCCGATCAGGGCGGAAGCGTCACTGTCGCGATCGTTGCGACCGGCGATCATCACGTACTCGAACGTGATGCGCTTGCGGAACGACTCCGCCACCTTGAGCACTTCGCCGACCGGATACTTCTTCTCGATCGGCATCAGGGCCCGCCGCTCGGCGGGGTGCGGGGAGTGGAGCGAGATCGCCAGGCGGAACTGTTCGGGCCGTGCCGCCAACCGGCGCATCCCGGGCACGATGCCGACAGTGCTGACCGTTATGTGACGGGCTCCGATTCCGAGGCCGTCGGGTTGGTTGAGGGTGGTGAGCGCCGTGTCGACCGAGTTCCAGTTGAGCAGCGGCTCGCCCATACCCATAAAGACGATGTTGGTGGGCTTGTCCTCGGGATTGGCCAGGATCACCTCGCGCACCTGGCCGACGATCTCCGAGGGACGCAGGTTGCGGCGGAAGCCCATCAGGCCGGTGGCGCAGAACACGCACCCCAGCGCGCATCCTGCCTGCGACGAGATGCACAGGGTGCGGCGGCTGGCGGTCGGGATCAGCACCGACTCGACCTTCTCGCCGTCGGCAAGTTTCCAGAGGAACTTCCTGGTGCCGTCGGCCGAAACCTGGATCACCTCCGCCTCGAGCCGGGTGAGCGGCAGTTCCGAGTCCAGACGGGTCCGCAGCTCGCGCGGGAGTTCGGTTGCGTCCTCCCACCGCGCCACCGGCTGCTGCCACAGCCGCCGGTGCATCTGCGCCGCCCGGTAAGCCGGCAGCCCTGCCGCGGCGACCCATTGAGCGAGTCGCTGGCCGGCTTCGGCCGGGGTCAGGTCGAGGAGTTGGGTGTCGCTGGCCATCAGCCAAACTTAAGGGGGAGGCCCGCTTACTCTCTGGGCGTTAGTTTTCCGCACTCGACGCGCGGCGACCGGTTTCGCCGCCTGGTGCCGTCTCTTGCCCCCGGATCTTGATGTCGCAGACCGCATTTCGAAGTCACTACGCCGGCTCGCTCACCGCCGCCGAGATCGGAACCACCGTCCGCCTCGGTGGCTGGGTCCATCGTCGCCGCAATCTTGGCGGCATCGTGTTTCTCGATCTCCGCGACCGCGAAGGGCTGGTCCAACTGGCCTGCGACCCCGAATGGACCCCCGCGGCGGTGACCGAGCGCGCCGCCGCGGTGGGAGTAGAATCGGTGGTGCTGGTCGACGGCGTGGTCGAACGCCGGGCCGAGATAGGGCGGGATGCCGGGATGCGTTCGCGCGAGGTGGAGGTCAGGGTCACGGCGCTCGAGGTAGTCGGCCCGGCCATCACGCCGGCGATCCCGGTCGCGCGTCGGGAGGGCGAGGCACTCGCGTCGGAGGAACTCCGGTTGCAGCATCGGGTGCTCGACCTGCGCCGCGCCGAGCTGCAGCGCTCGCTCGAACTGCGGCATCGGCTGGCACAGCGGGCCCGTCGCACCCTGGCCGACCGCGGCTTCCTCGAGATCGAGACACCGATCCTTACCAAGCCCACTCCGGAGGGTGCCCGCGACTTCCTGGTGCCGAGCAGGGTGCATCCCGGCGAGTGCTTTGCGCTGCCGCAATCGCCGCAGATCTACAAGCAGTTGCTGATGATGTCGGGCTTCGATCGCTACTTCCAGATCGCCCGTTGCTTCCGTGACGAGGACCTGCGTGCCGACCGCCAGCTCGAGTTCACCCAGATCGACCTCGAGGCATCGTTCGTTTCACAGGATGATGTCATCGAAGTGATCGAGGCAGTTCTCGCTGACCAGTGGCACGAGGCCGGTGTCGAGGTGCCGTTGCCGTTTCCCAGGCTCTCCTGGCGAGACGCAATGGAACGGTACGGTATCGACAAGCCCGACTTGCGCTACGACCTGACCGTCACCGACTGGACCGGCGCAGTCGGCGATGACGCTGCGCCGTTCGTCCACGATGCGATCTCGGCCGGAGGGCGCCTGCGGGGCATCCGCGCCCCGGCTCTCGGCACGATGTCACGCAAGGAGATCGATGCGCTGGCCGCGCTGGCCAAGGCAGCGGGTGCCGGTGGGCTGCTGTGGGCCCGGCTGGGCGATGGCGGCTGGGAAGGGCAGGGCGTCAAGGCGTTCGGCGCCGCGGCACTCGCCGCGATCGCCGCCGATGTCGGCGACCTGGTTGTCGCTGTCACCGGTCCGGATCGGATCACCTCTGCCGCGCTGCACTCGGTGCGGATGGCGTTGGTGGCGCGCCCCGACGTGGCGCCGGTGGCCGAACACGCCTTCTGCTGGGTCGTCGACTTCCCGCTGTTCGAGGAGGACCCCGACACCGGCAAGTGGATTTTCACGCATCACCCGTTCACTTCGCCGCACCACGAGGACATTGCGCATCTCGAGTCCGATCCGGCGCGTTGTCGGGCGTTGCACTACGACGCGGTATACAACGGCAACGAACTCGGTTCGGGTTCGATCCGGATCACCGACCCCTCGCTTCAGGCCAGGGTGTTCAAGCTGCTCGGCATCTCGCCGGAGGAACAGCAGAGACGGTTCGGGTTCCTGCTCGACGCGCTCGCATCGGGCGCGCCGCCGCACGGCGGCTTCGCGCTCGGCTTCGACCGGATCGCGATGCTGCTATCCGGGGCGACATCGCTGCGCGACGTGATCGCCTTCCCCAAGACCACCCAGGCCCGTGCGCTGTTCGAGGGTGCGCCGGTGCCGGTGTCCGCCGAAGAACTCGGCGTGCTGCATCTCGCCCCGATCGACGAGGATGGTTGATGACAACTGAATCACGGCACCAGATCGCGGCGGAAGGAGCGGATCCCCTGCTGCTCGCCGGGGTCAACGACGTCAATTTCGTCGAGTTGCAGCGTGCGCTCGGTGTCCGGGTGTCGCAGCGCGGCGATGTGCTCACCCTGAGCGGCACCGTCGAGCAGATCGAGCGCGCAGTGCCGGTGGTGCAGGGGATGATCGACCAGGCCAGAAGTGGCCAACCGGTCTATGCCGAGGAAGTGTTTCGTGCCGCGACCGAGGGGTTCTCGCCCAGCGATCTCGGTTCACCCCAGGACCTGGTCAAGGTGGTGCTGCCGGGGATGCGTCGGGCGATCCAGCCCAAGACCCCGGGGCAGCGCGAATATCTCAACCTGATCCACGAGAACGACGTCGTGGTGGGGATCGGTCCTGCCGGCACAGGCAAGACTTATCTCGCGGTCGCCAAGGCGGTGGAGGCGCTGGCTCGCAAGCGGGTGCGCCGGATCGTGCTCGCTCGCCCTGCGGTGGAGGCCGGCGAATCGCTGGGCTTCCTGCCCGGCGACTTGCAGCAGAAGGTCGACCCGTACCTGCGCCCGCTCTACGATGCGCTGGAGGATATGATGCCTCCTGAACGGGTGCAGCGCGCGCTCGAGACCAGGGTGATCGAGATCGCGCCGCTGGCCTATATGCGTGGTCGCACTCTCAATGACGCCTTCATCATTCTCGACGAAGCCCAGAACGCGACCGGTGCCCAGATGAAGATGTTCCTGACCCGCCTCGGCGTGAACAGCAAGGTGGTGGTCACTGGTGACAAGACCCAGATCGACCTGCCAAGCCGCGAGGATTCCGGGCTGGTGCAGATCGAGCGCATCCTGCCGGGAATCGAGGGAATCGGATTCCACTACCTCACCGACGCGGATGTGGTCCGGCACCGACTGGTCAAGGAGATCGTGCGCGCCTATGCCGAGGATCAGGCGGGGTGATGATTGCCGGTGACGTGACCGTTCACGGCGAGGGTGCCCTCGAGCCGACCGAGGTGGAACGGGTGGTTACCGGCGTGCTGCAGGCCGAGCATCGGACTGCCTCGCTGTCGATCACCTTTCTTGACGCCGGTGCGATGCAGCAGCTCAACGCCGTCCACAAGGGTCACGACACGCCGACCGACGTGCTGTCGTTTGCCTTGCCCCAGCCCGACGGGTCGCTGGCCGGCGACATCTACGTCTGCGCATCGGTTGCTGCAACCGAGGCAGCCGAGCGGGGTATCCCGGTACGACAGGAACTGATCCGGTTGGTGGTGCACGGCGTTCTGCACACGCTGGGATACGATCACCCGGAGGGCGATGCCCGGGCGGAGTCCGAGATGTGGCAGCTCCAGGAGCGATACGTGGAAGCACTGTCGTGATCGCCTTCCTCCAGGGCTGGTTGCCTGAGATATCCGGACTGCTGATGATCTGGGCGGCGCTGATCGGCGTTGCGGGGGCTGGCGGCACCGCAATGCATCGGGCGATGGTGGGCCGCACGAACGGACCGACGCTGCCGCCGGAGCGCATCCTTCACGTGATGCACCTGGCCACCATCACGTTGGCGGCGGCACTGGCCGGTACTGCCACCGGATGGTGGGCGTTTACGCCTATGGTCGGCTTGATCCGGATCGGCCTGGTGGCCCTGCTGGTATGGTCAGTGGGAGACTTGGTGCCGCGGCTGCTGGCGGTACTGGCACCGGAACTGGTCCAGCACGCCCGGCGCATCGCGCTCGGCGCCGCGCCGGTTTACCGGCCACTGCTTTGGATCGCCGAGCGACTGGACTCCCCTGGCGAAGTGAGCGACGCGGACACCGCGGAGCGCATCGGCACCTCGCACGAAATGATGCGGGGGGCGTTCTCGCTCAAGGATATGACCGTTTCCGAGGTGATGACTCCCCGGCTCGACGTGGTCACGGTGCACGTTGATGATGACGAATCGAGCGTGGTTCACACGCTCCGGCACAGCGAGCACGCCCGGCTCCTGGTGGATCAGGGCACCGCCGACGACGTGGTGGGAGTCATCTACGCCAAGGACGTGCTGCCGCGACTCGCGGGCAACGGCGCCGCAACCGAACCTTGGCAGTCGTTGGTGCGGCCGGCTTCATTCGTTCCCGAGGCCAAGACGCTCGACCGGCAATTGCGGGACTTCCAGCGCGGGCCCGCGCACATCGCCGTTGTCGTGGACGAGTATGGCGGTACCGCCGGAATCATCACGCTGGAGGATATCCTCGAGCAGATTGTCGGCGAGATCCAGGACGAATACGATGTCGACGAGGTCGCACCGGTGACTCGCCATCCCGATGGCAGACTCACGGTGCAGGGCGGGGTTGCACTGGTGGATCTCGAGAAGGAACTCGACCACGAGTTCGAGCGCGACGACGTCGACACGGTGGGTGGCCTGGTGCTGGCCGAGCTGGGGCGGGTTCCCAGAATGGGCGAGTCGCTGACCCTGGATGGCTGGCAGTTCACCGTGGAGGTGGTGATCCGGCGCCGGGTCCGTCGCGTGACCGTCAGGCCGGTGGTCCCCACCCGGACTGCAGTCGCGGCCGAGGAGTCCGACTCGTGAGCGCGCTGCTGCTGCTGCTGGGCCTGTTGCTTGCCGTGCTGGGTGCAGCGGGCGCTGCGGCACTGGTGACGACCGCCCGTTCCGAACTCGCAGATGCCGTGTCGCGCCGGCTTCGTGGTGCCGATGTGTCGTTTGGCTGGCTTGCCGATCGCGAACTGCAGGTCGTGGCGTCGTCGGCGCTCGCCGCCCTGGGTGTGACCGTCGTGGGGGTGGTGATTCCCGGCATTTTCGAATCGCTCAGCCTGCCGGGACTCGTCGCGGTGTTGATGCTGGCTGTCGTGCCGGCCACGCTCACGGTGGGCTACCTGGTGCCTCACTGGTTGACGTTGCCGCGTGCCGAGCGTGTCGTGTCCGCCGTGGGCGGCCTGCTCCGTGCGATCACCGCGGTGCTGCGAGTGGTGCTGCCGGGAGTGCGTCACCCTGCCAGCGACGGTATCGTGGCCCTCACCAGGGAAGGCAATGCCTCCGGTGTCCACGTCTACGAAGAGTTCGCCGTCGTGGGGGGCGTGATGTCGTTTGCCGAACGACCGGTCCGCGAGGTGATGACCGCCCGCACCGACGTGGTCGCAGTGCCCGCCGATGTCGAACGTGCCGAACTGCTGGGGATCTTCGCCGAGAGCGGCTACACCCGCCTGCCGGTGTACCGCGAGGAGCTCGACGAGATTGTCGGGATGATCCACGCATTCGACCTCTTCAAGGTTGGTGCCGAGGATCGGATTCCCGTCAGGCCGGTGGTGCACGCGCCGGAGACGCGCAGCGCGGCAGACCTGTTGATCGATATGCAGCAGCAGCGCCGGCACCTGGCGGTGGTGATCGACGAGTTCGGCGGCACCGCGGGGATCGTCACGCTCGAGGACCTGCTCGAGGCGCTGGTGGGTGAGATTGCCGACGAGGACGACGCCGAAATGCCGCCCGCGCCCGCTGCGCACGAACTGCTCGCCATCGACGGTACCGAGGGCGTGGAAGACGTTGCCGAGCACTTCGGCGTGATCATACCGCGTGGCACCGCGGTCAGCTTTGCGGGACTGATCATCGAGCGCCTCGGCCGGATTCCCCGGGTTGGCGAGCGCTTCCGCCTGGGCGGCCTGGATGTTGACGTGGTCGCGGCCACGCCGGCCCGGGTCGAGCGCCTGGTGGTCCGGCGGCGCACACCTGCCGCGGTGCCGCTCGACCGCGAGCGTGCCGGATGAACGCGGCCGGCAGCCCGGAGGAACCGCTGGAGGAACTGGTCACGCTGGTGCGGGACGGCCACACCGATGCCTTCATCGAGCGTGCCTGGCAACTCGAGCCAGCCGACCTGGCCGACGTGCTCGCCTCACTCACCGATGACGAGCGGATCGAGTTGGTGCGCGCGATGCCGGCGGAGTTGTCATCGCAGGCGCTGGTCGAAATGCCCGACCACGCGCACGCGGAGGTCACCCTCGCTGCGCTCGATCCGGAACACGCGGCCGAGATCGTCACCGAGCTGGAGGACGACGATGCCGCCGACCTGCTGGGTGAACTGGAGCCCGAACAGCAGGAGCGCATTCTCGCCGGGGTGGAGGACCGCCACGACGTCGACCGCCTGCTGCGCTACGACGAGGAGAGCGCCGGCGGCCTGATGACCACCTACCTCGTCACGGTGACGGATGTCGATACCGTGGCGTTTGCCCTCGAGGCAATCCGGCGCCAGGTGGAGGATGTCGAGGACGTTTCGGAGATCTTCGTTGTCGATGCCCACCGGCGCCTGGTGGGTTTGCTGCCATTCAAGGAAGTGGTGCTGAGCTCGCCTTCGGCGCTGGTTCGCGACGTGATGCTGCCGGCAGATGTGCGGGTCGCGCCGGAGGAGGACCAGGAAGAGGTCGCCCGCCAGATGGCCCGCTACAATGTGCCCAGCATTCCGGTGGTCGATCCGGCGGGACGGTTGCTCGGCAGGATCACCTATGACGACGTGATCGACGTGGCCGAGGCCGAAGCCACCGAGGACCTGCTGCGTTTCGGTGGTGTTTCACCGGATGAAGGACTGGCCGCCACGTGGTCGGCAGCAGTGCGGTCGCGGCTTCCCTGGCTGTATGTCAACCTGCTCACCGGTTTCCTCTCCGCTGCCGTGGTCTATTTCTTCAAGGGCGCGATCGAACGGATGTCGGTGCTGGCAGTCTGGATGCCGATCGTCGCCGGAATGGGCGGCAATGCGGGCACGCAGGCGCTCGCGGTGACGGTGCGCCGCTTGTCGCTGGGTCTGGTTCCCGCTGCCCAGATCCGTCAGCTCGTGCGCAAGGAACTCGTGGTCGGCCTGGTGAACGGTGTCGCCATCGGCACCGTGCTGGCCGTCGTGTCGGTGCTGCTGGGTGAATCGTGGCGACTGGGCGCAGTGGTCTTCCTGGCGATGTCGCTCAACCTGTTCGTGGCCGGATTCGGCGGATCCTTCGTGCCGGTGCTGCTGGAGCGACTGGGGGTCGATCCGGCCATCGCCTCGTCGGTGTTCGTGACCACGTTGACCGATATGTGCGGCTTCGGACTGCTCTTGGGACTGGCTTCGGTGTTGCTGCTCTGACGGGCGGCAGCGATTAGCTTTGATCAAGGCAGACTGGCGCGGTCAACCGGATTGCAACCGGAAACCGCGAGGCAACCGGGTATCCGGCAGAACATCAGCGAGGGATGTGATATGGCCACAGCCAAGCAGGCAGCCGCAGATCGTGATCTCCTCCGAATGAAGCCGGGCAAGCACCCGGTGGTGACCTGCTACCTCAAGATCGAGCCCCGAGACCGGGTCCGTCGCAAGTACCTGACCAAGGCCCGCAACCGCGTCAAGCAACTGCTGTACTCATTGCCCTCGCTGACGACGGACAAGGCGCATCAGGAGGCGATCAAGTCGGATTGCAAGCGGATCATCGATTGGCTCTCCGACAGCGACAAGCTGCCCAGTTCGCACGGCGTGGCGATCTTCGCGTCCAAGGGCCAGAAGCTGTTCGAGGTACGACCGCTGCCACGCGTGCATCGTTCCCGCCTGGTCGTCGACCGGACCCCCCTGGTGCGAGAGCTGGCGGCCAGCGAGGAAGACTTCGGTCGTCTCCTCACGGTGGTGCTGGATCGCGCCTCGGCGCTGATCTGGGAAGTCAATGCCTGGGAAGCCAAGGTGCTGCGCAAGGTCACCACCGAGGTCACCCGCGGAGGCCGGTTCCACTCTCCGTCACGATACGATCTCACTGGCGAGCACGCCTACCACAACCGGATCCAGAACGAGAAGAAGCGGCATCTGGAAGCGGTGGCGCGGGCGCTGTTCGAGCTGGGGCGCGAGACTCCCGGACACCAGATCGTGATCGCAGGTGCAGGCAACGACGCCGCGGCGCTGGAACCGTTCCTGCACACCTACGTCGCCGACCGCCTGATCGGGCTGGCACGGCTGGCTCCGAAGGACGCCACCGCCCGCAGCGTGCACGAGCTCACGATGGATGTTCGCGATGCACACATCCGGGCATCGGAGAATCGTCACCTCGACGAACTGAGGGAAGGCCTCGGCAGCGGCTGGGCAGTCAATGGCGTCAAGGAGACGCTGCGGGCGCTGGGTCAGGGGCAGGTGCGCACGCTGCTGGTCGATGGTGCCGCATCGATGCCGGGGTTCAGGTCGATGGCCACTGGCCGACTCGCGATCGGGGCTGTCGACTTGCGCAGTGACGGCGAGGTGGTGCCGACATTGGACGTGATCGACGATGCCATCGAAGAGGCACTCCGTCAGCGGGTGACGCTCGACGTGATCCACGAGGATGGCAATGACGAGATCGACGGTCTCGCTGCGCTGCTGCGCTTCAAGTGAGCGACGGATCAGCCTGATGCCAGCGCCGGCGAACGGGTGGGTCGCAGCCCACGGGCGGCACCGACCGTCGTGACCGGGCCAACCAGGGAAGGCGGCCGGCTGCGTCGGCTCACCGGTGAGTATCTGGAACTCGCTGCCGGTCTTCGCGAAGGTGGTGGCGCCGATCGCGTCAAGCGGATGCACGACAAGGGCCAGTTGTCGCCTCGTGAGCGTGTGACCGGCCTCCTGGACCCCGACAGCCAGTGGTTCGAGATCGGCCTCCTGGTGGCTCACGATCGCTACGATGGCGACGCACCCGCGGCAGGAGTGATCACCGGAATCGGGATGGTCGCCGGCAGGCACGTCGTGGTGGTGGCCAATGACGCGACAGTCAAGGCCGGTGCCTGGTGGCCTGAGACCATCACCAAGATCCTCCGCGCCCAGGAGATCGCGATGCGGCAGCGCATCCCGATCGTCTACCTGGTCGATTCCGCCGGCGTCAACCTGCCGTATCAGGGAGGCGTGTTCCCCGGCCAGTACGGCGCCGCGCGGATCTTCTACTACAACTCGCTGATGCGCCGCTACCTGCACGTGCCGCAGGTGAGTGCGGTGATGGGAAGCTGCATCGCCGGTGGTGCCTATCTGCCGGCACTTTCCGACGTGATCTATATGGTCGATGGCACCTCGTTCCTGGGCCTGGGCGGACCCAACCTGGTCAAGGGTGCCACCGGCCAGGTGGTCGACGCCGAGACGCTGGGAGGGGCCACCACGCACACCGAGATCAGTGCAGTGGCTCACTACAAGGTTGCCGATGACCGCGAATGCCTCGTCCGGATCCGCGAGTACATCGACCGCCTGCCGCGACCTCCCGTTGCCCGACCGAGCGGCGAAACCACCGCTGCGGCCAGCGATGCCGACCGGCTTTACGATCTGCTCCCCGAGGATCACCGGATGTCGTACGACACCCGGCAGGTACTCGACGCAATTCTGGATGGCGGCCGGTTCGACGAGTTCCAGCCGGCGATCGCCGGCGAGCTGCTCTGCGGGCACGGACGGATCGCTGGGCACGCGGTGGCAGTGATCGCCAACCAGCGTGGCCTGATAAAGGGCAGGCCCGGCACCCGACCACGGTTCGGCGGAATTGTGTATCCGGAAAGCGCCGAGAAGGCAGCGTACTTCATCGAGAATGCCGACCGGGAAGGGATCCCGATCCTGTTCATCCAGGACGTATCCGGGTTTATGGTGGGCACCGAGGCAGAGCACGACGGCATCATCCGGGCCGGGGCGCGCTTCGTTGAGGCGATGGCCACGGCACTTGTTCCCAAGCTGGTGCTGACCGTCAATCACGCCTCTGGTGCCGGCTACTACGCGATGGCGGGGCAGGGATTCGATCCAGACTTCATCGTGAGCTGGCCCACCGGCCGGATGGCTGTGATGGAAGGTGAGAGCGCCATCGTTGCGGTGCACGGAGCTGCCATTGCCAAGGCCGCCGCGGAGGGCCGTCCGCTTGATCCGGACGCTGAAGCGGCAATCGAATCGATGCGCGCCGACTACGAGCATCAACTGAGTGCGACATACGCGGCGGCACGCGGATTCGTCGACGCGATCGTGGTGCCGGAGGAAACGCGCCAGTTGCTCGCGTTCCTGCTCGATGTCACCTCCTGGCACGACGGCCCCCACCTCGGACCGTTCGTCCTCGACCGGTTCCGATGATCCGGCCTGCGGCGCTCGCTCTCCTGCTCGCCGCGTGCGCCGGCACTCCAGCGCCGGCTCGATTGCCGGACCCGGAGCCGGTGGTGCTGCCACCGGTGGTGGAGGGAACCGTGCTGGTGGCACCGGTTCGCCCACTCGACCGGCACGACGCCGCACTGGCTGCGTATCGCGCCGGCCTGATGCCGTTGCACGCAACCGGCGTGTCGCGCTACGCCGAACTCGCGCCGGAGCGCGATGGCCGTGGCGTGCTGATCGCTATCCTCGACAGCGGCATCGACCCTGCTGTCGATGGACTGCAGTCGACCAGCGAGGGCCGTCCCAAGCTGATCGACCTGCGCGACTTTTCCGGCGAGGGGCGTGTCGAGCTGCAGCCGGTGGTGCCCGATGGCGACGTGATCACCGTTGGGCGATTCCGAATGAGTGGTGCCAGTGTGGTGCGCGGGCGGCTCGGTGGCACTCTATGGGGCGGCCTGGTGAGCGAGGCACGATTCGGGACCGCGCCTGCGGCCGACCTGAACGGCAGTGGTTCCGCCACCGACACCCTGGTGGTGATCGTGGGACGGGGCAATCACGGCTGGGCATTGTTCGTCGACGCACACGGAGACGGTTCGCTGGCAGACGACCAGCCGATTCACGACTTCGCGGTGGCGCAGGAATGGTTCGGATGGTCGCGCGCCGATGCGCCGCCGATCGGCATCGCGGTCAACCTGGCCGACAGCAGCGGCACGCCACTGCTCGACCTGGTGTTCGACAATTCCGGGCACGGCACCCACGTGGCCGGCATCGCGGCAGGTCACTCTCTTTACGGCGTCCGCGGTTTCGACGGGGTGGCGCCCGGCGCGAGGTTGCTCGGGCTCAAGATCGCCAACAACGCGCGCGGTGGCATCACCACCTCAGGGTCGATGCAGCGCGCGTTGGCCCACGCCATAGCCGTCGCGGCCGACCGTAGAATGCCACTGGTGGTGAATCTCTCCTTTGGCGTCGGCAACCAGCACGAGGGAACTGCCGACATCGACCACCTCATCGATTCGACCCTGCGGGCAAACCGCGGGGTGGTGATGGTGGTGTCCGCATCCAATGATGGTCCCGGGCTCTCGACACTGGGTTTTCCCGCCAGCGCATCGGAAGTGCTGTCGGTGGGCGCGACGTCGCCGCTGGTGTTCGACGGACTGCCAGCCGATCCGATGCGGTCCGATCCGGTGGCATTCTTCTCGAGCCGCGGCGGCGAGCGTCACGGCCCCGACCTGGTGGCACCCGGAGTGGCTTGGTCGTCGGTGCCACGCTACGACGCCGGCTCGGAGGAGAAAAGCGGCACCTCGATGGCAGCCCCCCACGTTGCCGGCCTGGCGGCACGACTGCTGAACGTTCGTACCAGCGACGGTCGGCTGCCAACTCGTGCGATGATCGAGCAGGCGCTCACCGCCAGCGCGCGCCCCATTCCCGATGCAACAGTGCTCGACCAGGGCGCCGGGTTGCCGGAGATCGGCGCGGCGGCACGCTGGATCGCAGCTCACTCGACCGTGCCCCGACTGCACGCCGTCGACCTCGCAAATCAGCGGCTGGATGCCATCTGGTTGCCGAGCGGGGTTCCCGCCGAGGCACCGCGGGTGCGGGTCGAGCGAATCGACCGCGACGTGGCTATGCAGATCCGCCTCAGGTCCAGCGCTGCCTGGCTCGACGTTGCCGGTCCTGCCGTCCGCTCCCTGCCTCCGGAAGGGGCGACGCTGGAATTGAAGTTGGACAGCGATCTGCTGATGCAGCCGGGTACTCACGTCGCAACCTTGTTCGTGGACGACGCCCAGGACGAGGGCCTCGGCGTGCTGCTGCGGATTCCGGTCACGGTGCAGGTGCCGATCGCTACCGACGGAACCAACGCCGGGCTGGCAACCATTCATCCCGGTGCTGCTGCCCGTGCCACCTTCCTGGCCGACACGGGACTCGGCCTCCAGGTGCGAGTGGAAACGGCGTCGCGTGACGGCGTGGTGCTCGCCGCATTGCACGAACCGGGCGGCCAGCCCTTCCGGGACGTGCCGATCCTGCCGGCCGGCAACGGCGAGCGTGCCGGGGTGATCGAGGTCGATGCCCGGGACGTTCGTTCCGGCAGCTACGAGGTGGTGATGCTCGCGCCACCCCGAGTAGGTGTCGCCGCGCGAGTGGCGGTGCGCGCCTCGCCGCTCAGGTTGGGCGGAATGGTCCAGCGCGATTCGCTGGTGATCAACGCGCTCAACGTCTCGGCCGACACAGTTGCGGCCAGGCTCCGGGTGGCATTCAGTGGCGCAGAACGGCAATTGCTGATGCAGGCACCGACAGCGCGAATCACCGACACGTTGGTGGGCATTCCGGAGTGGGCCGGCCACCTGGTGCTGGATGTCGCGATGGCAGAGGACGATTGGTCGCGCTTCACCGACTTCGGTGTCACCCTGTGGCACCGCGATGGCCGAATATTGGCCACCGAGCCACTCAATTACGCCTTCGGCCGGATGCGACTCGACATCCCCCCGGCACTGCGTGGCGATACGCTCTCTCTCGAGCTCGCGCCGGCCGACGCGGTTCCGGGTCGCGACACGCCGTGGCAGGTTGAAGTGGCGATCCGCTTCCTGGCCGAGCGGCCGGTGGTGCTCGATGGCGGCGGCACCGAAGTCAATTCACTGCCGCCGGGCGCAATCACTCGCGCCGCGTATCCGCTGATGAAATGGCCGCTGCCGCTGGGCGCCGACCTGGCACCGCTGGTCACCGTGGTCGCTCTCCAGGGTGACACCGCGCCGTGGACCCGTGAGATTGTCCTGACACACCGTGAGGGAGGGCACTGATGGCTGCCGATGGCACCGTACGGATCGCGGCCGGACAGGGGTTCTGGGGTGACTGGATCGAGGCGCCGCTCCGGCAGGTCGAGGGCGGCCAGATCGACTACCTGGTGCTCGACTACCTTGCCGAAGTCACGATGTCGATCCTGCAGAAGCAGCGCAATCGTGATCCGGCGATGGGGTATGCCCGCGATTTCATCAGCCAGGTCGCACGGATCCTACCCTGGGTGGCCGACCGCAACGTCAAGGTGATCTCCAACGCCGGCGGCGTGAATCCCCGCGCCTGTGCCGCCGCACTGCGACAGGCCGCTGACTCAGCGGGCGTGGGCGACAAGATCCGTATCGCGCTGGTGACGGGTGACGACCTGCTGCCTGAACTAGATCGCTACGTTGTCGACGGTGAGCCGATGTCGAATATGGATACCGGTCGGCCACTGGCCGATGTGCGCGACTCGGTGGTGTCGGCAAACGCCTACCTCGGGATGCAGCCGATAGTGGAGGCGCTGGCCCGGGGAGCCAACATCGTGGTCACCGGCAGGGTCACCGACACCGGACTCACGCTGGGGCCGCTGGTACACGAGTTCGGCTGGAAAACCGACGACTGGGACCGCATCGCCGCCGGCACTGTCGCAGGACACATCCTGGAATGTGGCGCACAGAGTTCAGGTGGCAACCTGCTGCACCAATGGCGGAAGGTGAAGCGCCTGGAGGACGTGGGGTTTCCGATCGTGGAGGTCAAGGAAGACGCCACGTTCGTCGTCACCAAGCATCCCGGCACCGGCGGGGTGGTCAATGTCCCGTCCGTCACCGAACAACTCGTCTACGAGATGGGAGATCCGGAGGAATACATCACGCCCGATGGTGTGGCCGACTTCACCACGATCGCGCTACGGAAGCAGGGCAGGAACCGGGTCGAGGTTTCCGGCGTGCGGGGCAAGCCGCGCACCGACAAGCTCAAGGTGTCGATCGCCCATACCTGGGGCTGGAAGGCCATCGGCACTCTGGTCTACGCCTGGCCGGACGCCTACGACAAGGCGCGTTCAGCGGACCGTGTTCTCCGCAAGCGGCTGTCCGCACTCGGTCTGGAGTTCGACCAGATTCTCACCGAGTATGTCGGCGTGAATGCCACTCACGGCAAGCTTGCGGGCAACCCGGATCCCGACATCGCCGAGGTGATGCTCCGGGTCGGGGTCCGCAGTCGTGAACGCGCTCCGGTGGAACGCTTCACTCGGGAGATCGCGCCACTGGTCCTGACCGGACCGCCCAGCGTGACCGGGTTTGCCGGTGGGCGGCCCCAGGTCGAGGAGATCATCGCCTACTGGCCGGCGCTGGTGTCACGCGAACGGATCGAGTCCAACGTCAAGGTGGAGCTGCTCTGATGACCCGGATGCTGCAATTGCGATGGCTGGCCCACGCACGCTCGGGGGACAAGGGCGACGCCGCCAACGTCGGCCTGATCGCGCTCGAGCCCGAATGGTACGAACTCCTCCGCGAGGAAGTCACCGCCCCACGGGTTGCGCGGCACTTCAAGGGGATGGTGACCCGGGTCGAGCGCTTCGAACTGCCCAACCTGAACGCGCTCAACTTCCTGCTGCACGGTGCACTCGATGGTGGCGGAACACTGTCTCTCAAGACCGATGCACAGGGCAAGGTGTACTCCACCGCACTGCTGCGGATGGAAATCCCCGTGTCGCGCGCGGTCGAACGCAAGGCGAGGAAGGCCTCACGATGAGCGACCACCTGACCACGGCACTTGCCGACGGCATCCTGACGATCACGCTCAACCGGCCCGACAAGCGGAACGCGCTGTCGTCCGCGATGATCGGCGACCTGGCCACCCAGCTCGCCCGGGCTGAACTCGACGGCGACGTCCGCGTGGTGGCTCTGCGCGGTGCGGGCAGGGACTTCTGTGCCGGCGCCGATCTGGCCGAGCTGCTGGAATCGGTGGATCGGAGTGTCGACGAGAACGAACGGGACGCACTCCATCTCGGTGAGGTGTTCATCGCCCTCCGGCAATTGCCCAAGCCGGTGGTCGCGGTGGTGCAGGGCAGGGCTCTCGCTGGTGGTGCCGGATTGGCAACTGCCTGCGACCTCGTGCTGGCCGGCAGGAGCGCCGCGTTCGGGTACCCCGAGATCGAGCGCGGCTTCGTTCCGGCAATGGTGATGACATCGCTGCGTCGCTGCATCGGCGAGAAGCGGGCCTTCGAACTGGTTGCCACTGGCAGGGTCGTGTCGAGCGACGAGGCGTTGTCGCTCGGTCTGGTCAGCAGGGTGGTCCCGGACGATGCGCTGGAACAGGCAGCAGCCGGGCTGCTGGCCGAGCTGGCCTCACGTTCGGCAACAGCATTGGCGCTGACCAAGCAGCTCTTTACCGATCTCGACCAGCGCAACTTCGACCAGGGGGTTCTGCTCGGCGCCCGGGTCAACGCCCTGTCGCGCAGCACCGCGGAGTTCAAGGCTGCGGTTGCCGGGTTCCTGGACAGATGACTACCCTCCGCCGGATCAAGCTGGCCTTCGTCGCAATCGGCCTGGTCGGAGCCGTAGTTGCCGTGGCCACCGAGGATCGCAGGATCACCTGGGTTGCGATCGCCTTCCTGGCCGCTTCGCTGGTCATTCGCCTGCTCGACAGGGGAAGGCCCCCGACCCCATAGCAGGACGGCTCGCGACGCATTGACGGGTCACGGTCGTCGTCGCAAGGTACCACGCTTCCGGGGCTGACCGATTCGGTTTCCCCGATGCTCGCCTCCGCCACGGCACTGCTCCAGCGAACCTTCGGGTTCCACTCCTTCCGACCGCTCCAGCAGCGGGTGTTGCTGCCAGCGTTGGCAGGACGCGACGTCCTCGCGGTCCTGCCTACTGGCGGCGGCAAGTCGCTCTGCTTTCAGGTGCCGGCCCTGGCCGACGGTGGTCTTACCATCGTGGTGTCGCCGCTGATTGCGCTGATGCAGGATCAGGTCTCCCGGCTCCAGTCCCTGGACATAGCCGCTGCCACCCTGTCGGGCGACGTCGATCGGGCCGTCGAGGCGGCTACGCTTTCGCGGGCCGCGCGCGGTGAACTCCGGCTGCTTTACCTCTCCCCCGAACGACTGCCCAGAATCGCTGATGTGCTGCGAGCGCGGCAGGGCAGGGTCAGCAGGATCGCCGTCGATGAGGCTCATTGCATAGTCGAGTGGGGCCACGATTTCCGGCCAGCATATCGGCGGATTCGTGCCGTCAGACTGGCGCTGGGACGGCCACCCTGCATCGCACTCACCGCATCGGCCACACCAGCCGTGCGGGTCGGGATTCGCGAAGCGCTCGGGCTAGGGCCGGACACCGCGGAGATCGTAGGATCCTTCGATCGCCGGAATCTGCGCTTCGAGGTTGTCCCGGTGCGGAGTACCGAGGACCGGCTGGCCAGGATGGTGGTGCTGGTGCGAACAACCCGAGGGCCTGCGATAGTGTATGCCCCGACACGTGGGCTCACCGAGGGACTCGCCGCAACCTTGGTCGAGAGTGGCGTAAGCGCCGCACCATATCACGCCGGAATGCGTTCGGACGAACGGCGCCGGGTGCTGGACGACTTCCTCGCCGATCGTACCCGAGTGGTCGTTGCCACCTGTGCGTTCGGTATGGGGATCGACAAGCCCGATGTGCGACTGGTGGCACACTGGACACTGCCGTCGACTCCGGAGGCGTACTACCAGGAGGCCGGTCGGGCCGGTCGAGATGGAGGCCTGGCGCGCTGCGTCCTGATGTTCCACCCGGCCGACGAGAGGCATCCGAGACGACAGATTTCGACGACCTTCCCCGACGAGCGGGTGGTCGAATCGATCTGGCGCGAACCCGCCCTGCGCTGCAGGCACACCGATGCGATCGTGGCTGCAGCGGATCGACTCGGTGCGGAGTTGCGGCCCGATCGCAACGGCGTGGATTGGACCCCGGTGCGTCGCCGAAGGCGCGAAGCCGAGCGGCGACTGAGGGCAATGATCGGGTACGCAACCACCCGGCGCTGCCGCCGGGCTGCGCTGCTGGCGTGGTTTGGTGAAACGGTGAGTCGTTGCAGCGGCTGCGATACCTGCCGCCGCTGATCACTCGGGGATACGGACTCAGGGCAGCGGGCGAAGTTTGCCATCGCCGCCGATGATCCACGGCGCCTCGAAGATTTCCTCGTTGAGTTTCAGCTTGGTGCCCAGCGGTATCGCGAAATCGCGGATTGCCGGCACAAACGGTTCGGCTTGAGCCGGATCGACGACGTAGCCGAGGTCGGCGATCGCACCAACGGTCACGGCGGTGAGCGGCATATGGATTCCGGCAGGCTCTATCCAGCCGGTCATTATCTCCTCGACCATCACCGATTCACGCCAATGGGAACCGGCTGTCCCGCTGCCACCGGTGTTCTCGATCGGCACCGGATTGCCGGCGTAGCTGATTCCGAGCAACGGCCAGCCGGCCAATCCCCCGGCGCCGGTGTAGTACGGATCCGCTCCGTTGACCATCAGGTTGTGGAAGGTCCACCTCGGCTCCAGCAGCCCGAGGACGTGTCCCATTTCGTGGATCACGACGTGGCGGAACTGGTCCGGCGTCAGGTTGAGTGCGTCGGCCTGGTCGAACTCCATATAGCCGATCGCGGTGAGCCTGCTGCCACCGCGTTCGCCGACACTGCACGGTCCGGCTCGTGCGAGCACTCCTCCCGGGCCGTCGCCCGGCCCGATCCTGGCGTAGATCACCAGGTCGTCAATCGTGCCGGTGGTCGCAGGCAGCGTCACGTTGACGCAGCTCCAGGGTGTCGGCAAGTTGGCGATGAAGTCGGGCAGGTCGCCCACTATCACCTCCATCCAGCGCATCGCACCAGCCACGTAGCCGTCGCGAAGATCGGCGTCGGGGGTGTTGAGAAATCGGATGTCGATGGTGAAGGCACGCTCGACTCCCGAAACCGTGAACGAGGTTGGCGGTCCGTCATAGCCGGGCACCGTGGCATCCACCTGCGAGAACGGCTCCGAGCCCAGTTTCCAGTCGGCAAGTGCGGCCACGCCTTCGGCATCGGTTATCACCGTGTCACCGAGGATCGAACCGTTGCCGGCGACCATCGTGAACACCACTGGCACGCCCTGGATATCGGCACCGAACGAGTCGGTCACTCGGACTCGGGGGACCTTCGGCACTGCGAAATCGAGATAGCCGGCCTGGTCAGTGGGCGACGTCGCAGTGATCGCTTCGGGAATGCCCACCCCGATGGCATTGAAGGTGGCCACGATGCTGGTAGTGGTGCGCGCCTGGAGCTGGTTGGTGCCACTCACGGGCCCGAGTCGCCAGCCGGTCACGGTGGTGCGGCCCTCGGCATCGGTGCGGGTGATCGAGGGCCCGGTGAGACTGCCGCCGCCGCTGGTCACCAGCCAGGTTACTTCGGTGTCGGGGATCGGATTGCCGAAACTGTCGCGGACCCGGACCGCAGGTCTGGGGGTCACCTCCTGCTCAACCACCGCGGAGAGATTGGCACCTCCGGTAACGATCTGGATCGTGGCCGGCGCGCCCGGGCCGGCGGTGGCATTGATCTGCACCGACAAAGGGTGGTTGAGCACCTGGGCGCGCAAGATGTTGGTACTCGGGAGCGGCCCCAGTCGCCACTCGCCCACCGTCGCCAGGCCCTGGCCGTCGGTGACCACCGAGTCCAGTGTCACCACGCCGCCGCCCTGGAGGATATCGAACTTGACACTCAGTCCGGGCACGCCCCGACCCGACGCGTCGCGAACCCGGACCCCGGGAGCGATCGCAACTGCCCGTCCGACGGTGCCCTGTTGGTCAGCACCCGCCGCCACGGTGATCGATGCTGGTGGGCCGACCGGGCCGGTGCCGTCGCCGCCGCAAGCCAGGGCCGACAGCAGGAGTGCTACGGGAAGCCACACGTGGGACTGGGGGCGCTGTGGAATCGGTCTGCTCCGGTGGGAGGTCAGCAGAAGTATATGCCCACGGGGTGCAGGGTGAGAGCTCGCCGGGCCGGGAGCCACCGACATTGCCGTAACCCCCTTGTAACCATAGCTTTCCGAAATGTCAGCCAAGCTGTCGTATCTGCTCGACACTGTGACCTCTCGGGGTAGCGTCCTCGGGTTGTGGCTGACATCCGTATTGCGCATCAACCCGCGCCGACTTCCGGCCCTGTCCCCAACGCATCGCCCAGTTCACGTGACCCGACAGCTTCGTCGCCCCACCGGCGCCGGGGAGGTATCGGGCGGCAACGGCACGGCCTGCCTGTTGACGTCCCATTCCTTCCGGTATCGGCGGGGGAGGACGGTGCTTTCGGCCGCGATGCGACGCAGCCCGAGGGCTGCCCGTGGCACAGTCGGCAATCGGCTGACCCTGGCCAGGTGGCCAGCGTCACCTTCCTACCTGTATTCGGGGCGGTCGCTCGAGCCGCGACTTCCCGATCGAGACTTCCGTGAAGCGCGAAATCCTCATCTCCGGTACCCCGCGCGAGACGCGTGTGGCGATTCTGGAAGACGATCATCTCGTCGAGCTGCTGGTTGACCGCCCCGACCGAAAGCGGATCATCGGTGACATCTACCTGGGGCGGGTAGAAGCGGTACTACCCGGAATCCAGGCCGCCTTCGTGGACATTGGCCTGGAGAAGTCGGCCTTCCTGCACGCCTCCGACCTGCTGGAGCCGGAGGACGACGACGAGGCCGAGGAACTCTCCGATGCTGAAGTGGAGATCGACGAGCCACCCGCTGTCGACGGCGAATCCGGTGATGCGACCGCGACAGCCACTGTGGTCGCCCCGCGGCGTCGCGGCGAGGGGGGGCGGCGCGAAGTCGGCGCGCGACGCGCCGCGGTCCCCGACATCTCCGAGCTGCTCAAGAAGGGCCAGACGCTGCCGGTGCAGGTGATCAAGGAGCCGATCTCCACCAAGGGCAGCAGGGTCACCGCGCAGATCTCGCTCGCGGGCCGGTTCCTGGTCTATATGCCGTACGCGTCGCGAGTCGGCGTGTCGCGCAAGATCGAGTCGCGCGAACAGCGCGCCCGTCTCAAGGAGATGGTCGCACGACACCTGCCGCCTGATGCAGGTGGGATGATCGTTCGCACCGTGGCGGAGGGAGTCACCGAGGAGCATTTCCGGCGGGAGATCGAATCGCTGCTGGCGCTGTGGCAGAAGGTCAAGCGCAAGCAGCACTACGTCAAGAAGGCGCCGGCGCTGCTGCACCGGGAGGCGTCGCTGACTCGTGCGCTGGTGCGCGACGTGTTCTCCGCCAAGGTCGATGCTCTGTGGATCGACTCCCGGGAGCTGATGGGTGACATCGGTCAATATCTCGAGCAGGTAGATCCCGAGCTGCTGCCCAGGGTGCACCTGTACGAGGATGCGGTGCCGCTGTTCGATCACTTCAGGATCGAGCAGGAAATCCGCGACCTGTTCAAGCAGCGCGTCGACCTGCCCACCGGTGGCTACGTGATCATCCAGCCCACCGAGGCCCTGATCTCGGTGGACGTGAACACCGGCCGATACACCGGGAAGCGTGACCCCGAAAAGACCATCCTCCGGACCAACCTCGAGGCGGCGCGCGAGATCGCCAGGCAGATCCGGCTCCGCGACGTGGGCGGCATCATCGTGGTGGACTTCATCGATATGGAGTCGCGCACCAACCGCGAGCGGGTTCTCCAGGAACTGCGGACCCACCTGGGGCGCGACCGGGCGAGGACCCGGGCCTTCGCCGTCTCCGAACTCGGATTGGTGGAGATGACCCGCCAGCGGGTCAGGGCGTCGCTGTGGGCCTCGATGACCCGCGAATGCCCGACCTGCAGCGGCACCGGCAGGGTGTTTGCCCCCGAGGTGGTGGCCAGGCGCCTCGAACGGGCACTCAGGCGGGTCGGAGTCGAGCACAAGGAGCGCAAGCTGGCAATCAGGCTCCACCCCGACGTGGCGATCTACCTCCTCGAGGAGGAGCCCAAGCTGGTCCAGCTCCTGGGCCGCCAGGGGTCGCTCGACCTGGAGATTCGCGACGACCCGATGCTCCGGCTGGACGAGTTCCGCCTGATGTCCCGGCCGGCCGGTCGTGACGTGACCGAACTCTACGCGGTGGCCTGAACCCGCTGCCCCACGGGGTTGCGGCCATTGGTCAGATCCGCTATTCTTCGGGGCTACGTCCCGAATTCACGGACTCGAAGGATCGTTATGTACGCGATTTTCAAGGCTTTGGGCAAGCAGTTCCGCGCCGAGAAGGGTGCCACCCTGCAACTCCCCTATATGGAGGAGAAGCAGCCGGGTGACGAGCTCTCGTTCGACGAGGTGCTGCTCACGTCCAACGGCGATACCATCCAGGCTGGCACGCCGATCGTGTCCGGCGCCAAGGTGACTGCCGAAGTGGTCGGCCACGGCAAGGAAGACAAGATCTACGTCTTCAAGTTCAAGCGTCGCAAGAACTACCGCCGCAAGACCGGCCATCGGCAGAAGTTCACCGAGGTCAAGATTACCGACGTCGTGCTCGGGTGAGGTGAGATATGGCACATAAAAAGGGCGTCGGCTCCAGCCGCAACGGCCGCGATTCCAACCCGCAGTACCTCGGCGTCAAGCGCTTCGGGGGCGAGACGGTCACCGCCGGATCGATCCTCGTCAAGCAGCGTGGCACCAAGTTTCATCCCGGCAAGAATGTCTTCGTTGCCAAGGATGACTCGCTGCACTCGTACATTGACGGCGTCGTCAGGTTCGAGCACAAGAACAAGCAACGGATGAAGGTGTCGGTCTACCCGGTCGCCTGAATCGGCGCACCAGGGTGTGCAATGGGCCGGCTCCCCAAGGGTGCCGGCCCTTCTTTCTTGCCGATGCTGCCCACCACTCAAGCATCCAGGCAGATTCCCGCCACCCCGAGCGCCAACAGGTCACTCGCCCGCTCAACAGGGACCGTCCAGGCAATCACCTCCAGCGACGCCTCCTCGCACCGCCTGATCAGGTCGGTGTCGATCAACTGCCACTGTTGCCAGAGGATGCTCGCTCCGGCATCACGGCACTGCCGCTCGGGGAACACCGGATACGAGCAGGACAGCACCCCATAGCCGAAAGCCGTGTCCAGCCCGCGGAGACGCTTGATGACCCTGTGATCAAAGGAGTGGAGGTAGTAGCCCTCAGGATTGGGGCCATCGTGAAGTACCCTCAACAGCTCGCGATCCGCCGATTCGTCCAGACCCTTGGCCTCGACATAGACATCGAGTGTCCCCAGCACGGCCAGCGCCTCGCTCAAGAGGGGAATCAGGGAGCCGTCCGACAATCGCTCCCGGCGCAGCTCGGCCAGGCTGCTTTCGGCGATGACCCTGCCGCCGGCAGTGACCGGATCGTGGTGCAGGATGATCTGGCCATCGGCGGTGCTGTGGATATCGATTTCGACGCCGGTCAATCTCGGCTCCGAGATATCCACAGCGGCAGCCAGGGCGCTGATCGAGTTCTCCGGACCCCGTGAGGTGACGCCGCGATGACCGATCAGGGGTAGTGACTCGGGTGTGTAATCCAAGTGGATCCCCTTGTGGAGACAGTGTCGACACTGTGGAAATGACTTGATGTGGCAATAGTTATCATCATTGTCTACACCGCTTTATGTACATTATCCACAAGGCGGCTGAGGCCAGACCCAGCGACAACTTTGGACCGCTTGGTCCCGGCCCGCAAGCCAGTGCAGGGTAATGGCGCAAGTCGTTGCGCGACAAGAAGACTGGCGGGTGCTACATTTCGGCTCGGTCAGCCACATATTCCTGGAGACGCCCCGGTATGCGACGACTCATCGGAACCACCCTGGGTTTGCTCGCGGCCAGCGTCTCGATTCAGGCTCAGGATGCGGTGGTCTATCGCATCCCCATTTCAGGCACGATCGAGCACGGTTTGGCGCCTTACGTGGCCCGGGCAATCTCGGAGGCCTCCGCCGATGGTGCGCGCCTGGTGGTCCTGGACATCGACACTCCGGGCGGCCGGATCGACGCTGCCGAGCGAATCGTTGACGCTGTCAGGAACTCCCCGATTGACGTCATTGCCTACGTCAACCCCCGCGCCTGGAGTGCCGGGGCGATGATCGCCCTGGCCGCCGATCAGATCTGGGTGGCGCCCGGCGGCGCATTGGGTGCGGCGACACCTGTCGACGGATCGGGGACCAAGGCGGCCGAAAAGATCGTCAGCGCGATGCGGGCCGAGTTTCGTTCGCTGGCAGAGGCGCGCGGGCGCGATCCGGCGATCGCCGAGGCAATGGTCGATGAGTCGCTAGGGGTGGAGGGGCTTGCAGCACCTGGGCAATTGTTGTCGCTGAGTGCCAATCAGGCGGTCGAGGCGGGTTTTGCCGAGGGCCAGGCGGCCACGCTGGATGAACTGCTGGCCAGCTTCGAGCTTGCGCAGCCGCGGGTGGTCACCCCGGACGCCAATTGGGCCGAGAACCTGGTGCGGTTCCTGACCAATCCGATGGTGGCACCGCTGCTACTTTCGCTCGGTATGCTGGGGCTGATCTTCGAGATCAAGACCGGCGCTTTCGGTCTGGGGGGACTGCTGTCACTGGGCGCCCTGGGACTTTTCTTCGGTTCATCGTACCTGATCGGACTCGCCGGATGGGAGGAGATCATCCTGCTCGGCGTCGGCCTGATCGCACTTGGTGTCGAGGCCTTCGTGTTGCCGGGCTTCGGCGTCGCCGGGATCCTGGGGGTGGCTGCCGTCAGTGGCGCAGTGGTGTTGGCGCTGCTCGGCTCCGCCCCGTCTGGAGGAGATATCACGATGGCACTGGCAGTACTCGGCGCCGCGTTGGTGATTACCGGGGCGGTGGTGTTTGCGTGGCTTCGGCACCTGCCCAATTCGGAGCGGTGGGGCGGCTTGCTGCTCAAGGGATCGGTGCATCGCGATGAGGGCTACCTGTCTGCCCCGGCGCGCGACGAACTCATCGGGCGCGTCGGTGTGGCGCTGACCGATCTGCGACCCTCCGGGACGGCGGTGGTCAGCGACGAACGGATCGACGTGGTGAGCGAAGGTGAATGGGTCCGGGCCGGTGCCGAGGTGGTCGTGGTGCGCTCGGAAGGATACAAGCACGTGGTGCGGGCAGCCCCGCAGGCAACCACAACCCCTGACGCAGGAGCTTGAGCAGAATGGATCAGGATTCGGCCGGACTTGCCACTCTCTTCGTGCTGGTGATCTTCGGATTCCTGGCGCTGGTCATCTTCTTCCGCTTCATCCCGATCGGCCTCTGGATCCGCGCCGCCGCGAGCGGCGTGCGGGTGCCGTTCATCACGCTTTTCGGGATGCGGTTCCGGAAGGTTGACCCGACCCGGATTGTCGACCCGATGATCACCGCAACCAAGGCCGGACTCGACCTGCAGATCAATCCGCTGGAGGCGCACTACCTGTCGGGCGGCAATGTCGCCCGGGTCGTCAATGCGCTGATCTCGGCGGACAAGGCGGGCATCCCGCTCACGTTCAAGCAGGCGACCGCGATCGACCTCGCCGGTCGGGACGTGCTTGAGGCGGTGCAGGTGAGCGTGAATCCGAAGGTGATCACCACGCCCAAGGTTGCAGCGATGGCAAAGGACGGCATTCAGCTCCTGGCGATGGCGCGTGTTACCGTCCGTGCCAATGTCAACCGGCTGGTCGGTGGTGCCGGTGAGGAAACGATCATCGCGCGAGTCGGCGAGGGAATCGTCAGCACCATCGGTTCGGCCGATTCGCACAAGAAGGTGCTGGAGAACCCCGATATGATCTCCAAGACGGTGCTCGCCAAGGGTCTCGACGCCGGCACGGCATTCGAGATTCTCTCGATCGACATCGCCGACGTCGACGTCGGCAAGAACATCGGTGCCGAGCTGCAGACCGACCAGGCCGAGGCGGACAAGCGTATCGCGCAGGCGAAGGCGGAGGAGCGTCGCGCACTCGCGGTGGCGATGGAGCAGGAATACAAGGCGGAGGCGCAGAATCAGCGCGCCAAGCTGATCGCCGCGGAGGCGTCGATTCCGCTGGCGATGGCCGACGCGTTCCGCAGCGGCAACTTCGGGGTGATGGATTACCAGCGCTATCGCAACGTCGAGGCCGACACGGATATGCGGCGTTCGATCGCCTCTGGTGACGCCACGGAAACCAGCGAGAGCTGATCCCGGTGGAACTCGAACCGCTCGTAATCTTCGGGATCATCTACGCGATCCTGTCGGTGGTCGGCGCCGTTACCAAGGCCGGCAAGCGATCCCGGGCCGGTCAGCGTCCGCAGCCCGCCCGGCCCCGGGCGGAGCGGTCGGCACCTGGCACCTTCGACGAATTGCTCGAGGAGATGCGGCGTCAGGTCGAGGGCTTGCAGGACCAGCAGCATCCCGATTCGATCGAGGCGGGGCAGTGGCAGGAAACGGATGCAAGCCAGGACGATTCGTGGGCTGGCGATCCTGCGGTGGTGTCCACCGAAACCGAAATGGCCGAATGGGATCGGCTCGGGCACGACCCGGAAGCCGAGGCGGAACTGCTGGTGCAGCAACGGATTGCCGCGGCCCTCGAGCGCAATCGATTCCGCCGGGAGCAGGAGGAGCACCGCGCCCGTCTGGCGGCCCGTGAACGGAAGCAGTTGCGGCAGTCGAAGCCGCAACGAGTGGCGCCGAAGGCAATTTCGTTGCGGGATGCGATGGTGTGGCGCGAGATACTCTCGCCCCCGGTGGCGCTGCGCGACCCTCAGGAGCGGGCGGGGAACTCCTCGTTGTAGCGGGCGATCGCCTCGTCGATCGCCTGCAGCGCACCATCGCGCTCCTCGAACCCGCGACTCTCGGTGCGGGTGCCCTCAAGGTCCTTGTACACCAGGAAGAAGTGCTCGATCTCCTTGAGCGCGTGTTCGGGGAGATCGGAGAGGGAACTGATCTTCCGGTAGTATGGATCGGCCACGGGCACCGCGATGAGCTTCTCGTCTTCCTCGCCCCGGTCCACCAGGCGAAACACTCCCACCGGCCGTATCTCGATGAGGCAACCTGTGAAGGTCGGCTCGGTCATCAGCACCAGCACGTCGAGCGGGTCACCGTCGCCGGACAGTGTCCGGGGCACGAAGCCGTAGTCCCCGGGGTAGTGGACCGAGGAGTGGAGCACCCGGTCGAGCCGGAAGACCCCGAGCTCCTTGTCGAGCTCGTACTTGTTTCGTTCGTGCTTGGGGATCTCGATGACGGCGGTGACGGCATCGGGCGGGGCGCTGCCCGTCGGGATGTCGTGCCAGGGGTGGAAGGGCCGGGGTGATATCATCGCAACAAGTTAACGCAGGATGCACTCGCAGGGGCAGCGTTGCGCCCGGTCCCCGTGCTATCTTTTCCCTCCTTGGCCCGAGTGGCGGAATGGCAGACGCAGCGGACTCAAAATCCGCAGCCGGCAACGGCGTGTGGGTTCGACTCCCACCTTGGGCACTGGCGACGGCTGACTGATCGAACGGGTCGGGCAGCCGGGTTTATCTTCGACGCCATCCTGGCTGCAGGGCCGGACCGACACCCTCCATCGGACTTCTATGCCTCTCCAAGCATCGCTGCGGGCCGCCGACGCGGTCGCCCACGACAGTCAACTCCTGATCGTTCCAGTTGCCGCTTCCCCCAGCCTGCCCGGGACGCTCGCCGCGCTGGACGGTGTGACCGGCGGCGCCATCGCCACCGCCTGGCGACACGGCGATTTCACCGGCAAGCGCGACGAGACGGCGCTGTTCTACCGGAGCGACGACGGTCGCCGGATCCTGCTCGTCGGGATGGGTGACCCCACCAAGCTGAACCGTCGGGGGGTTCGTCGTGCCGCGATGATCGGTGGCAAGCGCGCCCGGACAATCGGCGTGTCGGCGCCCGCGGTGGCGATGCCGGAGACCACCATTGCACCGGCCGAAGTGGCCCAGGCGATTGCCGAGGGAGTGGCGTTCGGGGCCTGGCATTTCGGCGCGCTCAAGAAGCCCGCGGATCCGCCCAAGGATCCGGTCGAGCGAGTGGACATCATCGTCGCCGCCATCACTGCAGAGATCGAGGCGGGCGTCGCGCGCGGCAACGGGATCGCTGCCGGCCAGCGCCTCACCCGTGAGCTGCAGGTGCTGCCGGCAGACACCTGCACACCGGCCTTCATCGCCGGCCGTGCCCAGGAACTCGCCACGCGCCACGGGATGAAGATCACGGTGCTCGACCGGGCCGATCTGGAGCGCGAGGGGATGCAGGCGATCCTGGCGGTCGGCAAGGGCAGCGCCAACGAGCCGCGCTTCATAGCGATCGAGTACGAAGGCGCCGAAGCCGCGCCGGTGGTGCTGGTGGGCAAGGGTGTCACCTTCGACACCGGCGGCATTTCGATCAAGCCGGCCCAGGGTATGGAAGAGATGAAGTATGATATGTCGGGCGCCGCCGCAGTGCTCGGCACGTTCGAAATGCTCGGGACACTGCGCCCGGCGATCCGCGTTGTGGGGCTGATCCCGAGCGCAGAGAATATGGTTTCAGGCAATTCGTACCGCCCGGGAGACGTGGTCGGATCACACCTTGGCAAGACCATCGAAGTGCTCAACACCGACGCCGAGGGCCGGTTGCTGCTCGCCGATGCACTGTCGTGGGCGCGACGTTACCAACCGGCTGCCGTGGTCGATTGTGCCACGCTCACCGGCGCTGTCGTCATCGGTCTGGGACACACCGCGACTGCGGTCCTGGGCAACGATGAAGGACTGATCGCATCGCTCACGGCAGCCGGTGAAGCTTCGGACGAACGGGTGTGGCCGCTGCCGATGTGGGACGAGTATCACGAGCTGATCAAGAGCGACATAGCCGATATGAAGAACACCGGCGGTCGGGCGGCCGGTACCATCACTGCCGCGTGGTTCCTGCGGGAATTCGCCGAGGGGTATCCGTGGGCACACCTGGACATCGCTGGCACCGCATACACCGATCGCGACCAGCCCACCCAGGCCAAGGGGCCGACGGGAGTGCTGGTGCGGCTCTTCAGCGAGTTTCTCCTCGCACGGAGCTGACCCGGTGAGCATCGGCGGTTCGGTCCGCAGCGTGTTGCTGGCCGTGCTGCTGTGCGGTCCGGCGACGGCAATCGCGCAAGATCCTCCACCAGCCGATTCGCTGGCCGCCGATTCCGTCGCCGTGCGGCCGGATTCGACTTCCACCGAACGACTTCTCGCGGTCGAGGGCAGGCAGGAAGTCCGGCTTGCCCCGGTGCCGCCGATCCAATGGGCCGACGTGCAGCCGGCCGGCAGTCGCATCGTGCTCACTCGGGATTCGATCGACTGGTCTCCGTCACGCACGGTCGGCGAACTGATCGGCGCGAGTGCCCCGGTGTTCCTCTGGCGTGGTGGCTGGCGCGGCAGGCCCGAGATTCCCAACTATCTCGGCCGCGGCGCAAGCAGCGTGGAGTACGAGGTCGATGGACTGCCCTGGCTCGCGATTGGTCCGGATTCGCTTGCAGTGGATCCGTCGCTCTGGACCCTGGAACTGTTCGAGCGCGTCGAGATCGAACGCAACCCGGGCCGGTTGCGGGTCTACCTGTTCACTCGCGATCACGATCGCCTGGCACCGCGCACCAGGATCGGTGTCGAAACCGGTGACCGGGGCTTCTCGCGCTACTTCGGCTCGTTCGAGCGGCGCTGGCCCAGGGGATTCTCCCTCGGGATGGCCGCCGACTACATCGGCGTCAACGCCCCCAACGGTGGCAGTGGTGCCGCCAACGTCGTCAACGGCTGGTTGCAGGGCGCCTGGATGCCGACGTCGAAGTTGTCGGTGGAGGCACAACTGCTGTTGCAGGCCCCCGATCGCGACCCGTTGCTGCGCGATGGCGAGTCAGAGTCAGCCGACACGCTGGATCCCGGTATCCAGGGAAATCATCAGGCCACACAGCTCCGGATTTCGTGGGGTGACCGCAACAATCCGCTCGGCCTTCACGTCGATGGTTGGGCTGCGCGATCGAGCTGGGACAACGACACCGTAAAGCACGACATCGGCACCTTCGGGGCGCAGGTCGGCTACCGGCGGCCGACCTGGTCCGCGGACTTCCGGGCACTGCACCACACCGAGTGGACACCGCTGGACTTGCGCCTTGCCCTGGGCTGGAGTCCGATGACGCTCGCCACTGTCGCGATCGAGGGAGTCCGCAAGGACCACGAAGGCGATCGGCGGTCGGAATATGCCACCGCGCGGCTCGGCTTCGAGGTGCCACGCGGCAGTCGGCTCCTGTTGGGAATCAGGATGCCTGCAGCGCTGCAACTGGGTGCGGCGGCCTCGTACGGCGAGCGGGTCGACGTGCCGGCATTGTCCGAATCGGGTGTGGCGTCCTTCGCCGATTATGAAGTGATGGCGGGACTGAACTTCGGCCGACTGGCCGTCGAGGGTCGGTTGCTGAGCACCGATGTATGGCAGCCATTGCCGTACCGCAACTTCGCGGCAGTGCCTGCGATGGCACGCCAGGATCGCACCGAGTGGCTTGCGCTCAAGGCGCATCTCGCACCGACGAGCTGGTTCAGCGTTGCGTCGCACTACGAGCATCCTCTCAACGGGGCCACGCCGGACGGCGTGCCGCCGCACCACGCCTGGACCACTGCCACGGTCAATTCGCGGTTCCTGCGCAACTTCCCGAGCGGGATCTTCCGGCTCAAGGTGCAGGGTGTGCTGGAGAGCTGGAGTCCGGGAGTGATCGGTCGTGACGCCGAGGGTGAGGCGATCGAGCTGCGCGGACTCACCTTCGTTCGGGGCATCCTCCAGCTCCAGTTGGGTCCGTTCATCGCCTTCTGGGACCGGGTCAACTTCCAGGGCACCAGGCCGGGGCAGGTTCCCGGCTACCCGATCCTGTCGCTGGGGTCGAGCTACGGCATCCGCTGGGAATTCCAGAACTGACCCTGCCCACGGCGAGACCGGGGCCGATCGGCTATCTTTCCGGGCTACCCGCAGCGCGGAGGGCGGTTCTTGGCATCGAGTATGACCGGTTTCGGCGCGGCCGAAGCGGAAGTGGCCGGACGCCGGGGCAGGGTGGAGATCCGAACAGTCAACCACAGGCACCTGAGCACTTCGCTGCGGCTGCCCCCGGAATTGACTGCCTCGGAGGGCGCCTTCCGGGAGCGGATCAAGGCCTCGATCGGCCGGGGGCACGTGACCGCGGTTGTCGGCTGGGCCGAGGCAAGGGGACGCGCCGCACTGCAGATCGACTGGGAGGCCGCCGAGATCGCGGTGGCCACGCTCACCAAACTCAAGGCCCGGTTCGAACTGGCCGGTGAGGTGACCGTCGAGCAGGTGGCCCGCTTTCCCGATGTGCTGGGGCAGGGACGTGATCAGGCGAGCAGTGAGTGGGAGGACTGGGTTCCGGTGGTAGACGCCGCGATCGAGGCGTGCCTGGCTGATCGCCGCCGCGAGGGTGAGGCCCTGGCAGCGGTGATCGCAGCCCGGATCGACGCCATCGGCACCGGGCTCTCGGAGCTGGCACCGCTGCTGCCGGCCCGGTTGGGCCGTGAGCTGGAGCGGCTGCGGGCCAACACCCGGGAACTGCTGGACGGGGCTGAGATCGCTCCGGAGCGGCTGGCGCAGGAAATCGCCCTGATCGCCGATCGGGTGGATGTCACCGAGGAGACGGTGCGGCTCGGGGTGCACCTGGACGCGGCGCGCCGGCTGCTGGCCAGCGACGCTCCGATCGGCAAGCAGCTCGGGTTCCTGGCACAGGAAATCGGCAGGGAGATCAACACGATCGGCAGCAAGGCCAACGACGCGAGCATTGCCCAGATCGTGGTGGTGATGAAGGGAGACCTCGAGAAGGTGCGGGAGCAACTGGAGAATCTCGAGTGACGCCGCTGGTGGTCGTACTCTCGTCGCCCTCGGGTGGTGGCAAGACCACTATCGCCAGGCGGCTGCTGGCCGAGCGCGAAGACACCGGCTACTCGGTGTCGGCCACCACGCGCCAGCCGCGCGAGGGCGAGGTGGGCGGGCGCGAGTATCATTTCCTCGGGCACGAGGAATTCGAGAAGCGGGTGGCTGCCGGTGAATTTCTCGAGCACGCCAGCTACAACGGGCAGCGCTACGGAACGCTCGAGCGCGAGGTGCGACGGGTGCTCCAGTCGGGGCGGCACGTCCTGCTCGACATCGAGGTGATCGGGGCGCGCAACGTTCGTGAACGGTTCCCCGATGCGGTGCTGATCTTCGTGGTCCCGCCCAGCGGTAGAGTGCTGGCGGAGCGGTTGCGGGCGCGGGGGAGCGAGTCGGAGACGGTGATCACTGCCCGGCTGGAACGAGCGGTGCTCGAACTCGCCGCCGCAACCGAGTACGACTATCTGGTCGTCAACGACGACCTCGACGCCGCTGTGCGCGCCGTGCACGGCATCATCGATGTTGAGTCACGGCGCACCAGCCGGCAGCGCAGCAGCAGCGTGCTGCTCGACAGATTGCAGAACGAAGTCGCCGCCGAGATCGCGCGTGCGACGGCGACGACCTGAAACACCAGAGGAGCAACGAGATGGAAGTGTTCACCCCGCAGGAAGTGGCGCGTCACACCGGCTCGAAGTACCGCGGCATCCTGGTTGCTGCCAAGTTTGCCCGGTACCTCAACGAGTTTCCGCGCGAGACAGTGGCCCAGTTCGAGCGCGCCGAAGGCGTCAAGAAGCTCACCACCCTGGCGCTCAAGAAGCTCACCAGTGGCGAACTGACCTTCCGCGAGTTGCGCCGGCGACGCACCGAGGCCTGAGATGTGGCGTGGCCGCCAGATCGTCATCGGCGTGACTGGCGGGATCGCCGCGTACAAGAGCGTCCACCTCGCCCGGGAGCTGACTGTTCGCGGCGCGCTGGTGGACGTGGTGCTCTCACGCGGTGCCACCCGTTTCGTGGGGGCCGCCACCTTCGAGGCGGTCACCCGGCGGCCGGTGAGGACATCACTCTGGGAACCGGGTACCGCTCTCGACCACATCGAGTTGGCCGATCGCGCCGACCTGATCATCGTTGCACCGGCCACTGCGCACTTCCTCGCCCGCGCAGCGCTCGGGCTGGCGGACGACTTCCTGCTCGCGATGCTGCTGGCCAACAGCGGACCAGTACTGGTGGCACCGGCGATGAACGACGAGATGTTCGCTGACGCCGCAACCAGGGCCAACCTGGCCCGACTCGTCGAGCGTGGCTGGTCGGTGGTCGGCCCGGACACGGGGCCGCTGGCCGAAGGCGACTCGGTGCGGCCAGGCCGGATGTCGGAGCCGGAGGAGATCATCGCCCGCAGTGAACGGGTGCTGGCAGGCGAGGGCCCGTTGCACGGGCTGACCGTGCTGGTGACCGCGGGTCCGACTCGTGAATCGATCGACCCGGTGCGCGTGGTCACCAATCGCAGCAGCGGCAAGATGGGCTACCGCCTGGCCGAGGCCGCCTGGCGCCGCGGGGCGGAGGTGGTGCTGGTCTCGGGTCCGTCGAGCGAGCGACCGCCATTCGGCGTGACACTGCTCCGCGTGGAAACAACCGAGGAGATGGCCCAGGCGGTGCGACGCAACCTCAGGAAGAGTGACGTGCTGATAATGGCCGCAGCTCCTGCCGACTACCGACCGGTGGTCACGCGCGACGCCAAGTTGCCTCGTTCCGACGGTGGATTTTCGCTTTCATTCGAGTCCACCGAGGACATCCTGATCGGCACCCTGCCCGAGCGTCATCCCAACCTCACGACCGTGGGCTTCGCGCTGGAGACCGGCAACGCGCTCGAGAAGGGCCGCGCCAAGCTGGAACGCAAGCAGCTCGATCTGGTGGTGATCAACGATGCCCTCGAACCGGGTGCCGGCTTCGATGTGGATACCAACGCGGTCACGATTCTCGATGTCCGGGGGATCGTGACCCCGGTGTCGCTGCGTGACAAGCGCGACGTCGCCGAGGCAATTCTCGACGCGATCGAGCTGTACCGTGGCTGACCCCCGTCGCGCCTGGCTCGAACTGCAGCGTGACCTCGGCGGCGACGAGGTCTATTTCGATTCGCCGCTCGAAGCGTCGCTGCCGACGGCTGGCAAGCCGGTTTCGAACGCGAGCCGGTCGAAACCCGCCGAGCCGCCCGACCCCGCAGCGCCACCGGCCGAGGTGGTGTATCGCCCGCGGCAGTACCCGGCCGGGCAGGAACCGGCCTGGCTCAAGGGCGCACCCGCGATTCCGGCGTCGGGATTGGTGATCGAGGCGCCGGCCACACCTGCCTGGTCGTCGCTGGAGGAGATTGCCGGACTGGTGCGCGAGTGCACCAAGTGTCCGCTGTGCAGCGGCCGGACCAACGCGGTTCCCGGCGAGGGTGATCCTGCTGCCGGATTGATGTTGGTGGGCGAGGGACCGGGCGAACAGGAGGACCGGTCGGGGCGGCCTTTCGTGGGACGTGCCGGCGAACTGTTGGACAAGATGCTCGCCAGCATCGAGGTTTCCCGCGAGGCCGCGTTCATCGCCAATGTCGTCAAGTGCAGGCCACCCAGGAATCGCGCCCCGCTGCCGGATGAACGTTCGGCGTGCCTGCCGTATCTTTACCGTCAGATCGCGCTGGTGCGGCCCCGGGTCCTGCTCGCCCTGGGAGCCACCGCAGCCGAGGCGCTGCTCGGTGTCAAGCGGCCGCTGGGTGACCTGCGGCTCAAGGTACATCGGATCGACGGAGTGCCGCTGGTGGTCACCTACCACCCGGCCGCACTGCTCAGGAACCCGAACTGGAAACGGCCCGCGTGGGATGACGTCCGTATCGCACGACAACTCCTTGACCGGCTCGACTGAGTCCGCCCCCGGGGGACGCAGTGTGCCCTGGAGCCAGGAGGCGGAGCAGGCAGTGCTCGGCGCGATGCTGCTCGATGGTGACGCGGCGGTGCGCGGGCTGGAACTGCTCGACGACGGCTTGTTCTACCGCGAGTCACATCGCAGGCTGTTCCGTGCGCTGAACACGCTGGCACAACAGCAGATGGTGATCGACTACGTCACCGTTCGCGAAGAATTGTCCCGCCGGGGCGACCTCGAGGCGATTGGCGGGGTGGAGTATCTCGACGAGCTGGCCGGTGCGGTGCCGACCGCCGCAAACCTCGAGTTCCACGCCCGGATCCTGCGCGAGAAGGCAATCCAGCGCCGCCTGATCGAGGCCGCCACTCAGATCATCACCGACACCTACGAGCAACGACAGAGCGCAGCCGACCTGCTCGACGCAGCCGAGAGCAAGATCTTCCGGATCTCCGAGACGCGCCGTGACGACTCGTTCCGCCGCATCAAGGAGATGCTCTGGCCGACGATGGAGCAGATCGAGCGGATCCAGCAGGGCAAGGGCGAGCTTACTGGCGTGCCGACCGGTTTCAGTGAACTTGACGAGATGACCACCGGATTCCAGCGCTCGGAACTGATCATCGTGGCCGCCCGGCCGTCGATGGGCAAGACCGCATTCTGCCTCAACATTGCCACCCACGCGGCATTGGAAGGGCACGGGGTGGCGATCTTTTCGCTGGAAATGTCCAAGGAATCCCTGGTGCAGCGAATGCTGTGCGCAGAGGCGCGGGTCGACTCGCAACTGGTTCGTCGCGGCCAACTCGGCGAGGCCGGCTACACCCGGCTGGCTCGTGCCGCAGGCGTGCTGCAGACCGCGCCGATCTGGATCGACGACACGCCCGCCCTCACCCTGCTGGAGATGCGCTCCAAGGCGCGTCGTCTCCGCGCCGAGAACGACGTACGGATGCTGGTAGTGGACTATCTGCAGTTGATGCGCAGCCCGGAGCACTCGGAGAATCGCGTGCAGGAGATCTCCGACATCTCGCGCTCGCTCAAGGCGCTGGCCCGCGAGCTGGAAGTGCCGGTGGTGGCGCTGTCGCAGTTGTCGCGCGCGAGTGAACAGCGTGGTGGTGACCGTCACCCGATGCTCTCCGACCTGCGCGACTCCGGTGCAATCGAGCAGGATGCCGACCTGGTGCTGTTCATCCACCGGCCCGAGATGTATCGCGATCTTCGCGAGAAGGCGGAGCAGAAGGGTGAATCGCTCGACGGGCGTGCCGACATCCTGCTGGCCAAGCACCGCAACGGACCGACTGGGTCGATCGACCTCTTCTTCCACAAGAACTTCACCAGGTTCGACAACCCTCGCGATCAGGACAACTGAGTGGCGCGGGCCAAGTCGGTCTGGCGTTGCGCCGAATGCGGCCACGGCCATCCCAAGTGGGTGGGCCGCTGCGAAAGCTGTGGCGCGTGGAACAGCGTGTCCGAAGAGCCCGGCGAAACCGCGGCACGCCGTGGGGTACGCACCGCGGGAAACACTGCGACACCGCTGGTCAGGCGGCTACGTGATGTCGACGCCGAGCGGATTCATCGCTGGAGCACCGGCCTGCCCGAGCTGGACTTCGTGCTGGGAGGCGGACTGGTGCCGGGGTCGATGACGTTGATCGGGGGCGAACCGGGGATCGGCAAGTCCACCCTGCTGCTCCAGGCCGCTGCCCGGCTCGAGGCAAGTGACAGGGCCGTGCTCTATGCCAGCGGCGAGGAGAGTGCCGAGCAGTTGCGGCTCCGTGCGGACCGGCTCGGCGGTGAGACCGGGGCCGTGCACGTGCTGGGCGAGACCCGACTCGAGGCGGTGCTCGCCGCCGCACGGGCAGTCGATGCATCCGTGCTGGTGCTCGACTCGATCCAGACCGTGTACACCGACGCACTCGAAAGCGCCCCGGGCAACGTGGGGCAGGTGCGCGAATGCGCCGGACTGCTGATGCGGTTTGCCAAGGATACCGGCACTGCGGTGGTGGTGGTGGGCCACGTCACCAAGGGTGGCGGTCTCGCCGGCCCCAAGACTCTCGAGCACATTGTCGACACGGTGCTGTACTTCGAGGGCGAGTCCACTCTCGATTACCGATTGCTGCGCGCCACCAAGAACCGCTTCGGCTCGGTGGACGAGCTCGGCGTGTTCGAGATGACCGGGTCGGGACTGGTTGCGGTCTCCAATCCGTCGGCACTGTTTCTCGCTGCTCGTTCCACCGGCACCGCGGGCAGCGCAGTGACCGCATTGCTTGAGGGGACCCGCCCGGTGCTGGTGGAGATCCAGGCGCTGGCTGCACCGTCGGGATATGGGACGCCACAGAGAGTTGCCACCGGAATCGACCCGCGTCGACTGGCGGTGATACTTGCCATACTCGAACGTCGCGCCGGTGTGTCGTTTGCCGGTGTCGATGTCTTCGTGCAGGTGACCGCGGGTGTCAGACTGACGGAGCCCGGCAGCGATCTCGCCGTGGCCTCGGCGCTGATCTCGTCGATCCACGATCGTGCCACGCCGTCCGATGCGCTGTATCTCGGCGAGCTGGGACTGGGTGGCGAAGTGCGGCCGGTGGGTGGCGCCGAACGACGCCTGGCCGAGGCGGCACGAATGGGATTTCGGCAAGCGTACGGATCTGCGCGTGCCAAGGTCGAGGTGGCAGGACTCAGGCATCGTGGCCTGGAACACGTCGACGAACTGGTGCGATCTCTTGCCGCGTGACGTCGGCGTGATCGTCGTGGCGGCCGGGCAGGGAAGCCGGTTCGGCGGCCCGGTGCCCAAGCAGTACGCACTGCTGGCCGGACAACCGGTGCTGCTGCATTCGATCAGGCCGTTCGTGAGCCACCCCGACGTGGCGGTGGTGGTGACGGTGCTGCCGTCAGGGGACGCCGCGAAGCCGCCTGCCTGGTTGTCGGCGCTGCTGGGTGACACGCTGAGGGCGGTGGCCGGCGGTGCGAGCAGGCGCGATTCTGTAGCTGCCGGGCTGGCTGCGCTGCCTGAAGACTTGTCGGTGGTGCTGGTTCACGATGGGGCCCGACCGTTCCCGCCGCGAGACGCCATCGATGCCGGCATCGCGGCAGCGCGCGATGGGCACGCCACAGTCCCGGCCCTGCCGCTGTCGGACACCGTGAAGCGCGCCGACCTGTTCGGCCGAGTGCTGGCCACCGTGCCGCGCGATGGGCTCTGGCGTGCACAGACCCCGCAGGCGTTCCCCTACGCACTGCTCGCGCGCGCTCACGCAGCGGAGATCGCCAGCGACACGCCAGTGACCGACGATGCGATGCTGGTCGAGCTGGCTGGTGGAGCGGTCGACCTGCTGCCGGGCGATCCCGCCAACATCAAGATCACCACCGCAAGCGACCTGGCACTCGCCGAGTGGCTGCTGGAGCGGCGATGATTCTGCCGTTGCCGGATGCCGGTGCCGGGCGTCGCATCGCACCCGCGGTTGCGGAGCACCTCGGGAATGATGGCCTGATCGCCTATCCCACCGAGACGGTATACGGCCTCGGATCACTGGCCACCGACGGCGGGCTGGACGCGTTGGCGCGCCTCAAGGGCCGACCACCGCGCAAGCCGTTCCTGCTGCTGTTCAGTGGGCTGGCAATGCTCGAACAAACCGGGCTTTCGCTCAACGGTGCCGCACGTGCGATGGCGCGCGAGTTCTGGCCCGGTCCGCTCACGTTGGTGCTTCCGGGTGGCGAGGGTCGCCTGCCGTCACGCCTGCGCGGTGTCGAGGGCGGCATAGCCGTCCGCTGGACATCGCACGCAGCGCTTGCTGCGATGATAGACGGGATGGGCACGCCGATCACTTCCACCAGCGCCAATCGTCCCGGCGGCGCGCCTGCGCCTGGTGCCGACGGAGTCGTGGCATTGTTTGGTGAGGCAGTCGAGAGCGGTCTGCTGTTGGTGCTCGATGGCGGAGTGCTGGGCAACGTGCCACCCTCGACACTGGTCGATTGCACCACTGCCATACCCAAGCTGGTCCGCGAGGGTGCAATTCCCAGGTCCGAACTGCGGCGCCGCGTCGGCAGGTTCGCGCCGTGAGTAGCCAGTTCAACGTGCTGGTGGTCTGCTCGGGCAACACTTGTCGGTCACCGCTCGCGGCCGCAATGCTTGCGGCGCAGCTCGCCAACGATCCTCGGTTCGGGAACGTCGATGTCACGTCTGCCGGCACTTCGGCCTGGGAGGGTTCGCCGGCCTCCGAAGGTTCGTACCTGGTGGCTCTCGAGCTCGGTCTCGACCTGAGCGGCCACCGGGCCCGACTGTTGACAGGGGAGTTGGTCGCCACTGCCGATCGGATCCTGACGATGACCAAGGCGCACGCCGATCGAGTCGCGGCACTGGGTGGTGGGGACAAGGTCGTCACGATAGTCGAGTATGCCGGTGGCGATCCGGAAGCGAGCGACATTCCCGATCCCTTCGGTGCCGAAGTCAGTGCCTATCGCGAGACGGCATCTGCACTGCAACAACTGCTTGGGGCGGTTGCCGACCACCTGAGCCACGAGTTGAAGCGATGATCACTGCCGACACCCGCGTCTTCGCGGTCCTCGGCGATCCGGTGTCACACTCGCTGTCGCCGACGATGCACAACGCAGCGTTTCGCGCAGCCGGTGTCGACGCGGTGTACCTGGCGCTGCCCTGCGCTGCCGAGGACCTGTCCGGCGTGATCAGGACACTGGTGCAGGGCGGTGGCGGTGGTAACGTGACCGTGCCGCACAAGCTTATCGCAGCCACCGCAGGCGCAGCCACGTCGAGGGTATCCCGGCTCGGAGTTGCCAACGTGTTCTGGTCCGAGCAGGGCGAGCCGAGGGTCGGCAACACCGACACCGATGGGCTGCTGGCTCTGCTCGACAGCATCGGTGCCCCGAGCGGTGCCGCGTGGTGCATAGTCGGCACCGGTGGAAGTGCCCGGGCGGCGGTCGGGGCTGCGCTTGAACGGGGCGCGCGAGTGGCGATCCGTTCGCGGGACCCCGAGCGGGGGCGGCAGTTCGCCGAATGGGCTGCCGGGCTGGGGGTGGGTGCAGCAGTGGCTGGCGAGTGCCAGGTTGTCATCAACGCCACGCCACTGGGCCTCCGGACGGGCGATCCGGTGCCAATCGAGCTGGAAACACTGCCGGTGGCCGCGTTCGTGGCGGATCTCACTTATCGCTCCGATGGGGTCAGCGAGTTGGTGGCGACCGCCGAGCGGAGGGGAATTGCCGCCGCCGATGGCAGGGAAATGCTGTTGATCCAGGGTGCTGCGGCCTGGCAGTACTGGTTTCCAGGCGTGCAGGTGCCAACCGAGGTGATGCGTGCGGCTCTGGCGGGAAGAATGGGGTGAATGGCTCCGGAGGGCGGAGTCCTGGGCACTGCCTGCAGCGTGCCTGGGTTGCTCTCGCCCACTCCCCGCTGGCGACGAACCACTCGCCTGCGATCTCTGTCGGACCCGATGGCGTCCCCCACCGGCGCCACTCTGCCCACGTTGCGGCCAGCCCCGGTCGCTCCCTGTCGAGTGCCGGATCTGCGCCGACTGGCCCCCCGAATTCGGTCCGGTTCGGAGCGCGGTGATGATCGATCCGCAGGTGCGGCAGCTCCTGCATCAGTTCAAGTATCACGGCTGGCACCGGCTGGCTGACTCGTTCGCGATCGCGATGGCAGCGCTGGTGGCTGCCGTTCCGGCTGGGGCCGAACTGGTGCCGATTCCCCTGGCCGGTAGGCGCCGCAGGGTGCGTGGCTACAACCAGGCCGCGGTGCTGGCGGAGGCACTTGCCGCCCGGACCGGCCTGCCTGTGGCCCCGGAGCTGCTTGCCAGGGTGCGCGAAACCGCCACCCAGACCCGGCTGGCCGCCGCGGAACGGCGCGCCAACCTCGCGGAGGCCTTCGTGGCCCGCCGCGGTTCGGCCACCGTGATTCTAGTCGACGATGTGTTCACCACCGGGGCCACGTTAGTTTCCGCCGCAGGCGCGCTGGTCGATTCCGGGGCCGATCAGGTCCTGGCGGTGACTTTCGCGCGTGCCGACGCGCCACTGAGAGGTGTGGCACGTCAACTGACAAGTCCCTTGTAAGGAGCGGGAGCACCTGATGGCGAAGATTCGCGTGGGCATCAACGGGTTCGGCCGGATCGGCCGGAATGTGGTCCGGGCAGCCAAGGCCGCCGGCCACGACGACATCGATTTCGTGGCGGTCAACGACCTGACCGACACCGCCACCCTGGCTCACCTGCTCAAGTACGACTCGGTACACGGCAAGTTCCCGCTCGATGTGAGCGTCGCCGAGGGCGGGCTCAACGTCGGTGGCGACAAGATGCGGGTGTTCTCCGAGCGTGATCCCGCCGCGCTGCCCTGGGGCGAGGTGGGCGTCGACATCGTGCTGGAGTCGACCGGCCGCTTCACCGACCGCGACAAGGCAGCCGCCCACCTCGCCGGTGGAGCCAGGAAGGTGATCATCTCCGCCCCGGCCAAGGGCGAGGACAAGACTTTCTGCTACGGCGTGAACCACAACGACTACGACCCCACCAGGCACCACGTGATTTCCAATGCGTCGTGCACCACCAACTGCCTGGTGCCGGTGGTGTCGGTGATCCAGGAGAAGTTCGGCTTCGTGCGCGGCTTTATGACCACGGTGCACAGTTACACCAACGACCAGAGCATCCTCGACCAGCCGCACAAGGACCTGCGGCGCGCCCGGGCAGCGGCGATGTCGATCATCCCGACCAGCACCGGGGCAGCCAAGGCCACCGCACTGGTGATCCCGTCGGTCAAGGGCAAGATCGACGGCGTGTCGCTTCGGGTGCCCACCGCCGACGTGTCGATCGTCGACCTCACCTGCACGGTCGAGAAGTCGACCAGCGTCGAGGAGGTCAACGAGGCGTTCCGGGCAGCAGCAGCGGGATCGCTCAAGGGCGTGCTGTTCACCAGCGATGAGCCGCTGGTGTCGGTCGACTACATCGGCAACCAGGCTTCGAGCACCGTGGACACGATGTCGACTGCGGTGATCGACGGCACACTGATCCACGTGTCGTCGTGGTACGACAACGAAATGGGCTATTCGGCGCGCTGCGTCGATATGATCCGCCACATCGGCGCGCAGTTGTGAACAAGCGCACCCTCGCCGACCTCGATGCATCGCAGCTCGATGGTCAGCGCGTGGTGGTGCGGCTGGACCTCAACGTGCCACTGAAGGATGGTGAAGTCGGCGACGACACCCGGATCCGGGCGTCGCTGCCGACGATCGAGTACCTGCGTCGCCACGGCGCCCGAGTGGTACTGCTGTCGCACCTTGGCCGGCCCAAGGGCAGGCCCGATCCTGCCCAGTCGCTTCGACCGGTGGCGCGCGCACTCGAAGTGCTGCTGGGAGCGCCGGTGACGTTCCTGGAAGATCCCGCCAGTGAAGACGCGGTCCAGCAGGTGCGACACCTGCCGCGCGGTGGGGTCGCGCTCGCCGAGAACACCCGCTTCCATCCCGGCGAGGAGGCCAACGATGCCGGGCTGGCTGATCGCTTCGCAGCGCTCGGCACGATGTTCGTCAACGACGCCTTCGGCAGCGCCCACCGTGCCCACGCCTCGACCGAGGCGATCGCGCACCGGCTCAAGCCGGCGGTCGCAGGGTTCCTGATGGAGAAGGAACTGCGCTTCCTCGGAGACACTGTCGAAAACCCCGGGCGTCCCTTCGTGGCGATCCTGGGCGGCGCCAAGATCTCCGGCAAGATCGACCTGGTCGAGGCGCTGCTGCCCAAGGTGGACAGGATCCTGATCGGTGGCGCGATGGCCTGCACCTTCTTCAAGGCGATGGGCTTCGAGGTGGGCAACTCGCTGGTCGAGGACGATCGCGTGGCGATGGCGGCGGCACTGCTTGCGAAGTCCGGCGACAAGCTGGTGCTGCCGACGGGTGCAGTGATCGCGGAGAAGCTGAGTGGTGACGCACCGACTCGGGAGGTGTCGCGAGAAGCCATTCCCGCCGGTTGGGCGATGTTCGACATCGACTCCGGGAGCGTCGATGAGTTTGCCGGCATCATCGAGTCGGCGCGCACGGTGATCTGGAATGGGCCGATGGGCGTGTTCGAGACGCCGCCGTTCGACGCCGGCACGATGGGTGTGGCTCGTGCGATGGCACGCGCAACCGCCAGGGGCGCAACGACCGTGATCGGCGGTGGTGATTCGGCTGCCGCGGTGACCGCAGCAGGACTCGACGACGAGGTTTCCCACGTGAGCACCGGCGGCGGCGCGTCGCTGGAGTTCCTCGAGGGGAAGCCGCTGCCGGGCGTGGCCGCCCTGGACAATGCCCGATGACCAAGCCGCTGCTGCTAGCCGCCAACTGGAAGATGCACCTCGCGCCGCAGGAGGCGCTGACGTTCCTCGATCGATTCCTGCAACTCAATACACCGGTCGAGGGTCGCACCATCGCGATCTTCCCTTCGGCGGTGACGATCGCAAACGTCGCGTGGAAGCTCCGCCACGAGAAGCGGGATGACATCGTGGTCGGAGTGCAGAACGTGCACTGGGAGGAGAAGGGCGCCTTCACCGGCGAGACGTCGGTGCCACTTGCGCGCGGTGCTGGTGCCACGTCGGCGCTGATCGGTCACTCCGAGAGGCGACACGTGTTCGGGGAGACCGATGCCGACACAGCTCGCAAGGTGCAGGCGGTGCTGAGCGGTGCGATGCAGGCGGTGCTGTGTGTGGGCGAGACGCTTGAGGAGCGCGAGGCAGGGAATACCAGCGCGGTGGTCGAGCGGCAGTTGCGGGCCGGCCTGGCTGGAGTGACTGCGGATGCCAGCATCGTGATCGCGTATGAACCGGTGTGGGCGATCGGCACCGGGCGCAACGCCACGCCCGAAGACGCCAACGCGGTTCACGCGACGATCCGCGGCGTACTCGGGTCGCTGGGCCTGCCGCGAGACACCCGAGTGCTCTACGGCGGCAGCGTCAAGCCGGAGAACTCGGCCGGGTTGATGGCGATGCCCGAGATCGACGGCGTGCTGGTGGGTGGGGCATCGCTGGACCCGGAGAGCTGGGCCAGGATCTGCGGGGGGTAGGGCGGGCGAGGTAGTGGGATGGCCAATCCCGGCTCAGGCGCTGCGGTGGACCGGTTCGATTTCACCTTCGGGCAGGATCAGGTGGACGTGCTCGGTGGTCTTGCCTCGATTTAATGGACACCGGGGTTAGGCAGCTCCCGTGAGCTGCTGTTCGTACATCATCGGGCTGACGTAGCCGAGCGACGAGTGCCGCCGCTCGCGATTGTACCACTCGTCCAGGTAGTGCGCCAGTGCACGCAGCAGGCTCGCCCGAGTCGTCCAGCGCTGCTTGCGTACCAGCTCGCGCTTCAGGGTCAGCGGATACTAGGCCCGGTGCCGAGCGATCCACGCGCACTTCACGCCGACCCTTTCGCGAAGAACGCCGCGCTAGACTCAATGGGGGAGCGCAACAGTCATTCTTTCTCCATCCAGTGGTGTCTATGGCAAAGATTGGTCGTCCCGGTTTGCCGTCGTCCTGGATCACTGAGTTGCTCTGAGCGTGAAGAGATTTTCCGCCGGCTTGCACAACAGCACCAAGAACCGGAGACCACGCAAGACCCTGGCATTCGACTCGCCAGCAGAAAGATTCAGTCAACTGTTGCGATCAGCTCCGCGCCACTGCGTCGCGCACTCCATAGAATGCACCGGCCAGTCGTCCGATTGAGCGATGGTAGTACAGGATCACCAGCAGTCCGAGCACTGCCACCCCCGCCAGGCCGGGATGCATCTCGCCGCCCAACCCAGCCCAGACCAGCCCCACAGCCAGGGCCAGCGAGCTGGCAAGGTGCCCGACCACGGTGTAGGCGTTGGCCGGCGCCAGTTCCATAGGCTTGTCGAAGAAGTCGCGAGCCACCAGTGCCGCACGCAGGAAGAACGGATACCCCGCCAGAGACAAGAGCGCGGCGACAGGCAGCGCATCGAGCGCGACCAGCACCACCAGTGCCGCCGCGGCGGCGGCCACTATCAGTGGATACACCCGTCTGGCTCTTGCCAGGCCCAGGCGCACCACGGCCGTGCGCTTGCCGACAAGGTCGTCACTCGCGGCGTCCTGGAATCCGTTGATGAACAGGATCAACGCCACCAACAGCGACACGGGCAATGATGCGGCCAATGCGACACCCGGTACGGTGCCAGTCTGCACATAAGCGCTGCCGCACACGATGCCCACGCCAAAGGCCACTGCCACCGCCGGTTCGCCAAGTCCGCGATTGGCCAGCTTGAGCGGGGGGCCGGTGTAGATCCAGCCGAGGGCCAGGCCGGCCAGTCCGAACAGGATCACGGCGGGACGGCCCGACAGGGCCAGCCACAGTCCGATCGCGGCGCTCAGCACACCGAGCATCACCATCGCCGTCACCATATCCGACCGCGTGGCCAAGCCGCGCTGCATCACGCGCGATCCGCCAGTGAGGCCGAGTATCGGGGTGCGGTTGCTGTCGTCGGCACCCGAGGTCTGATCATCCAGATCGTTGCGGATGTTGGTGCACGCCTGCAGCGACACCGCGGCAATCAACGTGAGCGCTGCCCAGCCCCAGAGGACCGTACCAGTGACTGCGAACGATGCGGCCACTCCCACAGCCACCGAAGCCGCACTCACCGTGAGCGAAGCCCAGCGCACCGCCTCCTTCCACACGCCCAGACTCCGGCGGAGCAGGGTGCGATCGTCGGGACGATCGGCGTCGGCGGTGGCAAACTCGATGATCGATGGTGGCCGACCGGCGACGATCTCGCCGAAGATCCGGTGCTTTATGAAGCGGGGGGTGACGCGAATGAATGACAGCAGGTCGGTCTGCCCCACCGATTCGAGATGGCGCACTATGGACGAGGTCTTCATCGTGGCCTGCATCGCCCGCTTCCGCTCCTCGGGGTCACGCACGATTTCCGCCCTGCCGGTGAGCTCCATCTCCCAACTCGTGCTCTCCTCACCAGTCGGTGACTCGTGCAACAGCAAGGCGACTTCGGGGCGCGTGCTCATTTCCCGGATCTTCGGATCCGACTTCATCGAGGCCAGGTACACCAGTGGGCGCGCGCCTTCGTCATCGGGCAGCCAGGCGCCGGGATGCATCATCCGCACCCGCACTTCTTCACCGGCGTGGGTTCCGACTGCGACGCGCCGAGCATCGAGCAGCGCCTGGCGGATTCGTTGGCGCGCCTCGGCGGGAGTGGTGGGAGCGGGCTTCGCGGTATCGGTCATTGCTTGAAATCACCTCTGGGAGCGGTGCGGGATTTCCTGAAGTTACTCCAGGTGGCGGTCAGCGGGCAGTCGCTCGTGCCTCCCACAAGATACCGCAGGGGAGTGAGTGCCGATGCACCCGAAGCCGCGGTGGCAACGATGTGATCCCCAGTCGGGGTGCGACCGTTGACCCCGCCTCCCGGTTCCCGCTATTTTCAACGGCTGGCCTTTGTCCCAAAGTCCGAGGATAAGTGATGTTCGCGCTGCTGCTCACGTTGCTCATAATCGACTCCATCGTCCTGTCGGTCGTGGTGCTGCTCCAGGCCGGTCAGGGCGGGGGGCTGGCGTCCCTCGGCGGCGGCGGAACCGCCCAGGTGCTGGGCGGCCGTCAGGCCACCACGCTGCTCACCAAGGCAACCTGGTGGACCGGCGGGCTCTTTATGGCCCTCTCGCTGCTGCTCTCATTTGCCTCCTCGGGCGGCAACGCCCAGCTCACCGAGGTGCAGCGGCAGCTTCAGCAGGTGCAGCAGGCGGCCCCGGCTCCGGCCACGACCCCGATTCAGGGGATAACCCCTGCGCCGGGTGGTCCACCGACCACGGGGACCGACTCGCAGTGACCACGCCCAACGCAGGCGGGACCAGCCGTCCCGCCTTCGTCTTGTTGGAGGATGGCGCCTGGTTCGCGGGCACCCTGGTCGCTCCGGGAGGGCCCGCGTTTGGCGAAGTGGTTTTCACCACCAGCCTCACCGGCTACCAGGAGACCTTCACCGATCCCAGCTACCTGGGCCAGATCGTGGTGATGACTGCGCCGATGATCGGCAACTACGGCGTCACCAGCGAGGATGATGAATCGAATCGGCCCCAGGTGAGCGGGGTGGTGGTCCGGGAACTGTCGCGTTCCTGGTCCAACTGGCGCGGCGAGCAATCGCTGCAGCAGTGGCTGGGAAATGCCGGCATCCCGATCCTCACCGAAGTAGACACCCGGCGCCTGACACGTCATATCCGCGAGAAGGGCGCGATGCGCGGCGTGATCGCCGAGGGCAGCCAACCCACCCGGGAAATGCGCCAAGCGCTTGCCGCGTCTCCCTCGATGGAAGGGCTAGACCTGGCGTCGCGTGCCACCACTGCCGAACCTTACAGCGCCGGCGACGGACCCGTTGTGGTCGCCTACGACTTCGGGATGAAGCGCAACATCGTCCGGATGCTCGAGTCCTGCGGCCTCCGAGTGGAGGTCGTGCCGGCGGATACGCCTGCGAGCCAGGTGCTGGCCCGCGACCCCGATGGGATCTTCCTCTCCAACGGCCCGGGCGACCCGGCGGCCGTGGAGTATGCGCCTGCCACCATCCGTGAGCTGGCGGAGTCGGGGACCCCGATGTTCGGGATCTGCCTGGGCCACCAGTTGATGGGCCTGGCGTTCGGGGGTGAGACCACCAAGCTGCCGTACGGGCACCGGGGCGGCAATCACCCGGTCAAGGAGCTGGCCACCGGCAAGGTCCTGATCACCACCCAGAACCACGGTTTCGCCGTGGCGGGCGGACCGGACGGGGTGCCAGGTGCAGCAGAACTTGAGGTGACCCACCTCAACCTCAATGATGGCACCGTCGAAGGCGTGCGGCACAAGCGGTTGCCGGTGTTCGGGGTGCAGTACCACCCCGAGGCGGCTCCGGGCCCCCACGATGCCTTCCCCCACTTCGGCGAGTTCGTCGACGCGATCCGGACCCGAAAAGCCGCAAGCTCTTGACAGGCAACACTTAACGGGCGTAACTACTGGTCGTTGCGGGGGCCGCATCCGGGCCCCCGATCGTCTCCCCGGGGGGTCGATGACCAAGGCTGATCTCGTCGAACAAGTCACCGCAGCCATTGCGCGCACTTCGGGTCCGATGATCTCGAAGAAGGACTGCGCCCGAGTGGTTGATGCGTTCCTCGACGCAGTAAAGCAGGCGCTCAAGGAACAGCAGAACATCGAGGTTCGCGGTTTCGGAACCTTCAAGATCCGCCGCCGGAAGACCCGGATGGCCCGCAACCCGCGCACCGGTGATCCGGTGGAGGTGGCGGCACGCCCGGTGCCGGTGTTCAAGCCCAGCAAGGAGTTGCGGATGCTGGTGGCCGAGGAGGAGGAGTCAGGAGTCGAATGACGCGCTTCACGGTGGCGACTTTCGCCCGTTTCGCCGAGGCATTGGGTGGCGACACGCTGCACGTGGAACTGACCGAGCCAGCCCGAGTATCCGACCTGACAACCGCCCTCCGGTCCCTGCCGGGGGGCGACGTGCTTCCGGCCCATCTACTGATCGCCGTGAATCTGGCCCAGGCCGATCCGGACACGCCGGTTTCTCCCGCTGACAAGCTTGCGCTGCTGCCGCCACTGGCTGGTGGCTGAGTGTCGGGCTGCGTGGTTTCTGCTGCAATCGACCCCGGCAGGGTGCAGGAAGAGGTGGCCGACTCGGTGCACGGTGCAGTGGTGAGCTTTGTCGGCTTGGTGCGCGATCATCACGCCGGCCGAAAGGTGACCGGCCTGGAATACAGCAGCTACCTCGAGATGGCCGAACACGAATGCGCCCTGATCCTGGGTGAGGCGGAGAGCCGGTTCAACGCGCGCGTGGCGATCCGGCATCGCACCGGCAAGTTGGCAATCGGCGACGTTGCAGTGGTGGTCGCCTGTGCCGCGGCGCACCGCGACACTGCGTTCGAGGCCGCGAGATGGACCATCGACGCGGTCAAGTCACGAGTCCCGATCTGGAAGCACGAGCACTATTCCGATGGAACCAGTGCGTGGGTCGATCCGACCGCACCGGGCGGCTTGGCCTGATGGCGGTGCTGGATCGCTTCGCCAGGCCACTGCGGTCGCTGCGGATCTCTGTCACCGATCGCTGCAACCTCCGGTGCAGATACTGTATGCCCGAGGCGGCCTACACCTGGCTGCCGACCGAATCCCTGCTTGGCTTCGACGAGATCTCCCGACTCGCGCGCGTGTTTGTCGGGCAGGGCGTGAGCAAGTTGCGGATCACCGGTGGCGAACCGTTGCTGCGTCCGGGACTCGAGCGGCTGGTGGCGACACTCGCCGACATCGACGGCGTGTCGGATCTGGCACTCACCACCAACGGCACCAGGCTGGCGGATGCCTCCGCAGATCTGAAGCGGGCTGGACTGGACCGGGTCACGGTGTCGTTGGACACCCTGCGCGGCGAGCGGATGAAGTCGCTCACCAGGCACGACCAGTTCGATGCAGTGGTGGCCGGAATCGATGCCGTGCTTGCAGCCGGTTTTGTCGGCACCAAGCTCAACACGGTGGTGATCCGCGGAGTCAACGACAGTGAACTGCCCGACATTGTCCATTTCGCTGCCTCACGCGGCATCGAACCGCGATTCATCGAGTATATGGATGTGGGCGGTGCCACCGAGTGGAGTCCGGATTTGGTGGTGTCCGGAGCCGAGATCGTGGCGCGACTGGCGGCGGAGTTCGGCGGGGCGACACCGATCCCCCGCGAGGATGATCTCAGTGCACCGGCGGATCGCTGGCAACTCGGCCAAGGCGCCACCGTGGGCGTGATCACGTCGACCACCAATCCGTTCTGCGGCAATTGCGACCGCGCCCGTCTCACCGCGGACGGGAACTGGTACCGTTGCCTCTACGCCAGTGAGGGGATCGACCTGGCAGGGCCGCTGCGAGCCGGGGCGTCGGACGAGGCCATTGCAGCGATCGTGGCGTCCGGCTGGCGGGAGCGCACCGATCGAGGTGCCGAGGTGCGCAGTTCACTCGCGGTGCGTGATGTGCTGGTGCCGCTGTTGCGATTGCGCGAGGATCCCCGGCTGGAGATGCACGTCCGCGGCGGTTGAGATAAGATGATCCATCGCAGCCTCCGTTCCGCACTGTTGACAGTTGCACCGTTCCACGATTCGAGGAGTTGACCTGATGGCCCTGCACGTCGCACTGCTTGAAGCCACGCCCGCGCCGACGGTCGGCGCGATCGCCCGGGCCTGCGTTGCCGCGGATGCCGCCCTGCACCTCGTCGGGCCGCAATCCTTCGAGCGTGATGACGCCACACTTCTCAAGGCCGGCCCCGACGACTGGAGCAAGGTCGACTGGTGGTTGCACCCTGGCTGGCGCGACTTCCGCGATGCGATGGCACGCGAGCGGTGCCTGTACTTTTCCGCCGAGGCGGAGCGCGATGCAGCCGAAGCGCCGTTCCGCGCCAACAGCGTGCTGGTCGTCGGTGACGAGAGCGGCGGGTTGCCGGAGCGTATTCGCGAGAAATACCCCAGCCGTATCTACCGGCTGCCGCGACCCCCGCGCAAGCGCAAGTTCGACCTGGCGGGCTCGGTCTCGCTGCTGCTGGAAATCGGCGCCCGGGGTGTCGAACAGCGGCAGAAGGCTGCGGCAATCCCCGAGACTCCCAAGCCGACCCGGTACGGCCGGGGCAGGAGTCGCCGGGCGTAGTTGGGCGGCAAGCCCGGCCTTGTTACGTTTGGAACGATCATCCACAACGGAATCGACGACGCCTCGGGCGTCGCCTCACCCAGGGAGTGGCGGGGGACAATGTTCGACAAGATCACGGTGGTCGGGGCGGGCAACGTGGGGGCAACAGCGGCCCAGCGGATCGCCGAGAAGCAACTTGCGCGCACCGTGGTGATGGTCGACGTCGTCGAGGGAGTGCCGCAGGGCAAGGCACTCGATCAATGGGAATCGGGCCCGGTCGAGGGATTCGACACCCGGGTTGTCGGATCCAACCAGTACGACGAAGCCGCGGGGTCCGAGTTGTTCGTGGTCACGGCCGGCATCGCCCGCAAGCCGGGGATGAGCCGTGACGACCTGGTCAAGACCAACGCCAGCATCGTCGCCTCGGTGGGTGCCGAGATCAAGCGGGTTGCGCCGAATGCAATCGTGATCGTGGTGTCCAATCCGCTCGATGCGATGTGCTACGTGATGCGTCGCGCCACCGGCTTCCCGCGCCAGCGCGTGATCGGAATGGCGGGGGTGCTGGACACTGCGCGCTATCGCTCCTTCCTCGCCGAGGCCCTGGGCATTTCCGTCGATGACATCCAGGCGATGGTCCTGGGCGGTCACGGTGACACGATGGTTCCGTTGGTCTCCTACACGACTGTCTCCGGCATTCCGGTGACCCAGTTGCTGCCGCAGGACAAGCTCGACGCGATTGTCGATCGTGCCCGGAATGGTGGCGCCGAGATCGTGGCGCACCTCAAGACCGGCTCCGCCTACTACGCGCCCAGTTCGTCGGCGGTGGAGATGGTGGAGGCGATCGTCCTCGATCGGAAGCGGCTGCTGCCGTGCTCGGCCTGGTTGGAGGGCGAGTACGACCTCGAGGATGTCTACTGCGGAGTGCCCTGTGTCCTGGGTCGGAGTGGCCTGGAGCGGATCGTTTCAATCACCCTCACCGACGCCGAGCGCGCCGCGCTGCATACCTCGGCTGAGGCAGTGCGGTCGATCCAGGCGATAGTCTGAGACCGCAATGAATCGGATCCTGGCACTCTGGCGCACCTCCATCGGCAAGAAAGTGGCGATGGCGGTGAGCGGTTTCCTGCTGCTGTTGTTCCTGATCTCGCATATGATTTCGAACGTCACGGTGCTGGTCGACCCCAGGCACCTTGACGACTACGCCGCCTGGCTCAGGTCACTGGGGCCACTGCTCTGGGTGGCGCGCATCGGGTTGCTGGTCCTCGCGGTGATCCACATCGTCGCGGCGGTCCAGCTCACTCGCCTGGCCCGGGCGGCCCGGCCGGTGAGCTACTCGCGTCGCGAGAACCAGGTGGCCAGCTACGCCGCCCGGACGATGCGCTGGGGTGGCCTGCTGCTGGTGGTGTTCATCATTTACCACCTCCTGCACCTCACCTTCGGCACGGTCCACCCCGACTTCCACCACGGACAGGTGGGCGACAACCTGATCGTTGGACTTTCCTCGCCCGCCGTCGCCGCGTTCTACCTGGTGTCGATGCTGGCCCTGGGAATGCACTTCTGGCACGGAACCTGGTCGGTGTTCCAGACCTTCGGTGCCAATCACCCGGCCTGGAACCGCAGCCGGAATGTCATCGCGATAGTGATCACGGTGATTGTCGCCGGCGGTTTCCTGCTTATTCCGATTTCTGCGTTGCTCGGCGTGTTCGCCTGGCCCCGCTGAGCCGAGGGACGAGATGGAACTGAACGCCCGGATTCCGGAAGGCCCGATCGACCGCAAGTGGGAGCACTATCGCTCCACGCTGCGCCTGGTCTCGCCGGCCAACAAGCGCAAGTTCGACGTGATCGTGGTGGGCTCGGGACTGGCCGGGGCTTCCGCCGCCGCCACTCTCGCCGAGCTGGGCTACAACGTTTCCTGCTTCTGTTTTCAGGACTCGCCGCGTCGGGCCCACTCGATCGCCGCCCAGGGTGGCATCAACGCCGCCAAGAACTACCAGAATGACGGCGACTCGGTCTGGCGCCTGTTCTACGACACGGTCAAGGGCGGGGACTTCAGGTCCCGTGAGGCCAATGTGCACCGGCTGGCCGAAGTGTCGGTCAACATCATCGACCAGTGTGTCGCCCAGGGAGTTCCCTTTGCGCGCGAATACGGCGGTATGCTGGCGAACAGGTCGTTCGGCGGGGCACAGGTGTCCCGCACCTTCTACGCCCGCGGACAGACCGGGCAGCAACTGCTGATCGGCGCCTACCAGGCGCTGGAGCGGATGATCGGCGCCGGTGCCGTGAAGATGCATTCACGCCACGAGATGCTAGACCTGGTGGTGATTGACGGCAAGGCCCGCGGCATCGTCACCCGCGACCTGGTGACCGGCGAGATCAAATCGCACGCAGCCCACGCCGTGGTGCTGGCCACCGGTGGCTATGGCAACGTGTTCTACCTGTCGACCAACGCCAAGGGCTGCAACGTCACGGCCGCTTTCCGTGCCTGGCGCAAGGGTGCCGGCTTTGCCAACCCGTGCTTCACGCAGATCCACCCTACTTGCATCCCGCAGAGCGGTGATTACCAGTCCAAGCTCACGCTGATGTCCGAGTCGCTCCGCAACGACGGCCGTTGCTGGGTGCCGCTAAGGCAGGGGGACAATCGCGCGCCCAACGACATTCCGCACGAGGAGCGCGACTACTACCTCGAGCGCAAGTATCCCTCGTTCGGGAACCTGGCGCCGCGCGACATCGCATCGCGCGCTGCCAAGGAAGTGTGTGACGAGGGTCGCGGCGTCGGTCCGGGCGGACGTGGCGTCTACCTCGACTTCCGCAGCGCGATCGAACGGCTGGGCGAGGAGAAGATCGCCGAGCGCTACGGCAATTTGTTCGAGATGTACGAACGGATCACCGGCGAGAATCCCTACCAGGTCCCGATGCGGATTTATCCCGCAGTCCACTACACGATGGGTGGACTGTGGGTCGACTACAACCTGATGAGCACCCTGCCGGGCCTGCACGTGCTCGGCGAGGCGAACTTCTCCGACCACGGTGCCAACCGGCTCGGTGCCTCGGCGTTGATGCAGGGACTGGCAGACGGCTACTTCGTGATTCCCTACACGATCGGTGATTACCTGGCGCAAGGCGGCTTCGGCAGCGTCGACACCAGTCACCCCGCATTCGCGGAGGCGGAGCGCCAGTGCAGCGACAGGTTGCAGCGCCTGCTCGACGTCGGCGGCACCAGGTCGGTGGATTCGTTCCACCGCGAGCTGGGAGCGCTCTTGTGGGAGAAGTGCGGAATGGCTCGTACCCGCGAGGGACTGGAGGAGGCGCTGCGCCGGATCCCCGAACTGCGGGCCGAGTTCTGGCGTGATGTCAGGGTGCTGGGCGGGGCAGCCACGCTCAACCAGTCGCTGGAGAAGGCCGGCAGGGTTGCCGATTTCCTCGAGTTCGCCGAGCTGATGTGTCGTGACGCATTGCTGCGCGAGGAATCGTGTGGTGGGCACTTCCGTCTCGAGTATCAGACGCCCGATGGCGAGGCGCTGCGCGACGACGAGAACTTCGCCCACGTTGCGGTTTGGGAGTATCGGGGCGACAACCAGGAACCGGTCCGCCACGTCGAGCCACTCGTCTTCGAGAACGTCCAGTTGGCCACGAGGTCCTACAAATGAGATTGAAGCTCAAGGTCTGGCGACAGAGCGGTCCCGATGCGCCCGGCGAGTTCAGGTATTACGACGCCGAGGCCAACGAGCATATGTCGTTCCTCGAAATGCTCGACGAGGTCAACGAGGGGCTGATCGCCAGCGGCGAGGAGCCGATCGCATTCGACCACGACTGTCGCGAGGGAATCTGCGGGATGTGCTCGTTGATGATCGACGGCCGTCCGCACGGACCCTGGCAGGCGACGACAACCTGCCAGTTGCATATGCGCGCCTACTCTGACGGTGACGAGATCGTGGTCGAGCCGTGGCGGGCTTCCGCGTTCCCGGTGTTGCGCGACCTGGTGGTCGACCGCAGCTCATTCGACCGGATCATCGCCAGCGGCGGCTTCATCAGTGCACCCACCGGCAGCGCACCCGATGGCAATGCGATCCCGGTGCCCAAGGATGCTGCCGATATCGCGATGGACGCGGCCGCCTGCATCGGCTGTGGTGCCTGCGTGGCCGCCTGTCCCAACGCCTCCGCGATGCTGTTCACCGGCGCCAAGGTCACTCACCTGGGCGAGTTGCCACAGGGCCAGGCGGAGCGTGATCGCCGCGCGATCGCGATGGTCGAGCAGATGGACGCCGAGGGATTCGGCGGCTGCACCAACTTCGGCGAGTGTGAGGCGGCCTGTCCCAAGGAAATCCCGCTATCGGTGATCGCGCAGATGAATCGCGATTATCGCCGTGCAACCCTCCGCAACCGGACCGCTGCCGGGGGGCCCGCCGGGGTGATGTGACCTGCCGGCCGCGTTGGCGGTCGGCCACGGTTCGGGATACCCTTCGGTGTCCCGACCCAAAGGAAACCCTGGTGCTTCGCGTCATCACCGCACTCTGTCTGCTGGCAACCCCACTCGCCGGACAGACCCTGTCCGGATTTGCCACGTCCGCCATTCCCCAACAACAGCGACTCGAGGCCGCGCTGCTCGCGCTGCCGGACACCGCTGTTGCCGCGCGGCACGCTGCGGTGCTCGGTGCGGTGCCACACGTGGCCGGCACCCCGGCGCAGATCGCCACCGCCGACTACGTGTTGGAGCAGATGGCGTCGTGGGGGTTGGACACCGCACGAGTAGAGTTCGAGGTGTTCCTGCCATTCCACGATTCCACAATCGTCGAACTGGTCGCCCCGAGGCGGATCCGCTTCCGGCTCGATGAGCCGTCGATAGCAGCCGATCCGCTCACCTCGGGAACCCCGTTCCCCGCGATGAACGGATACTCCGGAGCCGGTGACGTGACCGCCGATGTGGTGTACGTCAATTACGGTCTCGGCGATGACTACCGCGTTCTCGATTCGCTGGGTGTGAGCGTGCGTGGCAAGGTGGCCATTGCGCGCTACGGTCGCTCGTTCCGGGGCATCAAGGCGCGCGAGGCGGAGGCCAATGGCGCCGTCGCGCTGCTGATGTACAGCGACCCCGAGGACGACGGCTACGTAACCGGCGAGATCTACCCTGACGGTCCGATGCGCAATCCGGACGGCGTGCAGCGTGGCTCGATCTTCAACGGCAACGGCGACCCCGCCACGCCGGGCTGGGCTGCGGTGGCCGGTGCGCGGCGACTGCCGGAATCGGAAATGAACATCGCCCGGATCCCGGTGGTGCCTATCGGCTACGGCAACGCTGAACAGATCCTTGCAGTGATTGGCGGCGCATCGGTACCCAACGAGTGGCAGGGCGGACTGGGCTTTCGCTACCACCTGGGCGGCAGCGGTGAGGCACGAGTGAGGGTGGCCGTCTGGCCCGAGCGAGGCCCGCGTGCCTGGAAACGGATCCAGAACACGCTCGGCATCCTGCGCGGCACGGAATATCCCGACGAGATGGTTCTCGCAGGCGGGCACCGGGACGCGTGGGGACACGGTGCGATCGACAACGTCACCGGCACAGTCAGCATTCTCGAGGCAGCCCGCGCGTGGGGCACGCTTGCCGCTCAGGGCAACCGCCCGCAACGCACCCTGGTCTTCGCCACCTGGGACGCCGAGGAATGGGGGCTGATCGGAGCATTCGAGCAGGCGGAACTGATGCAGGAGTCGTTGGGTCGCGAAGCGATCGCCTATATCAACCAGGATGCCGTCGCCGGGGGCACCAATTTCGGCGCCAGTGGCAGCGCGGCCCTGCACGAACTGATCAGGGACGTAACCAGATCGGTCGGTCAGCCCGGCGACAGCGGGTCTGTCTACCAGTATTGGGCCGACAGGGCAGCATCCGGCGGGTCATCGGCACCGCCCACAGTTGGCGGCCTGGGTGGCGGCTCGGATTTCGTGGCCTTCCACGGATTCCTCGGCATTCCGTCGCTCAACTACGGCTTTGGTGGGCCGGGCGGGATCTACCATTCGGCCTACGATACCCGGACCTTCGTGGAGCGGTTCGGTGATCCGGGCTACAAATCGCACCGCGCAGCGGCCCAACTGCTCACCATCCTGATGGCCCGCCTCGGCAACGCGGCGGTGATTCCGTACGACTACGGCGCCCTGGGCGAGCAGGTGGTCTCGCTGGTCGACCTTACCCGCGACGAGCCGGGGGCGGCCACCATTGCCAGTGCCCTCGACGCACTGGAACGCGCAGGGACGGTGCTGTCGCAGTTGGGGCGCCAGTTCACCGTGGCCCGAAACGGGGCGCTGTCGGGCTCGAATCCACCGGATGCCTTTGCCAGAGCCAACGCAATCATCCGCAGGGTGGAGCGCCAGTTGGTCGATTCTGCCGGGCTGCCGGGCCGGCCCTCGCTCAGACATCAGATCTTCGCTCCGGACCGCGACAACGGATACGCCAACGTCCAGTTCCCGGCGATCGTCGAGGCATTGCGCGACGGCGACTCGCCTCGTGCGGCAGAGGCCACCCGAATCCTCGCGGAACGGGTCCGCCGGGCCGCGGCAATGGTAGAGGAGGCGACCCGCGCCCTGCCGTCGCCGGACTGACCATTTCCCCCGGCTGGAGGGGGCACGGCACGACCGTTGCCCCCTGATCGGACATCACTGGACGGCAGGCCCGGAAATCGTCGATTCTGTCGCATTTCTAGACAGTCCGGGTGATCGCGGGTGGGCGTCCGGTCCCGCAGGATGCGGGACGTGGTGGAACTCCCAGGGCAAGGGGTGGTCGTGACCGCAGTCGATTCCTTCAACGCAATTCTCAAGAAGGCCCAGGAACTTGGGGCCTCCGACGTGCACGTTTGTGCCGGGGGCCCGTTCCGGTTCCGGTTGCGGGGCCAGATGATGCCTGTATCGGGGCTGCCACCGCTCACCACCGAGGACACCCAGGCGATCGCGGGGATGATCCTGCTGCAATCGCGCAAGGTGGCCCCGGATGCAGTACCCGACACCGTGGCGACGCTGCGCGATATCGACTGTTCATACTCGGTGCCCGGTGTCGGGCGATTCCGCGTCAATCTCTGCAGTCAGCGTGGCTCGATCTCGGCGGTGCTCAGGGCCATCGCGGCCGAGGTCCCGACTTTCGAGTCGCTGCGACTCCCCGGGGTGCTGGCTGATATCGCCCTCGAGGAGCGCGGCCTGGTGCTGCTCACCGGCACCACCGGCAGCGGCAAGTCGTCGACCCTGGCGGCGATGATCGGTCACGTCAACCGCCTCAAGGCGGGCAAGATCGTCACCATCGAGGATCCCATCGAGTTCCTCCATCGCGACGACAAGAGCAACGTGATCCAGCGCGAGATCGGCGGTGACACCGACTCGTTCGAGGCCGCCCTGCGCGCCGCGCTCCGGCAGGACCCTGACATCATCCTTGTCGGCGAGATGCGCGACCGTGCGACGATAGACATCGCGCTCAAGGCAGCCGAGACCGGGCATATGGTGTTCAGCACCGTTCACACCACGGACGCCCAGCGAACGATCAACCGCCTGGTGTCGGTGTTCGCCGCTACGGAGCAGCCTGCCACCAGGCTGCGGTTGTCGGAATCGCTGCGTGCGGTGGTGTCACAGCGGTTGCTTCCCAGGGCCGACGGGCAGGGGCGGGTGGTGGCGGTGGAGGTGATGCGCAACACCGCCACCATCGCCGAGTGCATTGCCGACCCCGAGAAAACTTCGGAAATCCGGGACCACGTCGCGGATGGCCGGGTGCAGTACCAGATGCAGACGTTCGATCAGCACCTGATGGACCTGTACACCAGCGAGCAGATCACGCTGGAGACCGCCAAGGCGGCGGCGACATCGCCCGCGGATTTCGAGCGGAACCTGCAGTATCAGTAAACGGGATGGGTCGCGAGTCCGGCAGGGCTCGCGACTGGCACAAGTCCTCAGAGTTTCGGCAGGGTCACCCCGCGCTGCGACTGGTACTTCCCCTTCTTGTCCGCATAGCTGGTCTCGCACACATCATCCTCGTCCGCCTCGAAGAACAGCACCTGGCAGATCCCCTCATTGGCGTAGATGCGGGCTGGCAGCGGGGTGGTGTTGCTGATCTCCAGGGTCACGTGGCCCTCCCACTCCGGTTCGAACGGGGTCACGTTGGTGATGATTCCGCAACGCGCGTAGGTGCTCTTGCCGACGCAGATCGTGAGGACCTCTCGCGGGATCCGGAAGTATTCCACCGAGCGGGCGAGCGCGAACGAGTTGGGCGGCACGATGCAGATGTCGCCCTTGAACTCGACGAACGACTTCTCGTCGAACTGCTTCGGGTCGACGACCGCGGAGAGTGCGTTGGTGAAGATGCGGAACTCGTCGGCGACCCGCATATCGTAGCCGTACGAGGAGACGCCATACGAGATGGCGCCCTGGCGGACCTGGCCGTCGACGAACGGCTCGATCATTCCCTTGGTTGTGGCCATACGGCGGATCCAGCGGTCCGACTTGATTGACATCGACAACGCCTCGGCAGGGGTGGACTGGGGTACGCGGGTGGCGGAATCTAACCGGACCCCCGCGCCCCGGGCCGCAGGACGCAACTGTCGCAAGGGGGCGCGGTTATCCGGGGGTCGGGGCGGTTGAAATCACCGGACTGCCGGAGTAGTTTTGTCCCGTTAGTGAAACTTTTCACGAGCGGGGGTGAAGCGTGCTGCAGCCCTACATCCCGATCCTGCTCCTCCTCGTGTTTGTGGTCGCCAACGCCGTACTGATGCTCGGCATCTCCCAACTGCTGCAAACCTATCGGCCGACCTCCGTCAAGGCGGCTGCATACGAGTCGGGAATGCCCGCCCTTGGCGACGCGCGGGAGCGGTTCTCGGTCAAGTTCTACCTTGTGGCGATGCTGTTCATCGTGCTCGACATCGAGACGGTGTTCCTGATCCCCTGGGCCGTGGCATTCCAGCAGCTCGCCGAGCTGCGGGGCGTGCTGCTGCTGGAGATGCTGACTTTCGTGGCCATCCTCGCGGTGGGCTACGTCTACCTGTGGAAGCGCGGAGCACTGCAATGGGACTGACCCCGCCGCCGGGACCGGGCGAGGAACCGGATGTGGTCGAGACGATGTCGCCCAACTGGGTCACCACCCGTCTCGACTTCCTGACCAACTGGGCCCGGTCCAACTCGCTGTGGCCAATGCCGTTCGGCACCGCCTGCTGTGCGATCGAGTATATGGCCACTGCCGCCGCCCGCTTCGACATCGCCCGTTTCGGAATGGAGCGGCAGTCGTTCTCGCCCCGCCAGGCGGACGTGCTGATCTGTGCCGGCAGGCTGCCGTTCAAGCTGGCGCCGGTGATCCGCAGGATCTGGGACCAGATGCCGCAGCCCAAGTGGTCTATCTCGATGGGTGCCTGCGCGTCCAGCGGTGGAATTTTCGACAACTACGCGATGGTGCAGGGAATCGACACCATCATCCCGGTCGACGTGTACGTGCCGGGGTGCCCGCCGCGTCCCGAGGGGCTGCTCTACGGCATCCTTATGCTGCAGAAGAAGATCCAGGCGGAATCGATCAGCGATCCGACACTCCGGGTGGAACACCTGGTCGGGCCTGACGGCCTGTTCCGGCGGCCCGAGGAGATCGACGAGGTGTCCGAGCCGTTCGGCAACTCGGTGAGCCAGACGAGGTCGGGGTGAGCGCACCGCTGCCGGCAGTCGTGTCAGCCTCTTCGACTGCGGTGCTCGCTTCGGCCCGTGCAACGGTTGCTGCAATGCGGGCGCAGTTCGGCACCGCGATTCACGCCGAGCGCGAGTCGGCGGGACAGCTCGCGGTTGCGGTCGAGCCGGCACGCGCGCACGAGATCCTGGCGTGGCTGCGTGACGATCCGTCGCAGCGGTACGACTATCTCTGTGACATTACCGCAGTGGAATACCGCGATCCCGAGCTGCCGCTGGAGGTGGTGTACCAGTTGCGTTCGTTGGCGCACGGCGCCGATCTCCGGATCAAGATCCTGTTCGATCCTGCAGGTCCGCTCGAGGTGGCCACCGTCACCGATCTCTGGAACGGTGCCGATTGGCTGGAGCGAGAGGTGTACGATATGTTCGGCGTCACCTTCCGGGGCCATCCCGACCTGCGTCGCCTCTTGATGTGGAACACCTACGACGAGGGGTACCCGCTCCGGAAGTCGTTCCCGCTGCGTGGCCATCGCTCCCGAAGCGAGCAGACCAGGCAGGCGCTGGCGGCCAACCCCGAGGCGCACTACACCCTCGAGGAACTGTCCATCGTAGAGGCGTATCACGAGCTGCCGGCCGACGTGCGCGAACGCCTCGAGCGCGAGGGGAGGGTCGAACGCCCGTGACACCGCGCACGATGGAGTTCGAGCTCAAGACTCCGGCCGTCGACTCCTCCGGTCGCCTGATCGCGGCACCGCTTGGCGTCAAGCGACGCCCCTCGGAGTCGGTCGACGACGACTTCGGCGCCGAGCATATGCTGGTCAACATCGGACCACAGCACCCGGCGACGCACGGCGTGCTGCGCCTGGTGGTCGAGCTCGAGGGCGAAACCGTGCGGCGGGTGATTCCGCACATCGGCTACCTGCACTCCGGGTTCGAGAAGCTCGGCGAGTATCGCCAGTACAACCAGATCATTCCACTCACCGATCGCACCGACTACCTGTCGCCGATGGCGAACAACATCACCCTGGCGATGGCGGTGGAATCGTTGATGGGCATCGAGATCACCGAACGCTGCCGACTGCTGCGGGTGATCGCGATGGAACTGTCACGGATCATCTCACACCTGGTCTGGGCCGGCACCACCGGAATCGATCTCGGCGCGTACACGCCGTTCCTGTGGATGTTCCAGGAACGCGAGCGGGTGTACAACCTCCAGGAAGCGTGGACCGGAGCCCGGCTCACCACCAGCGTGGCGCGTGTCGGCGGGATGATGGCCGACGTGCCGGACGGCTGGGAGTCGGAGCTCCGCAAGTTCGTCGACACCTTCCCGAACACACTCCGCGAGGTAGACACGATCTTCTCCCGGAACGCGATCTGGATCGGCCGCACCCAGGGCGTCGGGGTGATGTCGGCTAGCGACGCGATCAACTGGTCGCTGTCGGGTCCGATGCTGCGCGCCAGCGGGGTGCCGTTCGACGTGCGCAAGGATAGGCCGTACCTCGGTTACGAAGAGTTCGACTTCGACGTGCCGGTCGGCGAACACGGCGACATCTACGACCGCTATCGCGTGCGGCTGGAGGAGATGTTCCAGTCGACCCGGATCCTGGCCCAGGCCCTGGATCGTCTCCGTCCGGGGCCGGTCAACTGCTCCGATCCGCGGGTGATCCTGCCGCCCAAGTCGCGGGCGATGAGCGATATGGAAGCGATGATCTACCACTTCAAGCAGGTGATGGAGGGGATCCGTCCGCCGGCCGGCGAGGTGTACCAGGCGGTGGAGAATCCCAAGGGCGAACTCGGCTACTATGTGGTGTCGGACGGAACCGCCAAGCCGGCGCGCTGGCGAATCAGGCCGCCGTCGTTCATCAACCTTGCCGCACTGCCGAAGCTGTGCGAGGGCGCCCAGCTTTCCGACGTGATCGCGATCAATGCAAGCGTGGACATCGTGATGGGTGAGGTGGACCGGTGAGCGCACATCCGGCCCCGACCGGGCCCGTGTTCACGCCGGAGCGCCGCAAGGCACTTAGCGAACTCGGGCAGCATTACCCGACCCGCCAGGCACTGCTGCTGCCGGCGCTCTGGATGGCGCAGGAGGCACACGGCTGGGTGTCACCGGAGGCGATCGACGAAATTGCCGCCGAGCTGGAGCTCACGCCGGCGCTGGTCCGCGGCGTGGTCACCTTCTACACGATGTACCACACCCATCCGGTCGGTCGCCATTTCATCCAGGTGTGCACGACCTCGCCTTGCCTGATGTGCGGCTCGGGCGATGTGCTTGCAGCACTGCTGGAGCACACCGGCTGCGGCGAACTCGGCGCAACTTCGGCCGACGGCCGGTTCACGGTGGTCGAGGCCGAGTGCATCGGTGCCTGCGGCTTCGTGACACCGGTGCTGATCGATGATGATTTCCTGGAATCGGTGACCCCGGACCAGGTTCCCGAAATTCTGGCCAGGTATCCCTGATGGGTTATCCGCATCCGATCCACGAACTCGAGACACCGGTGCTGTCCGAACACTTCGGGCAACCGGAGGCACGCAGCTTTGCCGGCTGGACTGCACGCGGCGGCTATTCGGCCCTGCGCAAGGCGCTGTCGATGACGCCGGAGGAGATCGTCGAGGAGGTCAAGGCATCGGGACTGCGCGGCCGGGGTGGCGCCGGCTTCCCGACCGGCTTGAAGTGGTCGTTTATGCCGAAGGAGGACGGCAAGCCGCACTACCTCTGCTGCAACGCCGACGAGTCGGAACCCGGCACGTTCAAGGACCGCGAGATCCTGCGCTGGACCCCGCACGCACTGATCGAGGGCTGCGCCATCGGCAGCCTCGCCATCCGGGCCGAGACCTGCTACATCTTCGTGCGCGGTGAATACACCACGCCGGGCAGGATACTGGAGCAGGCCGTTGCCGAGGCATACGCAGCCGGCGCGCTGGGCGAGAACGTGTTCGGTTCGGGCAAGCGCATCGACATCGTGGTGCATCGTGGCGCGGGGGCGTATATCTGCGGCGAGGAAACCGCGCTGATGAACGCGATCGAGGGCAAGCGCGGCAACCCGCGCGTCAAGCCGCCATTCCCGGCGGTGTCGGGCCTGTTCGGGATGCCCACCACGATCAACAATGTCGAGACGCTGTCGGCGGTGCCGCACGTGATCAATCGCGGTGCGGCGTGGTACGCAGGTCTCTCGCTCGGGTCCCCCAAGAGCACCGGAACCAAGCTGATCTCGGTGTGCGGACACGTGCAGCGACCGGGCACCTACGAGATCACCCTCGGGATGCCGATGCGCGACCTGATCTGGGAATGCTGCGGCGGTCCGCTGCCCGGCAGGACGATCAAGGCGGTGATCCCAGGTGGCTCATCGGTGCCGATCCTCACCGCCAGCGAGGCGGAGGGTTGCATCACCGACTACGAGGGCATCGCAGCAGCGGGTTCGCTGCTGGGTTCGGGCGGAATGATCGTGATGGACGACACCACCGACATCGTGTTGCAGATCTGGCGGCTGGCGAGGTTCTACGCCCACGAGAGCTGCGCGCAGTGCACCAACTGCCGCGAGGGTACCGCGTGGACCACCCGGGTGCTCGAGCGGATCCTGCGGGGCGAGGGAACCTCGGCCGACCTCGACCTGTTGCTCGACCTCGCGGAGCAGATGACGGGACGCACCATCTGCGTGCTGTCGGATTCGTGTGCCACTCCGGTGGTGAGTGGCATCACCAAGTTCCGCGACGAGTTCGAGGCCTATCTCTCCGGGGCCCGCGAGCCAGCGCTGGTGGAGGCCTGATCGATGGCAGATGACACGGTCACGCTGACGATCGAAGGCGTCGAGGTTTCGGTCGCCAAGGGAACAATGCTGATCGAGGCCGCCAAGCAGGCCGGCGTGCTGGTGCCGCACTACTGCTACCACCCGTCGCTGCCGTCACCGGCGGTCTGTCGGATGTGCCTGGTCGAAGTGGAGAAGCTCCCCAAGCTGGTGCCTTCGTGTGTCACCGCTGCGGCCGAGGGCCAGGTGGTTCACATCCACTCGCCGACCGCAAAGAAGGCGCGCGCTGCGGTGCTCGAGTTCCTGCTCATCAATCACCCGCTGGATTGCCCGATCTGCGATCAGTCGGGGGAGTGCGAGCTGCAGGACTTCACCTTCCAGGAAGGTCGGGCAGCCTCGCGGTTCGACCAGTATCCCAAGCGCTACAACCCGGTCGAGGATTTCGGTCCCGACATCCTGTACGTCGCCAACCGATGCATCCTGTGTACCCGCTGCGTGCGCTTTATGGACGACGTCGCCGAGACACCGGTGCTCAACGTGTCGGAACGCGGCGACCGTGCCTACATCGGCATCGACCCGGGCCAGGAGCTCGACCACCCGTGGTCGGGCAATGTGGTCGACCTCTGCCCGGTGGGATCGCTCATTTCCAAGGACTTCCTGCACAAGGCGCGTGCCTGGGATCTCGACAAGACGGCATCGATCTGCACCGGTTGCACCCAGGGATGCAACGTGATGATCGATACCCGCGACGACGTCGTGGTCCGGCTGCGTCCGCGCCCCAATCTCGAAGTAAATCGCCACTTCATCTGCGACACCGGCAGAGCCGACTATCGCTGGCTGAATCGCGGTGATCGCGCCGAGGTGCCGCTGGTGGCCCGAAGCGGTGCCGGAGTCGCCGTCGAATGGGATGAGGCGCTGGACACCTTCCAGCGGCTGCTCACCGAGACCAGCGGCGAGGTGGTGCTGCTCCTGGGCGGCCGGGTTTCCAGCGAGGCGATCGGCTGGTTGCTGCGGATGGTCGAGGACCGGCCCCATCTCGCGGCGATGAAGGTGCCGATCGGACCCGAGGCGCCGTTGGCAGGCATTCCCGGCCTGGCGCTGCGCGCCGAACGTGCTGCCAACCTGCACGGTGCCCGGCTCCTGGGCGCGGACGGTGGCTGGGATCGGGCCATAGCCGCACTGGCTGGCGCGGCTGCCGCGATCGTTGTCGACGTCGAGCTCGATGACGCGGAGGCCGCCGCACTGTCCGGAGCCGGAGTGACGGTGCACCTCGCCACTGTGCCCGACCAGCGCTTCGGCAACGCCGCGCTGCTGCTGCCGATCACCACGGTGGCCGAAGAGCAGGGTGTGTTCGTCAATCGCGACGGTCGCGCCCAGCGCTACCTGCCGGCCCGTGGCGCACCGGGGCAGGCCCGACCGGCGTGGTGGGTGGCTGCTTCCACCTGGGCCAGGCTGGCCGAGGATCGGGTCGCTCCCGCCACCGCCGCCGAGGCATTCGCCTCGCTCGGCGCGTTTGACGGACTCGGCTACGGCGACCTCGGATTGGTCGGTCGGGTGATTGCCGGGGCTGCCAGCGGAGTCGCCCGGTGACTCCGGAACTCAAGGGGTTCCTGTTTTTCAGCGTGATCCGCCTGCTGGCGATCTTCACCGCGTTGCTGGTCGGCGTGGCGATGCTCACGCTGGTCGAACGGAAGCTTGCCGGTTGGTTCCAGAACCGTCCGGGGCCGAACCGTGTCGGCCCGTGGGGACTGCTGCAGCCCGCCGCCGACGGCCTCAAGAACATCCTCAAGGAAGAAACCAGGCCGGCGGGGGCCAATCAGACGATGTTCGTGCTGGCACCAGCACTGTCCTTCACCCCGGCGCTGATGCTGCTGGCCGTCATTCCGCTGGCAGCACCATTGCCAGTCGCGATCGACTGGAACCTGCCCCTGATCGGCCGGATCGTCTACGACGGATTGATGCCTATCAGCATCGCCGAGTTGCCGATCGGCTTCCTGTTCGTGCTGGCGCTGTCGTCGATGGGTGTCTACGGCGTCGCCATCGCCGGCTGGTCGTCCAACAGCAAGTATTCGCTGCTGGGCGGGCTCAGGGCCAGTGCCCAGATGGTGTCGTACGAGGTGGCGCTGGGTCTCTCGCTGATCCCGGTGTTGCTGATCACCGGCAACGTCGGCTTCGCGGAGATCATCCAGCGGCAGCAGGAGGGGCTCTGGTTCGTGGGGCCGCTGTTCCTCTCGTGCTTCCTCTTCGTGGTTTCCGGTTTCGCCGAGACCAACCGGTTGCCCTTCGACCTGCCCGAGGCGGAGTCCGAGCTGGTGGCCGGCTACCATTCCGAATACAGCGCGATGAAGTTCTCGATGTTCTACATCGCGGAGTATGCCCACATCATCACGGTTGCGGCGATGATCGCGTCGCTGTTCTTCGGCGGCTGGGACATTCCGTTCACCACCTGGGACGAACAGGGCGGCGTGCTGCAGACCATCGCCACCCACCTGATGTTCTTCGTGAAGATGTTCTTCTGGATCTTCGTCGTGATCTGGATCCGCTGGACGCTGCCGCGCTTCCGCTACGACCAGTTGATGGCGCTGGGCTGGAAGGTGATGTTGCCGGTGGCGCTGGCCTACGTGATGCTGATGGCGATCGCGCTGTGGGCGCTCGACTTCCTGATGCCCCTGGCCACGCCGCTGGTGCAGGCACTGGTGCTGACTGTGTTCAATCTCGGACTGGCCGCGGCGTTCTTCCTGGTGCTCGACCGCGGGCGCGTGATGCAGGGCGCCAGCTCGCGACGGATGTCTCCCACCGTTCAATCGGAGGGCTGAGGTGGCGATCGGAGTGAAGGTTCTGCCGAGGCCGGAGCAGGGTGTCTCCTACGTGCGCGCAACCCTCAAGGGGATGGCGCTGACGTTCCGGCACCTGTTCCAGCCCAGGCACACGATGGAATACCCGGAACAACGGAGCACCGACGACTGGCGGCTCTCGACCCGCTGGCGCGGCACCCACCGGATGCTCACCGACGAGCAGGGTCGCTCCAAGTGCGTCGCCTGCGGGCTGTGTCCGCAGATCTGCCCGGCGAACTGCATCAAGCTGGTGCCCGGCGAGGACGAGCGCGGCAACCGCTTCCCGCTGATCTACGAGATCGACGAATTCCGCTGCGTTTTCTGCGGCTACTGCCAGGAAGTGTGCCCCGAGGAGGCGATCCACGTGGGGGTGCATTTCGAGAACGCCGAGTACTCCCGCAACCGGTTCGTTTACGACCACGAGCGACTCACCTCCCAGACGCATCCGGTGTCGACGCTCTGGGACCCCGCCGACCCCAAGGGCGAGTGAATGGACGCCGTGACGGTGGTGTTCTGGCTGTTCTCGGGGCTGGCGATCATCGCGGCCCTGCTCACGGTGACCAGGGTCAACCCGATCGCATCGGTGATGTGGCTGGTCACGACTATGTTCGCGATCGCGGGGATGTTCGTGCTGCTCGACGCACAGTTCCTCGCCGCGATACAGGTGATCGTGTACGCCGGCGCGGTGATGGTGCTGTTCCTCTTCGCCGTGATGCTGCTCAACCTCGACGGCACTCCGCGCGAGTGGCGCCGGTGGCCGCTCTGGTTGCTGGCCACCGGCGTCACCGGGGTTATGGGGGCGCAGTTGCTGGTCATCGGCCGCTACGACCAGCAGCGCCTCGCCGATGAGTTCTCCAATATGCCATCGCCCGATCCGGCGCTGGTGTTCCCCGACGGCGCAGCGATGAACGCCGCGGTGGTGGAACACGGCGTGGTCGGTGGAGTCGCGCGGCCGTTGTTCGAGGCCTACCTGGTTCCATTCGAAATCACCTCGGTGCTGCTGCTGGTGGCAGTGATCGGGGCGGTCGTTCTCGCCAAGAAGAGGATCTGAATGCTGCTGGGCCCAACCCTCACGGTCTCGGCAATCCTGTTCGCCATCGGTGTGGCTGGCGTGCTGATTCGCCGTAACGCGATCGTGGTGCTGATGTGCGTCGAGTTGATGCTCAACGCGGTCAACCTCACGTTCGTGGCGCTGGCCCAGGTCCACGGCGTGGGCGGCCAACTGATGGTGTTCTTCGTGATGACAGTGGCGGCTGCCGAGGCGGCAGTCGGACTGGCCATCATCCTGGCGATCTTCCGGCATACCCAGTCGGTGGATCTCAAGTCGATCAACCTCCTCAAGGGCTGAGCAGCGTGGCATCCTGGGCCTGGCTCACCATCGCATTTCCGCTGCTCGGCGGCCTGGTCAACGGCGGCCTGGCTCTCACGCGCTCGACCAACAAGCGGTTGGTCACACTGGTCGGCCCCGGCGTGATGCTGGCTGCCTTCGCCGTCGCGGTCGGCGTGTTCATCGATGTCCACTCCACCGGGCAGGCAACGCGGATCGTGCTCTGGAGCTGGATGCCGGTGACCGATCGCCTCGACGTCGAGATGGCACTGCTGATCGACCAGCTCTCCACCGTGATGCTGCTGGTGGTCACCGGCGTCGGCGCACTGATCCACATCTTCTCGGTCGGCTATATGAAAGCCGACCCCGGCTATGCCCGCTACTTCAGCTACCTCAACCTGTTCGTAGTGGGAATGCTCGTGCTGGTGCTCGGGTCGTCGCTGCCGGTCACCTACATCGGTTGGGAGGCGGTGGGCCTCTGCTCGTACCTGCTGATCGGGTTCTGGTTCGAGGTCAACAGCAACTCGTCGGCGGGCTTCAAGGCATTCCTGATGAACCGCATCGGCGACTTCGGCGTGATGATCGCGATGCTGCTGATCTGGTGGAGCCTCGGCACCCTGGAGTACACCGGCATTGCCGCGCTGGCCGCGGCATCCATCCCCTACGGCAGTGCCACGGCACTGGCGATCGCGCTGCTGCTGTTCCTGGGCTGCACCGGCAAGAGCGCCCAGATTCCCCTCTACACCTGGCTTCCGGACGCGATGGCCGGCCCCACGCCCGTCTCCGCGCTGATCCACGCGGCGACGATGGTCACCGCCGGCATCTTCGTGGTGGTCAGGACCGGGGTGCTCTTCACGCTGGCACCGCTGGCGATGGAGATTGTGGCGATCACCGGCGCGGTCACCGCCTTCTTTGCGGCGACAATCGCTCTCAAGCAGAACGACATCAAGAAGGTGCTCGCCTACTCAACCGTGTCGCAGCTCGGCTATATGTTCCTGGCCGTCGGAAGCGGGGCCTGGACTGCCGGCATTTTCCACCTGGTCACCCACGCATTCTTCAAGGCGCTGCTGTTCCTCGGCGCGGGCTCGGTGATTCACGCGATGCACGAGGCGCTGCATCACACCGGCCGACACGACGACGCCCAGGATATGCGCAATATGGGCGGCCTCAGGCACCGGATGCCGTGGACCTTTGCCCTGATGGGGATCGCCACCCTGGCGATCGCCGGAATCCCGCCGCTGGCAGGGTTCTTCTCCAAGGACGAGATCCTGGCCCTGGCCTTCGTGCGGGGACAGGGCAGTGGCTTGTACCTGTTCGCCTGGGGCCTGGGCCTGGCTGCGGCGCTGATGACGGCATTCTATATGGCACGACTGATGACCCTCACCTTCCTGGGTGAGTTCCGCGGCGGCAGCGACGTCGAGGAACACATCCACGAGGCCCCCGCCGTGATGACCGTGCCGCTCACCGTGCTCGGCGGGCTGACGGTGGCCGGTGGCCTGATCAACCTGCCCTCCTTCGTGGGCGGCAATCACTGGCTCGACCACTGGCTCGAGCCGGTACTGGCGCCGATGGCCCTGCTGCTCGAACCGCTGCATCCGCCGAGCGGCAACACCGAACTGCTGCTGGTGGCCGGTGCCGTCGCAATCGCCGTGATCGGACTGACGCTCGGGTTCCTTGCCAGCAGCCGGCGCGAGATTCCGACCCCTGCCAACGCCCCCCAAGCAACCGGCTTCGCAAGGGTGCTCGCCAACAAGTACTACGTCGATGAGATCTACCAGCGCGCAATCGTCAATCCCACGGTGTGGTTCTCGCGCGTGGTGCTGTGGCGAGGACTGGATGCCGGACTGATTGACCGGTTGTTCGTCGGTGGAACCGCCCGGCTCGCCAAGGGCCTCGGCTGGGCCGGCTCGCAACTCCAGAACGGCCAGGTGGCCTTCTACGTCACCATCTTCACGATCGGGGTGGTGCTGGTGCTCCGGGCGGTGATGACAGGAGGCCTGCCGTGAACGCCTTCCTGGATTCCATCGGCTACGACGGCTGGATTCTCCACGTCCTGCTGCTGCTGCCCCTGTTCGCGATGCCGCTGGTGCTGTTCTTCAAGGTGCACCACGCCCGCTGGATCGCGCTCGCCGTCGCGATCATCGAGGCGGTGCTCGGCATCGGCTTGTGGTGGGCGTTCGATCCGGCGAACCCGGGAATGCAGTTCGTCACCGATGTCTCCTGGCTGGGCAGCTACGGCATCGGCTACCGGGTGGGCATCGATGGCATATCGGTGATGCTGGTGCTGCTGTCGGTGGTGATGATGCCGCTGGTGGTGTGGGGAAGCTGGCGCGGCATCGACACCAAGCAGCGAGGCTATTACGCACTGCTGATGGCCCTCAACACCGGGATGCTCGGTGTCTTCGTCTCGCTGGACCTGTTCCTGTTCTACATCTTCTGGGAACTGCTGCTGATCCCGATGTACTTCCTGATCGGCATCTGGGGCAGCCACAACCGGATCTACGCGGCGACCAAGTTCGTCATCTACACCTTCGTCGGCTCGCTGCTGATGCTGGTCGCGATAATCTGGATGGTGATAATGGTGGGGCAGGCGACCGGCGAGTACTCGTTCGCCTACTCGCACCTGCTCGCCAACGCCTCTGCTATCGGCCCCTGGGCGGGCTGGATGTTCGTCGCCTTCGCGCTGGCATTTGCGGTCAAGGTGCCGCTGTTCCCGTTCCACACCTGGCTGCCCGATGCCCACACCGAGGCGCCCACGGCGGGTTCGGTGGACCTCGCCGTGATCCTGCTGAAGATGGGCACTTACGGGTTCCTGCGCTTCGCGATCCCGTTCTTCCCGACCTTCGCGCTGTCGGAAACGGTCGGCAACGTGATGGCCGCGCTGGCTGTCACCGGCATCGTGTACTCGTCACTGGTGGCAATGGTCCAGCCTGATCTCAAGCGACTGGTGGCGTATTCGTCAGTGTCACACCTCGGCTTCGTGATGCTCGGCATCTGGGGAAGCACGGTCGAGAGCGTGCAAGGTGCCATCCTGGTGATGGTGTCGCACGGCCTGTCGACCGGGGCGCTGTTCTTCCTGATCGGCTTCCTGTACGAACGTCGCCACACCCGGATGATCACCGACTTCGGCGGCCTGGCACGCGTCGCTCCGCTCCTGTCGACGGCGTTCGTGATCACGGCATTCTCGTCGATCGGGCTGCCGGGCCTCAACGGCTTCGTGGGCGAGTTCCTGGTGTTCGTCGGGTCGTTCGGCCGCTATCCGGTGCTGGTCGCCATCGGCGCCACGGTGCTGATCTTCTCTGCTGCTTACCTGCTGTGGGCCACCCAGCGGGTGATCTTCAACCGCCTGACCAATCCGCTCAACGAGGGTATCGCCGACCTCACCCGACGCGAGATTGCGGTGCTCGGACCCCTGATCGTGGCAATGTTCTGGATCGGCCTCTATCCCGGCCCGATTCTGCGGCGCACCGAGAGCGCGGCCCGGGCATATGTGGAGATGATCGACCGTCACTTGCCACCGTCGCGTGCCCTGCCGCCGACAATCACCAGCAATGCGAGGGTCCTGCCGTGATGCTGATCGATATGGCAACCCCGGGTGGCGTGTTCCAGGCGCTGCTTCCAGAGGTGGTGCTGACCGGCTGGGCGCTGGTGGTCCTTCTCTACGTGGCGTGGAATCACGGCACCGCGCGCGATTCACGAAACACCGGCACGCTGTCGCTGGTCGGCTACGCCCTGGCGGCGCTGGCCACCGGTTGGCTTGCAGTGGAGGGTGCGCGGGCCGACGGACTGCCGCAGATGATCGCGCTCGACGGCTTCCGGTTTGCCTCCAACGCACTGCTGCTCACGATCGGACTCGGTACGACGATACTTTCGCTGCGCTGGCTCGAACGGCAGGGAATCCTGGCGCCCGAGTACTACGCGCTGCTGATGCTGGCCACTGTCGGGATGATGCTGCTGGCCGGTTCTGCCGACTTCATCACGCTGTTCCTCGGGCTGGAAGTGATGTCGCTGGCGGTGTACATCCTGGCCGGGTATGATCGCACCCGCCGCGCCCCCGCCGAGGCCGCACTCAAGTACTTCCTGATCGGGGCATTCGCGAGCGGCTTCCTGCTCTACGGCATTGCGCTCATCTACGGCGCCACCGGCCAGTTCAACTTTGCCCTGGTGGGTGCACAGCTCACTGCCACCGAACCGACGACTATGGCCAAGGCCGGCCTGGCCCTGCTGCTGGTGGGTTTCGGCTTCAAGGTGGCCGTCGTGCCATTCCACGCCTGGGCACCCGATGTGTATGAAGGTGCACCGACACCGGTCACCGCATTTATGGCTGCCGGCGTGAAGGCCGCGGCATTTCTCGCCCTGGCACGAGTGCTGGCGGAGGTCTTCCCGTCGTACGTGGACATCTGGCGACCGGTCATAGCCGGCCTCGCCATCGCCACGATGGTGATCGGCAACCTCGTAGCGCTGGTGCAGCAGTCGATGAAGCGGATGCTGGCATACTCCGCCGTGGCACACGCCGGTTACCTGGGACTGGCACTGTGGGCTCACTCGGATCTCGGGACGGCAGCGGTGCTGGTCTACCTGCTGACATACTCCATCGCCACCGTGGCGGCGTTCGGGATCATTGCCTCGATCGAGCGCGCCGGTGCGCGCACGGTGTTGCTCGCCGATCTCGAGGGCCTGTTCAGTGTGCGTCCGTTCGCGGCGCTGGGGATGACGGTGTGTATGCTCTCGCTGCTCGGATTTCCGGGAACCTTCGGGTTCATCGGCAAGTGGTACCTGATCTCCGCCCCGATCGCGGAGGGTGAGTGGCTGCTGCCCGTCGTGGCGGTGCTCACTTCGGGCATCTCGATCGGCTACTACCTTCCGGTGGTGCTGGCGATGACGCTCAAGCCCACCCGGACCCGACAGGCCCACCAGACGATCCGGTTCCCGGCACCGGCCAAGCTGGCAGTCGCCATCTGCGTCGCCGCGCTGCTGGTCCTCGGCATCTGGCCCCGGACCGTACTCGACTTTGCGACGCAGGAGGCGGTGCAGCTCCGCCACCAGGCGTTGCCCGTCCTGACCCGCTGATCCGCCAGGGGGCCGTGTGCAGGTGCCACGTTCGATCTTCCGCGAGTACGATGTCCGCGGCCTGGTGGACTCGCAACTCACCCCCGCACTAGCCGAAGCGATCGGTCGCGGTGTCGCGACCATCGGAGCCCGGCGACTGGGACACCCGGTCACGCTCGCGGTGGGTCGTGACAACCGACCCAGCGGGGCGGCGCTCGCAGCCGGCGTGCGCCGCGGCATCGTTGCTGCCGGTGGCACCGCCATCGACGTGGCAGAGCTGCCCACGCCTGCGCTCTATTTCGCAGTCGAGGCGCTCGCCACCGACGGCGGCATCCAGGTAACGGGTTCCCACAACCCACCCGAATTCAATGGCTTCAAGATGGTGCTGGGTGGTGGCTCGCTCCACGGCGAGGAGATTCAGGAGCTGTACCAGATGATCACCCTGGAACAGTTCGACAGCGGTGATGGCCGCGAGGCCAGCGACGCATCGGTACTGGGACGCTACCGCGATGCGATCGTGTCTCGCCACCGGCTCGAGCGCCCGGTCAAGGTGGTGGTGGACTGCGGCAACGGCGTCGGTGCGCTGATCGCTATCAGCACGCTGGAAGCCTTGGGTGCCGATGTCATCCCGCTGTTCGCAGAGAGCGACGGCACGTTCCCCAACCATCATCCCGACCCCACAGTGCTGGAGAATCTCGTCGACCTTCAGCAGGCGGTGCGACGAGTCGGGGCCGAGCTCGGGATCGCATTCGACGGCGACGCGGACCGGATCGGGGCGGTGGATGAACAGGCACGTCCGGTGTTCGGTGACCAATTGCTGATCCTCTACGGACGCGACGCAGTCCGCAGGTTTGGCGCCGGGATCCCGGTGATCTTCGACGTCAAGTGTTCCGACGTGCTTCCCGCCGAACTGGAGCGTGCCGGTGCTCGCCCGGTGATGTGGAAGACCGGCCACTCGCTTATCAAGGCCAAGATGCACGAGGAAGGGGCACCGCTGGCCGGCGAGATGAGCGGCCATATGTTCTTCGGCGGCGACTGGTTCGGTTTTGACGACGCACTCTTCGGCGCGGCGCGCCTGCTCGAGATCGTTTCGCGACAAGGGCCTGGCCTGTCGCGTCACCTTGCAGGGCTGCCGGAGAGTCACACTACCCCCGAACTGCGAGTGCCCTGTGATGAGGAGCGCAAGTTCGCGATCGTTGCGGAGGCTGCCGCCGAGTTCGGTTCCAGGTATCCGGTCATTACGATCGATGGCGTGCGGATCTCCTGGCCCGACGGCTGGGGACTGCTGCGGGCGTCGAACACTCAGGCGGTCCTGGTGATGCGGTTCGAAGCCACCACCGCTGCCGGTCGCGACGCGCACCAGGCCGAGGTGATGACCTGGCTTGCCGACCGGGGCGTGAAGGTCTGAATCGATGACGCCGCGCTCGCGGCGGCTGCTGACCCTGCTGGGGATCGCGGTGCCGGTGTTGCTGATCGGCCGCGCATTGGCCGATGCGGTCACGGCCTTCTGGTGGGCCTCATCCATCTCGTCTGATGCAGTGGCGGGCCTGGCCCGCTGGCACCTGCTGCGCTCGGGTGTCTTCATCGTGGTGTTGCTGGTGACGGTGTTCTACTGGTTTGGACACTACCTCGGAGTCAGGCGCCTTCCCGACTCCGCGCGGCCACTCGCCAACTCCGATGCCTCCCCCGGCCTGACCGTGCAGACGTTCGCGGCGATTCTGGCGGCCGCACTCGTGGTGATCACGATGCTGCTCCAGGATCCCGACCAGTGGACCGCCGCAATCGCGCTCCGCAACGCCGGGGTGGAGTATGGCGTCAGTGATCCACTGCTTGGCCGCGATCTCGGCTACCTGATCGCCGATCATCCGCTCACCCGCTTGCTGCACAGGTTCGCGGTGCATCTCGTGCTTGCCGGCCTGCTGTATGTCGCCACCATCCACCTGATCCTGGGTGGGATCCGCCGCACTGGTGCACGCCTCCTGGTGTCAGAGGAGGCACGCTTCGTCATCGGTCGACTGCTGATGCTGCTGGCCCTGCTGATCGCACTTGGCTATCTGCTGGCACCTTCGCTGTTGGCCGTCTCGGTGGACGTGCCGATCGAACCCCGTGTCGGGGAGTTCCGGCTGGTTGCGGCCTGGCTCCTGGCCGGAATCGCATTCGCGACCGCGCTGCTCTCGCTGCCGTGGATCCGGGGCAGGCGCGGCAACCTGCTGCTGTCGGGCTGGGCCGTGCTGGCGATCGCCGCCATCACCGAGCGACTGGTGGTGCCGGCGTTCCTGGCCGAAATGCCGGCCAACGCGGAGCGCGACGTCGAGCAGCGCCGGATCGAGCAGGCGATGTACGGAATCCGCCTGGTCGAGTCGATGGCCGTCGACTCGCTCCCACCGGTGATCGATGTCTGGGATGAACGCGTACTGACCACGCTCGCGGTGCTGGAGGGACAGCGCCCTGTCGGTGCCCTGCCGGCCGGCAATGTGGAGCGGCCGCACTGGTTGGTGGCGTCGACACCGGTAGATGGGCCGACTCGATTGATGGTCCGCGACGTGCCGAGTACCGCAGCGGTGATCGGCACGGCCGGCCTACCCACCACCACCCAGGTGGACCCGGGATCGCTGCCGGGCGCCACCGGCTGGGCCGTGACACACGGCGGCGTCAGGGTAGGGTCCTGGCCACGACGACTGATTCTTGCCTGGACGCTGCAGGGACCAGGAGTCCTCGCACTGGAGGATGCCACCACCATCGACTGGTTGCGGGATCCGCAGGAGCGGCTGACGGAACTGGTTCCACCGCTTGAGTGGCGAACCACCGGACTGACGCGAATCGATGACGCACTCCACTGGGTCGTCACCGGCTACGCGGTGGTGCCCGAGGCTCCGCTCGCGACCAGGGTTGCCTTCGACGGAGCAACCGTGAGCGGGGTGGTGCCGGCCCTGGTTGCGCTGGTGCGGTCGAGTGACGGACAAACCACCGTGTACCGTGATCCGGCTGGTGGCCCACTGGGTCGAGCGTGGGCACGTGCCTTCGCTCCGATGGTTAGGGACTCGTTGCCGGCGGCCACGGCCGCGGCGCTGCCGTACCCCGGTGAGTGGTTTGCGCGCCAGATCACCGTGCTGTCGTTGCCGCACTGGGACCTGGGTGGCCTGGGCGCGGTCGATGCGGTTGCCCCGGTCGCAACACCGGTGTGGTTGCCGAACGGCACTGGACTCCGGGTGCTGCTCCGCAACGGCGACGGTCAACGACCACGCACGCTGCTCACCGCCACTCGCCGCGTCGACGGCGCGATGATCGCAGTGAACCCGATCTCCCGAGCCGAGGCCCGGAGCGGAACAGATCTGCTCCGTCTGCTGGACGACTCGCCTGAGTTGGGTCGGCTTCGCGACTCCATCAAGGCGCGCGGGGACAGCCTGCTTGCCGGGGCGGTGCGTTGGCACTCCGGACCTGCGGGCGTGGTGGCGTGGCGGCCGTTCGTGCTCGCAGGTCAGGAACCGAAGTTGGCCTGGCTGGCCATCGCGACCGCGGATCGCCACGGTGGTGGTCGCGACGTGGAGCTGGCCCTGGCTCGGATGCTGGCCGCGGACACCACCAGCACATCCGGCCTGGTCGACTGGCGGGGACGCTTCCGCGAGGCCCGCACCTGGTTGATGCAGGGCGATTCAGCCCTCGGTCGCGGTGATCTTACCGCATTCGGCCGTGCCTGGGAGGCGCTGCGGCGCCTGATCGGCGATTCGATTCCGGAGTAGCCATCACCCGGCAACACCGCTATTTTCAAGGGTTATTTCCTGACGGGCCGGTCGGCAGGGCATCGCCGTGACAGTACCGGCCCGCGAACCGTGACTCGACGAAGAGGTGGGCGTGAATCTGCACGAGTACCAGGCCCGCGACCTGCTCAAGGCCGCCGGGGTCCCGATGTTCGACGGCGACGTGGCCGCCACTCCCACCGAGGCGGAAGCGATCGCCCGGCGGATTGGCGGGACGGTTGTCGTCAAGGCACAGGTCCATACCGGCGGACGTGGCAAGGCGGGTGGCGTGAAGCTGGCCCGCAACCCTGCCGAAGCCAATGATTGCGCCTCGCAGATCCTCGGAATGAGCATCAAGGGACTTGTGGTCACCAAGGTGCTGGTGGTTCCGGCTGCCGACATCGCCACCGAGAGCTACGTCGGGTTGATTCTCGATCGTGCCACCCAGTTGCCGGTGTTTATGGTCTCCGACGCCGGTGGTGTGGACATCGAGGAGGTCGCCGCCAAGACCCCCGAGAAGATCACTCGGCTGCCTGTCGATCCGCGTTACGGCCTGCTGCCGCATCAGGCGCTCACGCTGGCGCTCGCCCTCTATCGCGAGTGGGACCACGTCAAGAGCGCGATGAAGATCCTCCAGCAGCTCTACAAGGTTTTCACCGCCAACGGTGCGTCGTTGGCGGAGATCAACCCGCTGGTCACCACGCCTGACGGCAGGGTACTGGCGCTCGACGCCAAGGTGGTGATCGACGACAATGAGCTGGATCGGCGGCCAGACCTCGCGGTGCTTCGCGACGAGTCGGCAGAGGAGCCGAGCGAAGTGGCCGCCCGTCGGGCCAACCTGTCGTTCATCAAGCTCGAGGGCGACGTCGGCTGTGTGGTCAATGGTGCCGGCCTGGCGATGGCCACGATGGACCTGGTCAAGTACTACGGCGGCGAACCCGCCAACTTCCTCGACATTGGTGGTTCATCCAATCCCGAGAAGGTCGTCAACGCGCTCCGGATCATCACCGCCGACCCCAACGTCAAGGTGATCCTGTTCAACATCTTCGGTGGCATCACCCGCACCGACGACGTGGCCAATGGCATCGTCGCCGCAACCCAGCAGTTCAAGGTTGAAGTGCCGATCGTGATCCGACTCACCGGCACCAACGAGGAAGAAGCCTTCCGGGTGCTGGAGAGCGTGGGAATGACCGCAATGAACGATATGGACGCAGCGGTCGAGAAGGCCGTGCAGCTTGCCAAGGGGGCGGCGTGAGCATCTGGATCGGCAATGACACTCGGCTGGTCATCCAGGGCATCACCGGTCGTGAGGGTTCGTTCCACGCCCGGCAGATGATCGAGTACGGCACCAACGTGGTGGCCGGCGTGACCCCGGGGAAGGGTGGCCAGCAGTTCGACGGCAACGTGCCGGTGTTCAACACCGTGGCCGAGGCCGTCAGCGCCACTGAGGCCAACGTCTCGGTGATTTATGTGCCGCCGGCGATGGCCGCGGGGGCGATCCAGGAGGCCTCCGACGCCGGAATAGACCTGGTGGTGTGCATCACCGAAGGTGTGCCGGTGCTCGATATGACGGTGGTGATGCCCTACCTGCGCGAGCGCGGAACTCGACTGATCGGGCCCAATTGTCCCGGTCTGATCACGCCGGGCGAGGCCAAGGTCGGCATCATTCCCGGCTCGATCGTGACTCCGGGACCGGTTGGCCTGGTGTCCCGCTCGGGCACCCTGACCTACGAGGTCGTCAACCATCTCACCCGCAACGGGCTCGGCCAGAGCACCTGCGTGGGTATCGGTGGCGACCCGATCATCGGGACCGACTTTATCGATGTCCTCACTGCCTTCAACGACGACCCCAAGACCGAGGCCATCGTGATGATCGGCGAGATCGGCGGGACGGCAGAGCAGGAGGCCGCCGAGTTCATCAAGGCCAACGTCAAGAAGCCGGTGGCTGGCTTCGTGGCAGGCCAGACCGCCCCCAAGGGACGCCGGATGGGCCACGCCGGAGCGATCATTTCCGGGTCCAGCGGCACCGCGGAGGAGAAGTTCCAGGCCTTCGAGGCGGCTGGCATCGGAATTATGCGCCGTCCGGTGGATGTGGTGAAGATCCTCAAGGAGAAGCTGAAGTAAGACTTTACTTGAGGTGCGATAAATAGTTCATCTGCAACACGATGGAGCGTTCACCAGTGGTCGCGGCAGGGGCTTCCCACCGCGACCCGGTGACGCGGTTATCCACGTCGACAATCCAATCTGAGATACCAAATGGCCGGACGTTTCACTTTTGCGATGATCAAGCCCGACGCCGTGGCTGCGGGCAACACCGGGAACATCGTGGCCGCGGTCGAGGCCGCCGGCTTCGCGATCAGGGCGATGCGACAGGTCCAGCTCACCCGGGCCCAGGCCGAGGCGTTTTACGCCGTGCACCGCGGCAGGCCTTTCTATGATGAGCTGGTCGGGTTTATGAGCTCGGCTCCGGCGGTGGCGCTGGCTCTCGAGGCCGACGACGCGGTATTGGCCTGGCGGACGGCGATCGGTGCCACCGACCCGGCCGAGGCGGCCGCCGGCACGATCCGGAAGCGGTTCGCGGAGTCCAAGGGCAAGAACGCCGTTCACGGCTCCGACAGCGACGAGAACGCCCGTCGCGAGATCGGGTTCTTCTTCACCGAGGGCGAGTTGGCGCTTCTGGGCGTGGCGTTCTGACGCTTGACCCGACTGGGGCGGATCTGGTAGTTTTGAGGGCTATGCTTTCTGTGGATCTCCGTCGGCTCGGTGCCGACGGACTGGCGATGGCCGGTTCGCTCGCCCCCGACGATCCGGTGTTCGAGGGGACCGAGCTCAGGCTGGCCGGGCCGGTTCAAGTCGGTGGCCGCTTGCGCAGGGCCGATGGTGACAACCTGGTCTGGCAGGGCACGCTCCGGACCGGGATCATCGGTGAGTGCAGGCGCTGTCTTGGGGAAGTCGAGCAGCGGGTCGATGACGAGCTGACGTTGCTCTTTTCGGCCGACGAGGAGTTGCTGGAAGATCCCAGCGTCTATCCTCTGCCTGCCGATGCTTCGTCGATTGACCTGGCTGAGGCGGTTCGCGAGGAGCTGGTACTGCGGGCGGCGGCATTTCCGCTCTGCAAGGAAGATTGCAAGGGTATCTGTCCCGTCTGCGGGGCTGACTTGAACGCCGGGCCGTGCAGTTGTGCGGTGAGCGGCACGAACCACTGAGGGGTCAATGGCAGTTCCCAAGCGGAAACTCTCCAAGTCGCGCAAGCGGTTGCGTCGCGGCCATCATTCGGCCGAGGGCATCCCGGCCCAGGCGTGTCCGCGCTGCAGTGCGCCACGGCTTCCGCATCGGGTTTGCCCGACCTGCGGGTATTATGCCGGCAAGAAGCGGCTCGAGGTCGAGGACAACTAGGCAGTGATCCGCGTCGCACTCGACGCGATGGGTGGCGACCACGCACCAGCCTCCGAGGTGGATGGCGCCGCGCTGGCACTGGCGGAACTGGGACCGGATATCAAACTGGTCCTGGTCGGGCAGGCCGGGCGAATCGCGCCCGAACTCGATCGTCACCCGGCACTCGACCGCAGCAGGATCGAGATCGTCGACGCGCCGGAAGTCGTCACGATGGACGACAAGCCGCTGCAGGCGGTGCGTCGCAAGCGCAATTCCTCACTTGTCGTCGGCCTCAGCCTGCTCCAGGAGCGGCGAGCCGACGCCTTCGTATCCGCGGGCAACACCGGCGCCGTGCTGGCCGCATCCACCGTCCTGCTCGGCTTGCATCCCGGGGTTGATCGCGCCACGGTGGCCTCGCTGCTGCCGGCCGCCGACGGCCCGGTGTTGCTTCTCGACGCCGGTGCCAATGTCGACTGCTCGGCACGCGAGCTGGTCAACTTCGCCCATCTGGGATCGGTGTATATGCGCGACGTGGTCGCGCGAGAGCGGCCGGTGGTGGGTTTGCTCAACGTGGGCGAGGAGAACGACAAGGGCAGCGCCGTTGTCCGCGAGGCACACCAGATGCTGCGCAACGACGAACTGATCAACTACGTTGGCAACATCGAGGGACGCGATGTGGTGGTGCCGCACCCGGTCCACGGTCGCATCGATGTGGTGGTCGCCGACGGCTTCACCGGCAACGTGGTACTCAAGTTCTACGAATCGATGGGTCGACTGGTGGAGTCATTGCTCAGGCGCGACAGTCCCGCCCTGCTCGGCTCCCCGGTGATCGCGCCGCTGATGCGATTCCTCGACTACAGCGAATACGGCGGCGCTCCACTTCTGGGCGTGCGCGGGGTGCCGATCATCTGCCACGGATCGTCCAGCCCTTCGGCAATCAAGAACGCTATCCGCAAGGCGGTGGAATCGGTGCAGGTGGGTCTCAACGAGCACATCGCCGAAGAGTTTGCGGGGCACGTCGCCCCGCCTGCGTCGTGATCGCCGCGCGACCGATCGCCCGGATCACCGGTATCGGTGCCGCGGTGCCGGAGGGGATCCTCACCAATGCCGACCTCGAGAGCTATCTCGACACTTCGGACGAGTGGATCGTCGAACGCACCGGCATCCGTGAGCGCCGCATCGCACGCCCTGACGAGAAGCTCAGCGACTACGCACTGATCGCCGCCCGCGATGCCATTCGTGATGCCGGCATCTCTCCCGACCAGATCGACGGCGTGATCTTCGCCACTGTCACGCCGGATCGGCGCCTGCCAGCGGTGGCCTGCGACATCCAGGCGGCAATCGGGGCCGAGGGTGCCTGGGCATTCGACCTGGTTGCTGCTTGCCCCGGTTGGGTGTACGCCCTGACCGTCGCCGAGGGGATGATCGCCTCGGGGCAGGGTGACACCATTCTCGTGATCGGCGGAGAGAAGCTCTCGACCATCACCGACAAGGATGATCGCTCCACCGTGATCCTGTTTGGTGACGGTGCCGGTGCCGCCATCCTGCAGCGCACGCCAGCGGGGAGTGACACCGGAATGTTGTCCGCGTACCTGGGGGCCGACGGCGACCTCGCCGAGCTGCTCTACATTCCCGCTGGTGGGGCAGCGGAGCCGCTCACCGAGGATGTGGTGCGCGACCGCCGACACCTGATGCGGATGGCAGGGCGCGAGGTGTTCAAGGCCGCCGTGCTGGCGATGAGCCGCAGCACCGACGAGGCAATCCAGCGTGCCGGCCTGACCCCGGATGCGATCGACCTGCTGGTGCCGCACCAGGCCAATCTTCGGATCATCGACGCTACCGCCAAGCACGCCGGCATCCCTATGGACAAGGTGATGGTCAACATCGACCGCTACGGCAACACTTCGTCTGCCAGCATTCCCTTGGCGCTGTTACAGGCGCGCGAGGAAGGTCGTCTTCGCGAGGGGATGATCGTGATGCTGGTGACCTTCGGTGCCGGGTTCACCTGGGGCAGCGTGGTGCTGAGATGGTGACGGTGTTGCTGTTCCCGGGTCAGGGTGCCCAGAAGCCGGGAATGGCGCGCGACCTGGCGGATGAGTTCCCGGCTGCGGCAGCCACGCTCGAGGCAATCGACGCGGCATTGCCGACTTCGCTCACCAACGTGATGTGGGAAGGCAGCGCGGAGGACCTCACGCTCACCCACAATGCCCAGCCTGCGATTCTCGCCCACAGCGCTGCCGTGCTCAGCGTGATCCAGGATCGCCTCGGCGAGGACCACGTGGTCGCTGCCGCTGGACATTCGCTGGGGGAGTACTCCGCCTACGTGGCCGCCGGCTCGCTCGAGGCACCTGCCGCAGCCCGGCTGGTCCGCCGCCGTGGCACGTTGATGTACGAGGCCGGTGAGCTGCGCCCGGGGGCGATGGCGGCAGTGCTCGGGTTGCCGCTCGAGGGCGTGGAGCAGGCCTGCCACGAGGTCAACGACGACAACATCGGCATCGTGGTCGCGGCAAACCTCAACGCACCCGACCAGACCGTGCTCTCCGGTGACCCTGTCGCAGTGGAGCGCGCCGGCGAATTGTGTCGGGCCGGCGGAGCCCGGCGAGTCCTGCCGCTCAAGGTGAGCGGTGCATTCCACTCACCGCTGATGGAGCCGGCCCAGGAAGGACTGGCCGAGGCACTCCGTGTCACACCCTTCGGTGAACCGCGGTTCCCGGTGTTCGCCAACGCCACCGCCGAACCGGTCACCGACAGCGACGATGCACAGAAGCTGCTGGTGACCCAGATTACCGCACCGGTCCGATGGGTCGAAACCGTGCTCCGGATCCACTCCGAGTGGCCCGACGCGCGGTGGCTCGAGCTTGGTCCGGGCTCGGTGCTGAGCGGCCTGCTCAAGCGGATAGTGCCGGAGGCCTCGTGCACGCCGCTTGGCACCGCGGCAGAAGTGGGTAATTTCCTCAGCCAATGAGCTACCAGATCGATCTTTCCGGCCGGGTGGCATTCGTCACCGGCAGCACCCGCGGCATTGGCCGCGCCATCGCCGAGACGCTTTATGCTGCCGGCGCCAGCGTGGCAGTCGCCGGTCGTTCGGCGGACACCGCCGCCGAGGTGGCTACGGCCCTCGGCGAACGAGCCAGCGGTTTCGCCTGCGATGTCACCTCGGCCGACTCGATCCGGGCCGCGCTGGCGGCCGCCGAGACCGAACTCGGCCCGGTGGACATCCTTGTCAACAACGCCGGCATCACCCGGGACAACCTGCTGCTGAGACTCAGTGATGACGAGTGGGACACCGTGCTCGACGCCAACCTGCGCGGGGCATTCGTGGCGACCCAGGCGGTGCTCAAGGGGATGATGAAGCGGCGCAGCGGCCGGATCATCAACATCACCAGCATCAGCGGCATTGTCGGCAACAAGGGCCAGGCCAACTATGCCGCCAGCAAGGCGGGCCTAATCGGCTTCACCAAGACCGTGGCCAAGGAGTATGCCGGGCGGGGAATCCTGGCCAACTGCATCGCGCCCGGCTTCATCGAGACCGATATGACCGCCGTCTTGCCGGATGGCGTGCGTACGGCGTTATTGGAGTCGATTCCACTCGGGCGCCTCGGCGCACCGGCGGACATCGCGGGCGCAGTGCTCTATCTTGTCTCCGATCTGGCGTCCTACGTCACCGGCCAGGTGCTGGTAGTGGACGGCGGGATGATCGGCTGAACTCGCAGGTTGTAACACAATATTTCTCACACCCGGGACACGAGGCACCAAATGAGCGACGTGGACGAGAAGGTCAAGGACATCATCGTGGAGGAGCTCGGCGTCGAGCGCGAGAAGCTTGCTGCCGATGCGTCCTTTATGGAGGATCTTGGTGCCGACTCACTCGATACGGTCGAGTTGGTGATGGCGTTCGAGAAGGAGTTCGACATCGACATCCCCGACGAGGAAGCCGAGAAGCTGCGCACCGTCGGTGACGCACTCAAGTACCTCCACGAGAAGCTGGGCAAGTGACGTGACGCGCCGCGTCGTCATTACCGGCTTCGGCCTGGTGACCCCTGTCGGGCTCACTGCGAACGAAAGCTGGGAGAACCTGCTCGCCGGAATGTCCGGCGCGGCGCCCATCACGAAGTTCGACGCAAGCAACCAGCAGGTCCGCTTTGCGTGCGAGGTGAAGGGCTTCGACCCCTTGCTGTACATCGACCGCAAGGAATCGCGACGCTTCGACCTGTTCGCGCAATACGCCATTGCCGCATCGCACCAGGCGATCACCCAGTCCGGCCTGGATACCGCCGCGGTCAATCACGACCGCGCCGGAGTGATCCTTGGCAGCGGCATCGGGGGGATGCAGACCTTCGAGGACAACTGCCGCGCCTTCATCGAGAGCGGCCCCGATCGGGTGTCCCCGTTCTTCGTACCGATGTTCATCCCGAATATGGCGGCCGGGCTGGTGTCGATGCGCTACGGCTTCAAGGGACCCAATTTCGCCCCGGTGTCGGCGTGCGCCTCATCCGCACACGCGATCGGCGAGAGCTATCGGATGATCCGCGAGGGAATGGCGGATGCGATGGTGACCGGTGGCTCGGAGGCGGCGGTAACCGGCCTCACGGTGGCGGCTTTCGCGAATATGAAGGCGATGTCGACCCGCAACGACGATCCCGCCGCCGCTTCCCGGCCATTCGATGCCGACCGTGACGGCTTCGTGCTTGGCGATGGCGGGGCAGCCGTGGTGCTGGAATCGCTGGAACACGCGGAAGGTCGCGGGGCGGAGATCCTGGGTGAAGTGGTCGGTTACGGCCTGTCCGGCGACGCCTATCATATGAGTGCCCCGGCGCCCGAGGGCGAGGGCGCCCAGCGCGCGATGCGGATGTGCCTGGCGGAGGGCAACATCGATCCGGCTCGCGTCGGCTACATCAACGCCCACGGCACTTCCACGCCGCTGGGTGACATCGCCGAGACGCAGGCCGTCAAGGCGGTGTTCGGCGACCACGCCCGGTCACTGGTGTTCGGTTCCACCAAGTCGATGACCGGCCACTTGCTCGGCGGAGCCGGGGCACTCGAGTTCGTGGTGGCGCTCCAGGTTGCCAGGCACGGCCGGATCCCGCCAACCATCAACCAGGTCACGCCCGACCCGCAGTGTGACCTCGACTGCGCAGCGAACGTCGCCGTCGAGCGGGATGTCGATGTGGCGATGTCGAACGCTTTCGGGTTTGGCGGACACAACGCCACGTTGGCGGTTCGAGCGGTGTGAGCGGATCGCCCGGAGACGGTCAGACCCCTCGTCGCCCGGAGCTCCGAGGGGTTGCTGGTATCCGGCCCTATTATCCGACGCTTCTCGTCGGGGTGCTGGCGTTGCTGATCGCGATCGCCGGCGCACGCTGGACCACCAACTTCCGTGACGAGCTCCGCCGGGAACGAGTGAACCGTGAAGTCACTTCGCTCTCGACCGCACTTGAGTCGGTCATCGCGCACCGGATGGCCGTACTGCACGCACTAGCCTCGTTCCTGTCATCGGAGTGGGAGTCACAGGATCGCGACGACTCCTTCGACAAGTTCGTGATCGGCCTGATGACCGGAACCCCCGGACTCCGGACAATGCAGTACATCAAGGACGGAGTGATCACCCGCACCTGGCCAGTGAGCGGCAATGAGGGCGCACTGGGGCGCAACCTCGCCGGGGATCCCCGGCCGATGATCGCCGAGGACTTCCAGCGCACCATCGAAGCCAGCACGATCATCATTTCGGGTCCGCTTGAACTGTATCAGGGTGGTGTCGGCCTGGTGGGACGCCTGGCGGTGCGCGACGCGAATGACAGCGTCGTGGCCGTTGCCGGTGTGGTCGTCGATTTCGCGACATTGCTCAGTGAGTCAGGACTGGTACGCAGTGCGAGTGGGCTCGCGTTGCGGCTGGTCGACTCGTCCGGCAGCGTGTTGTGGAGTTCTGATCGGGCCCCGAACCGGCTGATCGAGCCTGTCGGCGGTCCGGTGCACCTGCCGGATCGGACCTGGCGCGTCGAGGCGACACCGATCGAGGGCTGGGCGTTCGGTTCGGCGGAAGCACGTCGAGCGTACTGGGTCATCGCATCGATCGGTATCCTGCTGGTGAGCCTGCTGGCCTGGCTGCTCCAGTCGTGGCAGCGGGCGCGGCTCCGTTCCGCTCATCTCGACGAGCTCAGGCGTGCGGAGGACACTTTCAGCCAGCTCTTCCAGCTCGTGCCCGACGGAGTGGTGGTATCCCGCATATCGGATGGAGTCATCCTGGAGGCGAACAACGCCTACTGCAGGATGGTGCAGCATTCACGCGAGGCGCTGATCGGCCGGCCGATACCGGAGGTCGAGGTGTGGGTGAATCCCGAGGAGCGGGCAGCCGCGCTGCAGGCACTGCGCGACCACAGCGCATTGACCGAGTTCCCGCACCTGCTGCGCCGTTCGGACGGGACCGAACGCGAGGCGATCCTGTCGGCACGTGTCGTGTTGCTTCACGACGAACCCTGCCATCTCGCAGTGGTGCGCGACGTCCACGACCGGGTGCGACTGGAGCGGCGACTGGCGCAGGGTCAGCGGCTGGAGGCCGTCGGCCGTCTGGCAGGTGGCATCGCGCACGACTTCAACAACCTCATCACCGGCATCCGTGGCTACGCCGAACTGCTCCTCGACACCCTGCCCGGGGATGACACCCGACGCACCGACCTGGCCGAGATCATCCGGGCGAGTTCACGGGCAGCAGAACTCACCCGGCAACTGCTCACCTTTGCCAGGCGACAGGTTGTCACGCCGCGCCTGCTTGACCTCAATCAGGTGTTGCGCGATACCGAGCCGCTGCTGCGGCGGCTCGCCGGCGACGGGGTCACGCTGACCACGCGCCAGGCCACCAGACCGGTACCGGTGGTGGTCGACCCGGCCCAGTTCGAGCAGGTGCTCACCAATCTGACTGTCAACGCCAGGGATGCGATGCCCGAAGGCGGCAACCTCGAACTGAGCACCTCGCTGGAAGGCGAGTCGGCAGTGCTTGCGGTGTCCGATGAGGGAGTCGGCATTCCTGCAGAGGCATTGCCGCACATCTTCGAGCCGTTCTACACGACCAAGGCAGAAGGACGCGGCACCGGCCTGGGACTGGCCACCGTCTACGGGATCGTGGAACAGGCGGACGGCAGGATCGAGGTGCAGAGCCAGCCGGGATCGGGGACCGTCTTCCGGGTGCTGCTGCCCCGGGCCGAGGCGGAGAATCTGCCACCGCGGGAGGACGGCGCCCCGCGACCGCTGCCGAGGGGTTGCGAGGTGATCCTGGTGGTGGACGACGAGCCCCAGATTCGGGATCTGTGTGTCCGGTTGTTGCGCCGGCTGGGTTACCGCGCCACCGCGGCGCGTGACGGTCACACTGCCCTCGCGGAACTGGCCGAGTCTCCCGACGTCTCGCTGGTGATAACCGACCTTGTGATGCCGGGAATGGGTGGCACCGAGCTGGTGGAGATCCTCCGGAATCGACAGCCGAATCTCAAGCTGATGTTGATGTCGGGATATTCCGCCGAGCTGGTGGCCAGCGGTCACGAGGGGATGCCGTTCCTCTCGAAGCCGTTCACGGTGAGCGAATTGGCGGTTGCGGTGCGGGAAACGCTCGATCGCTGAACCGCCCGAGCGGCCGTCGAGCCGACGCCCGCAGTACCCCCGTGCCAGCGCCGTGGATATCTTGCTGTTATGACCGTCCAGGCCGACATCGCCCACATCGAACGAGTGCCCGGGCTCGGCATAGCCGGGACACCGCAGCAGCTCACGCACGTCGGCCTGGCGCCGCGTCGACGCCGGCCGGATCACTCGCTGATCGACGAACCGCTCGCGGCGGTTGCGTGATCCGCAGCGGAATCGGCTACGATTCGCATCGTTTCGGTGCGGAGCGGCCACTGCTGCTCGGTGGTATCGTCATTCCCGATGCTCCCGGACTGATCGGCCATTCGGACGCCGATGCCATCGCTCACGCGCTGATCGATGCGCTGCTGGGCGCCGCGGCACTGGGTGACATCGGCCAGCATTTTCCCGACAATGACCCGGCTTGGCGCGACGCCGACTCGATCGACTTGCTGCGGCAGTCAGTGACGCTGTTGGGCCAATCCGGCTGGCGGCCCCAGCAGTGCGATGTCACGGTGATCCTGGAACGCCCCCGACTGGGCCCTCACATAGCCGCGATCAGGCAGCGACTGGCGGAGACTCTCGGAATTGCCATCGCCGCAGTGAGCGTGAAGGCCAAGACCAACGAGGGAATGGGATTCACAGGACGGGGTGAGGGCATCGCCGTCTTCGCAGTCGCGACCATAACGCCAAACGGCTGACACCCGATGCTAGACGGGTTGTTGTCCTGGCTGGCGGCCCTACCTCCGGTCGCGACCTACGGTGTGCTGGGATTGCTGGCCAGCGTGGAGAACTTCTTCCCGCCGTTCCCGGCCGACACCGCCATCGCACTGGGCGCCTTCCTGGCGCACCGCGGCGTCACCAACCCGTGGGCCGTCTTCGCCGTGACGGTCGTCGGCAGCGTCGGCGGTGCGATGGTGATGTACGCACTGGCAGAGCGGCACGCCACCTCGTTGTTGCGCTCCAGGGTGGGGCAGGTGGTGCTCTCCGAGGATGCGATCGAGCGACTCCGTGCCGGCTACCTGCGTTATGGCATCGCGGTGATCTTCTTCGGGCGCATCCTGCCGGGTTTCCGGGCCGTCGTGGGGCCGTTCGCCGGCCTGATGCATCTCGGATTCTTCCGCACGATCATTCCGATGACGCTGGGTTCGGCCCTGTGGTATGGTACCCTGGTGTTCTTGGCCGTGCAGCTCGGCAATCGCCTGGGCGACATCCTGACGCTGCTGTCCAATGTCAATCGGACTCTGGGTATCGTATCGTTGGTGGTAGTCGTCGTCGTTGCGACACTGGTGTTCCGGCGGATCCGGCGTCGGCGGGCTCTGCAGGGAGCGGCCCGGGAAGAGGAGGAGCAAGGCCGGTGAGTGATGCGCCGATCGACCCGCAACTGGTGGCGGCATTCCACCTCGACACCTTCCGCGACCACCTCTCGCTGGAGGCAGGCAACTCGCCGCACACGATCGCCGCATACCGTCGCGACCTGGTGCGACTGATCGATTTCGCAGCCAGCCGCGGAGTCCGCGATCCGCGAGAGATCACCACACCGCTGCTGCGGGACTTCGTTTTCCTGCTCAAGGACCTGGGCCTGGCAGGATCGACCATCCGTCGCAACATCTCGGCGATCCGGACCTGGTTCAGTTTCCTCGCATCCGAGGGACTTGCCACTGTCGATCCCAGTGATCGCCTGGAGACACCAGCGCGTTGGCGAACCCTGCCGGAGACACTCAGCGTGCAGGAGGTGGTACGGATTCTCGAGTCCCCCGGCATCGATGATCCCCTCGCCTGGCGCGACCGCGCCCTGCTCGAACTCGCCTACGGTGCCGGGATGCGGGTCTCGGAGCTTTGCGATCTGGGCATTGCCGACCTGTTCCTGAGCGAGGGCCTGGTTCGCGCCTGGGGCAAGGGCCGCAAGGAACGCCTGATTCCGATCGGCCGCCCGGTCCTGGGCGCCCTATCCACCTACCTGCAACGGCTGCGGCCACGGCTCGACCAGGGGGGCGCGGAAGGCAAGGTGTTCCTCAACGCCCGAGGCAAGCCGCTCAGCCGGGTGGGCGCCTGGGGGATCGTCAAGAAGCACGCGAGGCGGGCAGGCATCGAACAGACCGTGTCGCCGCACACACTCCGTCACTCCTTCGCGACTCATCTGCTTGAGGGCGGCGCCGACCTGAGAGCCGTGCAGGAGATGCTGGGGCACGCCGACCTCTCGACCACGCAGATATACACCCACGTCGACCGCGACCACCTCAGGAAGGTGCACCGGAACTTCCACCCTCGAGGGTGATGTCGGGAAGCGATCAGCGTTCTCGCATCTGGTGACAACTCTCACCGGGGTGGAATGATGCTCGGGCTTCTTGCCATTGCGGCCCTCGTTGGTGGCGGACCGACCCCTGGGTCCCCCGACTGGATCACCTTGTCCAATGGCGTCACCTTGCGCTACGAGGAGCGGGGCGACCCGGCCGCCGATCCGCTGATCCTGCTGCACGGATACACCGATTCGCGGCAATCGTTCGAACTGCTCAGTGCCCACCTTCCGTGGCGCATCCGCACCATCGCGATCGACCTGAGGGGACACGGCAGCAGCGATCGCCGGGGCGGGTACGCCATCAGCGACCTGGCCGACGACGTGGTCCGCTTCCTGGCGGCGCGCAAGCTAGATCACGTCACCTTGGTCGGTCATTCGATGGGATCACTGGTTGCGCGCGAAGTCGTGCGGAAGGCACGCCAGAGGGTGGCCAGTCTGGTCCTGATCGGATCGGCCCCGACCTTTGACAACGAGGTGGTCCGCAGCCTCGAAGCCGAGGTGGCAGAGGTGGGAGACAGACTCGATGCCGGGTTCGCCGAAGCCTTCCAGCGCAGCACGGTGTACGCCGAGGTGCCGGCCCGGTTCTTCGACCGGGCCGTCGCAACATCAGCGGGAATGCCCCCGCGGCTCTGGCAGCAAGTGCTGAAGGGGATCCTGGATTTCGATGACCGCGCATCGCTGGGTTCGATTAGGGTGCCGACCCTGCTGATGTGGGGGGAGCACGATGCAATCGTGAGCCGCGCCGATCAGGAGGTGCTGCTTTCGGGCATAGCCGGGTCCTACCTGATCACCTACCGCGACCTGGGGCACGCACCTCACTGGGAAAATCCCGCGGCGGTCGCCACCGACTTGCTGGCGTTCCTCGCCAGCGACCCCGATCGACGCTGACCGTCGATAGATTGGAGCGATGCTGCTCCTGCTCGACAACTACGACTCGTTTACCTGGAACCTCGCCCAGTACCTGGGAGAGCTGGGTGCCGATCCCGAGGTGATCCGCAATGATGCGATTTCGGTCGAGGCGGCCCTGGCACTTGCACCGGGGGCCATCGTCATCTCGCCGGGTCCGGCCACCCCGGCCTTGGCGGGGATATCGGTTGAGTTGATCAGGGCCGCGGCGAACGCCCGGGTACCCCTCCTGGGGGTCTGCCTGGGTCATCAGGCCATCGGGGAGGCCTTCGGGGCCCGGGTGGTCCGGGCCGATCGGCTGATGCACGGCAAGGTCAGCCAGATCAGCCACTGCGCCCCCGACCTGTTCGGGGGCCTCCCTGATCAGTTCCCGGTTATGCGCTATCACTCCCTGGTGGTGTCACCGGCGGGGTTTCCGGCCGAACTCGAGGTCATTGCCTGGACCACCGACCGCGAGGAGGGTGAGGAAATAATGGCCCTGAGGCACCGGAGCGCCCCGGTCTGGGGAGTCCAGTTTCACCCCGAGTCGGTCGGCACACCGGTCGGGAAGCAGCTCCTGGGCAACTTCCTGCGGTTGGCCGCAGCGACGCCGTAATCGGTTAGTTGTCAAGCAGTTACCGAGCACCGAGCCGACGCGGCACGCATTTTGACACCGGGGCCTCAACCGGATAGCTTGTATCGTGCCCGTCCTGATTGTGATCCCGGCACGCGTCGGCTCGACGCGACTCCCCAACAAGCCCCTCCAATTGCTCGGCGGGGTACCACTGATCCACCGGGTTGCCGAGCGTGCAATTCGGCTCCGTGAAGCGGACCGCGTCGTGGTTGCCACCGATTCGGACCAGGTCCGCGAGGCACTCGCCGATCTCGACGTATCGGTGATCATCACCCCGAGCGAGCTGCGCAGCGGCAGCGACCGGGTGGCTGCGGTGAGTGCTCGAGCGGAGTTCGCCGATTTCGATGTCGTGGTCAACCTCCAGGGCGACGAACCGTTCCTGCCCACCGCGGCGGTGGCCGGAGCAATCGCCCGGGTGACTGGCGGCGATGACGTCGGGACGGCCGCAGCGCCGCTGGACCCCGAGCGCCGTGACGAGCCGTCGCTGGTCAAGGTGGTCTGCGACTCGCGTGGGCGGGCGCTGTACTTCTCCCGTCTGGCGATTCCGGCTGTGCGCGATCCTGCCGTCGCCGCCACCACCCGATGGTGGCAGCATCTCGGCGTCTACGCCTATCGCCGGCCGGTGTTGCACCAGATGGCGGCGCTGCCGCCCTCGGCCCTCGAACGCGCCGAGCAACTTGAGCAGCTCCGAGTGCTGGAGGCGGGCTTCACCATCGGGGTGACATTGCTCCAGGCTCCGGCCTTTCCCGGCATTGATACTCCTGCTGACCTGGCCGCCGCCGAGGCGCGGTGGCCCGAATTCGCCGAGGCAACCTGATGACGACCCAGACCCGCAACACCAAATTCATCTTCGTCACTGGCGGCGTGGTTTCGTCGCTTGGCAAGGGTATAGCTGCCGCATCACTGGGACGCCTGCTTGTCGAGCGCGGCCTGTCAGTGACGATGCAGAAGTTCGACCCGTACATCAACGTCGACCCGGGCACAATGTCGCCCTACCAGCACGGCGAGGTGTACGTCACCGATGACGGCGCCGAGACCGACCTCGACCTCGGGCACTACGAGCGATTCATCGACAGTTCGCTCTCGCAGCAGAACAACATCACCACCGGTCGGATCTACCAGACGGTGATCAGCAAGGAGCGGCGCGGCGAGTACCAGGGCGGCACCGTGCAGGTGATCCCGCACATCACCGACGAGATCAAGGCGGCGTTGCGCCGCAGTGCGCCCGGACACGACGTGGTGATCACCGAGATCGGCGGCACCGTGGGCGACATCGAGTCGCTGCCGTTCCTGGAGGCGATCCGGCAGTTCAGGCAGGACATCGGCCGGGAGAATGCGATCTTCGTTCACCTCACCCTGGTGCCCTGGATCGCCGCAGCCGGCGAGCTCAAGACCAAGCCGACCCAGCACTCGGTCCGCGACCTGATGCAGGTGGGAATCCAGCCCGACCTGCTGATCTGCCGCAGCGAACACCCGCTCGGCAGCGACATCAAGCGCAAGATCGCGCTGTTCTGCAACGTCGACTATTCGTGCGTCATCGAGAGTCCGGACGTCGCCAGCATCTACGAACTGCCGCTGCACTTCCACGAACAGGGCTTCGATCGTGAGGTGTGCAAGCGGCTCGGCCTCTCCACACCGGAGCCGCAGCTCGACGAATGGAGCGCGATGGTGGAGCGGGTGCTGCGTCCGAGTCGCAGGGTGCGCATCGCAGTGGTCGGCAAGTACACCGCACTGCACGACGCGTACAAGTCGGTGGGGGAGGCTCTGCTTCACGGCGGCATTCCGCACGACGCCGGGGTCGACATCCGCTGGATCGACAGCGACCGCTTCGACGAGCCGGCCTACGACGCCGAGGCATTGCTGGCTGACTGTGACGGGGTGCTGATTCCGGGCGGTTTCGGCGAGCGGGGCGTGGAGGGAATGATCAATGCGATCCGACACGCGCGCGAGACCGGACTGCCGATGTTCGGCATCTGCCTGGGGCTCCAGGTGGCCATCATCGAGTTCGCGCGCAACGTCTGCGGCCTTCGGGAGGCATCGTCCACCGAGTTCGAGACCGATTCCCCCGATCCGGTGATCGCACTGATGGCATCCCAGCGCGACGTGCAGGACCTGGGCGGCACGATGCGCCTCGGCGCCTACGCCGCCCGACTCAAGGAGGGCAGTCGGGCGGCCGAGGCGTATGGCACCACTGAAATCTCCGAGCGCCATCGCCATCGCTGGGAAGTCAACAATGCCTATCGGCCGGTGCTCACCGAGCACGGGATGGTGCTGTCCGGACTGTCACCGGACGGCTCTCTGGTCGAGATGGTCGAGCTCGCCGACCATCCGTGGTTCGTGGGCTGCCAGTTCCACCCGGAACTCAAGTCACGGCCGACGCGGCCTCACCCGCTGTTCGCTGCTTTCATCGGTGCGGCACTCGACCACAGCGACGCCCGCGGTGAACTGTCCGCCGCTTCCACGGTGGTCGACAGGTGACAGCGTTTGCCTGGCACCGTGGTCCGTTTCTCATCGCCGGCCCCTGTGCCGTCGAGAGCGACACCGTGATGCTGCGCATCGCGGAGACACTGGCGCAGTTGAGTGCCAGGCACGGCCTGCCGGTCTGCTTCAAGGCGTCGTTCGACAAGGCCAACCGGGCGCGACCCGACGCCGAACGCGGTCCAGGCATCGACGAAGGGCTGGCATCGCTGGCGAGGGTGCGCGCGGCCACCGGCCTGCCGATTCTGACCGATATCCACGAGGCAGGCCAGGCTCGTGCAGCGGCCGACGTGGTCGACGTGCTGCAGATCCCGGCGTTTCTCTCCAGGCAGACAGATCTCCTGATGGCCGCCGGTGCCGCCGGCAAGCCGGTCAACATCAAGAAGGGCCAGTGGATGGCCGCCGATGCGATGATTGGTGCAGTGGCCAAAGTGCGCGCCGGCGGTGGCAGCGACGTGGCAGTGACCGAGCGCGGCACCTTCTTCGGCTACGGCGACCTGGTGGTGGATTTCCGCAATCTTGCCCGGCTGCGCAGCGCCCTGGATGTACCGGTGATCTACGACGCCACCCACAGCGTGCAACAGCCGGGGCAGGGCAGTGGTGGGGCCAGTGGTGGCCTGCGCGAGTTCATCCCCGGATTGCTGGCGGCAGCAGCGGCAGCCGGTGCCGACGGGTATTTCATCGAAACCCATCCCGACCCGGCCAATGCGTTGTCCGATTCGGCGACCCAGTGGCCGCTCGATCAACTTGATGCACTCATCTCCCGTACCCTGGCGGTGCGCGCCGCGGCACTGGAGCACGCCGGTGCTTGATCGTGATGTGGCGAACCGGATCCGGATCCTCGGACTTGATGTCGACGGCGTGCTCACCGACAACGCCGTGTTCATCGGCGAGATCGATGGCCGCCGGGTCGAGTTCAAGCGTTTCGACATCCAGGACGGTCTCGGCCACCGTCTGCTGGAACTGGCGGGAATCGAAGTGATCTGGGTGAGCGGCAGGGATTCGCGGGCCACTTCGCTGCGTGGCGCCGAGCTGGGCGTGAGCGATGTGCTGCAGGTGCCGCCAGACCGGAAGGTGCCGACCATCCAGGCGCTGCTCGATGCGCGGGGACTCGACTGGGATGCGCTCGCCTTCGTTGGTGATGACCTGGCCGATTATCAGGTGCTTCAACGTGCCGGGCTTGCCATCGCCGTGGCGAACGCACGACCTGAGATCAAGGCGCTGGCCCATCACGTCACCGAACAATCAGGTGGTCACGGTGCGGTCCGCGAGGTAATCGACCTGTTGCTGGCCTCCCGTGGCCAGCTCGATGCGGCCATTGACGGCTACCTGTCGGGCGGCGGGCGGTCGTCGTGAGCGCGATCGCCAGCGGCCGCCGCACCCTCACCCTGGAGGCAGAGGCGATCCGGGCAGTTTCCTCCCGGATCGACGCTTCGTTCGAACGGGCCGTCGAACTGCTCGGACAGGCGTCCAGGGTTGTGGTGAGCGGAGTCGGCAAGAGCGGCGCGATCGCCCACAAGATCGCCGCCACCCTGACTTCGACCGGCACGCCCGCCACCGCGTTGCACCCGGTGGATTCACTCCACGGCGACCTCGGCCTGGTCGACCGCAGCACCGTGGCGATCCTGCTCAGCAAGAGTGGCGAGACAGACGAACTGCTCGGCCTGGTCGCTGCACTGGCCCGGCTGGAGATTCCGATCATCGCGATCACCGGTGTGCCAACCAGCACGCTGGGCCGCGCAGCGACCGTTGTACTGGATGGCGCAGTGGACGAGGAAGCTTGCCCGCACGGGCTGGCGCCCACCACCAGCACCACCGTCGCCCTGGCGCTGGGTGACGCGCTGGCAGTGGCGCTGCTCGAACACAAGGGATTTCGCCGCGAGGATTTCGCCGCCCTCCATCCCGGCGGCTCGCTGGGACGACGGCTGTTGCTGCGCGTTTCCGACGTGATGGTGATGCCGGGGCAACTGCTCGGTCCCGACGCGTCGATGAATGACGTGATCGTGGCCCTCGCCCACGGGCGCGGCATTGCACCGATCACCGACGCGGGTCGGCTGGTAGGGGTGATCACGGCCGGTGACCTGACGCGTCTGGTTCAGCGCACACCTGACTTCACCGCTGCCACCGCTGCCGAGGTGATGAGCACCAATCCTCGCTCGATCGGCGCGGACGAACTCGCCGCTGCTGCCGTCGGGATGATGGAGCGTTTCAGTATCATTTCCGCGCCGGTGGTCGATGACAACCTGGGCGTGACCGGGGTAGTCCACCTGCACGACTTGATGAGGGCGGGGGCGGTATGAGGCGACTGCTGATCGCGGTTGTGCTGCCGGCGCTTGCAGGTGCCTGTGTCGAACGTGGCGTGGCTCCGTCGGCTGTGGCCAGCGCCGATTCGGCCGACCAGGTGATGGTCGGAATGGCGCACACCATCACTCGAGACGGAATCAAGTCGACCTACCTCGAGGCTGACTCCGCGTGGGTGTTCCAGGCCCGGGAAGTCACCGAGATGAAGGGCGTGCGGGTGACATTCTACGGCCCGAACGGTGCGGTACGGTCTGTGGTCACCGCCGACAGCGGCAGCTACGAGATGCGGTCTGGCACGCTCGACGCACGTGGCAACGTCATCGCAGTCACGCCGCCGCCCGACTCGGGCACGCTCAAGACCGAGCACCTGCTGTTCGATCGAGCCACCAACCAGATCACCTCGGATACCAGCTACACCTACACCAGCCTGCGGGGTAACGGTTCTGGGGCCTCGTTCGAGACGGATCCCGACTTCAGGCGGTTCCGGTCGTGGCAGCCCAAGGGCCGCCAGCGGGGCGAGGGATTCGTGCTGCCCGGACAGGATTCGGCCGGCACGTGACGAGGGTGATCCGCCTCCCGCTACTGGCGCTCTGCCTGCTGGTCGTCGATGTGGCGGCTCAGCAGCCTGCCCAGCGTCGCTGTCGGCTGGAGATCCTGAACGTCGACCGCGAGGGCGCCTACGACCGCTTCGGCGAGAACACCAATTACTTCGCCGGCGGCAACGTGCGGCTGCGCTGCATCGGACAGGAGGTGTTTCTCAATGCCGACTCGATTGCCTCGATCGCCGGCTCGGTGGTGCAGTTGTTCACCGACGCACAGTATCGCGACGACGATGTTTCGATCGATGCCGACACGCTGGTCTACTATCGCAACACCGAGATCCTCCAGGCACGCGGCAATGTCGAGATCGTCAACAAGCTCAACGGCTCCACGCTGACAGGGCCGTGGGTGGACTACCTCCGGGCGGTGCGCGGTGTCCGCGATTCGGCGGAGACCACGGCCCTCTCCCGGCCGACGGTGACCTACCACGTCACGCGACCACCGACCGACACGATCGATCCACCGCCATACGTGATTGTGGCCGAAGGGATGCGCGCCCGCGGTTCGAGCAACCTCAATGCGTGGGGTGATGTCACCGTCGACCGTGATTCGCTGGCCGGTCGCGGCGACTCGCTCCAGTACGTGCGGTCCGCGAACGATGAGGTCACCCTGGTCGGAGACCCCGCATCACTGATCCGACGCGGCGCCGATTCATTCGACGTTCGCGGTCGCCGAGTGGTGCTCGGGCTCGAGGGGGAAGCACTGCGGCAGGTCAAGGCACTGGGCGATGGTCGCATCGTCGGCAGCACCGGCGAGATCATCGCCGACAGCGCCGCGCTCGGGTTCGAGGACGGTCAGTTGGTGTCCACCCAGGCTTGGGATCACGGCGGCACGGCACAAGTGCTGGCCGGTGGCTACGACGTCCAGGGTGATTCGGTCGCCATCGACACGCCGGGCGAACGCCTCCGCGAACTGCGGGTGTTCGGCAACGGAATGCTGATCGAGCAGGATTCCATCGAAGCGGCAACCGGGGATTCCCTGCCACCCGCTGCTGATTCGTTGCGCGTTGGTGCTGCTCCGGACTCAGCCGCACCTCCGATACGGAACACGATGCGCGGCCAGAAGCTCGTGGTCCGTTTCGTCGATCACGACTCGTCGGGTACCCTGATCTCGCAGTTGGTCGACATCACGGCGACCGGCAGCGCCACGTCACTCTTCGAGCGGATGGTGCAGCGCAATGGCCGGACCTCGCCCAGCATCAACTACACCCGAGCCGACACCATCATCGTGATGATGCGCACCGGTGACACCACCGGCGTCCTCGAGGTGCGTGCCTTCGGCAACGTGGATGGCGTGCAACTGGAGCAGGAGTCGCTGCGGGCGGCGCGCGCCAATCAGGAATCCCCGGAAGGTGCTGCCCGCAGGGAGGAGTCGCCGTGAGCGTGCTGCGTGCCGAGGGACTCCGCAAGTCCTATCGCAGGAGGGCTGTGGTGGACGACGTGGCGGTCGAGCTGGCCCAGGGGGAGATCGTCGGGCTGCTCGGCCCCAACGGTGCCGGCAAGACGACCACATTCTACCTGATCACCGGCCTGATCCGCCCGGACAAGGGCCGCATCTGGCTCGACGACGAGGACATCACCGGGGCCCCGATGTACAAGCGTGCCCGCCGGGGCATCGGGTACCTGGCCCAGGAGCCCTCGATCTTCCGGCAGATGACGGTCGAGCAGAACGTGCTGGCGATCCTCGAAACACTGCCGCTGTCGCGCGACGAGCGTCACGCCCGGCTCGACACGATGCTGGAGGAACTGGGCCTCACCTCGCTCAGGACCGCCAAGGCCTACACGCTTTCGGGTGGCGAGCGGCGGCGCCTGGAAATCACCCGTGCGCTGGCGACCGACCCCAAGTTCATGCTGCTAGACGAGCCGTTCGCTGGCGTCGATCCGATCGCCACCCACGACATCCAGGTCATCGTGGCCTCGCTTCGTGAGCGCGGCATCGGGGTGCTGATCACTGACCACAACGTGGAGCAGACACTGGAAATCGTGGATCGAGCCTACATCCTGCACGCCGGCAAGGTCCACGCCTCGGGCGACGTCCGCGATCTGATCTGGAACGATCACGTCTCGACGTTGTATCTTGGGCCAACCCTCACGACACGATTGCGGCAACGTATGGAGCCATCCGCGTGAAGACCGGCCTGCATCAGCAGACAGGGCTCCGACAGGAGCTCCGGATCAATCCACGCCTGTATCAGGCGATGGATATGCTCTATATGCCGATGCTCGACCTCCAGCAGCACCTCCAGCAGGAGCTGCTCGGCAATCCGTTCCTCGAGCTCGAGGAGCCCGAGGAGGAGATGCTCCCCGAGAAGACCACCGAGGAGGAGCAGGAGGAAGTACGCAAGGACGACGAGGTCGATTGGGAGGAGATCCTCCTCAACGGCTTCGACGTGGGTGGACCCCGCGAGCAATTCGAATCCACAGAGTACGTCGAACCGCAGAACGTGTCGGTGGCAGATCTTTCGGACCACCTGCGCGACCAACTGCAGATGCTCGACCTGCCACCGCGGATCGCGATGCTGGCCGAGGAGATAATCGGGTCGATCGACGACGACGGTTACCTCACTTGCGGCCTGGATGTCGTGGTGAACTCCGCCAATCAATGGCTCGCCTCGCGCCTGGGCGCCGACCAGGACCAGCCGGACGAGGACGATCCCTTCGACATCCCGCTCGACGATGATCCGGATGCCGGCCTCGAAGCCGGCGACGGCGACGGACCGGGTTCACTGCCGGTGCCGGTGCTGCCGCCGGGCGTCGAGGGCTTCACGATCGCCGAGGCCGAGGAGGCACTCAGACTGGTGCAGGCGATGGACCCGGCCGGAGTCGGTGCGCGCGATCTGCGCGAGTCGCTGCTGCTCCAGCTCAGGGAGCAGAAGCTTACCGAATCGCTGCAATACCGGATCGTCGACGAGGCATTCGAGGACCTCAAGGCGCATCGCTGGAATGACCTGGCCCGGCGCTTCGGCATCGAGCCACGCGCCGCCCAGGAAGCCGCTGACTTGCTGTCGCGTCTGGACCCCAAGCCCGGACTGAAGTATTCCGACCGGGGCGACCACTACATCATCCCCGACCTGATAGTCGAGAAGATCGACGACCGCTACCACGTGTTCCTCAACGACACCGGGGTACCGCGGTTGCGCCTGTCACGTGCCTATCAGGAGATTGCCCGCGACCGTTCCAAGATGACGGCCGAGAATCGCGACTTCATCGCGTCGCGGATGAACAGCGCGACCTGGATGATCCAGGCGATCGAGCAACGCCGGCAGACGATGCTCAAGGTGATGAATTTCATCGTCGATCGGCAGCGCGACTTCTTCGAGAAGGGAATCGAGTACCTCAAGCCGCTCACCCTGCGCGAAGTCGCCGAAGTCATCTCGATGCACGAGTCGACGGTGTCCCGGGTGACCAACGAGAAGTATGTCCAGACGCCGAGGGGCGTGCTGCCGCTCAAGTTCTTCTTCTCGAGCGCCCTTTCCACCGCCACCGGCGAGGACGCCTCGGCCAGGTCGATCCGCGCCAAGCTTGAGAAGATGGTGGGGGAGGAAAACGAGTCCAAGCCGCTGACCGACCAGCAGATCGTGCACCTGTTCGAGGAGCAGGGAATCCAGATCGCCCGGCGCACGGTCGCCAAGTACCGCGACCAGCTCGGCATCCTCCCGGCGCGGATGCGGAAACGGGTATGAATCCCGCGCCACGCGTTGCCGTGCTGGTGCCGGCCAAGGACGAAGTCGACAACCTGCCCGAATTCGTGCGGCAGTGCGCCGCTGCACTGCCCACCATCGGGGTGCCGTTCGAGGTGGTCATCGTCGACGACGGCTCGCGGGACGACTCGCCGAGGGTGCTGCGCGAACTCGCTGCGGAACACCAGTGGCTCACTGTAGTCACCCACCGGCGCCAGATGGGAATCGCCGATGCGCTCAGGAGCGCCACCGATTCGTCCACCGGCGACATCCTGGTGTTCTATCCCGCCGACCTGCAATATCTCCCCGAGGATATCCCGGCACTGGTGGCTCCGATCCTGGCCGACCAGGCCGACATCGTCACCGGCACCAAGCAGGGAAAGTATGAGAAGGCCCTCGTGTCGTCGGTTTACAACGCACTGTCACGCTGGTTGTTCGGCGTGAGGGTGACCGATCTCAACAGCGTCAAGGCGTATCGACGCGAGGTGATGGCCAACGTGCCGATGCGACCTGACTGGCACCGCTTCATGGTGGCGATCGCGGCCGCCGAGGGCCACCGGCTCACCTCCGTGCCGGTGCCGCTTCATCCGCGCACTGCCGGCACGTCAAAGTTCACCTGGCGGCGGATCCCGGTCGGCGTCCTCGACCTGCTCTCGGTCTGGTTCCAGCTCCGCTTTGGTCGCAAGCCGATGCTCTTCTTCGGAATCGGCGGGGCATTGCTGTTCCTGGTCGGCTTCATCATCGGCCTGGTCGCGGTGGTGCTTCGTGTCGCTCAACGCGCCGACGTCGCCCTGATGGTCAACCTGGTGATGACGCTGGTGATCACCGGCGTGCTGCTCTTCGGTTTCGGACTGGTGGGCGAGTTGGTGGCCGGGCTGCGCGAGGAACAGCGCGAACTCGCCCGGCGGCTGCAGGACCGGCGCGACTGACCCCGATGCGGGTCCTGTTCGTCACCCACAATTACCCCCGTCATCGAGATGACGTGGCTGGTGCATTTCTCCATCCGCTGGCCAGCGAACTGTTGCGACTCGGGGCATCGGTGCAGGTGATCGCACCCAGCGATCGGGGTGAGGCCGGCGACACGGTCCTCGATTCGGTTCCTGTACGGCGACTGCGTTATGCAGTTTCATCTCGCGAGACCCTGGCCTACACCGGCACGATGACCTCCGCGATCCGCTCGCTCGGCGGAATCCGGGCGTTCACCGGCTTGCTCGAGGCATTCCGGCGCGAGATCCGCGAGCAACTCCGGCAGTACCCGGACACCGTCGTGCACGCCCACTGGTGGGTGCCAGCCGGGATGTCGGTACCCATTGGTGTGCCACACGTGGTGACCTGTCACGGCACCGACGTGCGCCTGCTCGATGGTCCGCTGCCGGTGCGCCTGCTGGGACAACGCGTGCTGCGCCGCGCCACGATGGTCACCACCGTATCGCCCACACTGGCCCGGACAATTGCGCGCCGGATCGGTCGGGCGTTGCCGGATGATCAGGTGCAGCCGATGCCGGTTCCCGACATCGACCGGCCTAGGAGCACTGGTGGCGGTGGCTTGGTGGTGCTCGGTCGGCTGAGCCCGCAGAAGAGGGTCGACCTCGCGATCGAGGCTTACGCCATCGCCAGCGCCAGGGGCACGGCCCTGCCGCTCACCATCGCCGGCGACGGACCCGATCGTCCCCGGCTCGAGGAGCTGGTCCGCCAGCGCGACCTGGCAGATCGCGTGCACTTCGTCGGCGCCATTGCACCCGAAGCCGTGGCCGGGCTGCTGAGCACCGCAGACCTGATGCTGATGCCTGCGGAGCAGGAAGGACTCGGACTTGCTGCAGCCGAGTCGCTGATTCAGGGTGTGCCGGTTGTGGTGTGCAGTGATGGCGGTGGCGTGCTCGATGTCATCGCCGACGGCGCAGGCGGGCGAGTGGTCGCCCCGGAGAAGGCCGCGATCGCCGACGCAATTGCCTCGCTTCTGGCTGATCCCGATGCCAGCGACGCTGCGGCACGCAGCGGACTGGTGTGGCGTGAGCACCTCTCGCCCGAGCAGGTCGCCACCCGTTGCCTCAACTGGTATGAACGTGTCCTGGCTGCGTAGCCGCTGGTTCGGCTGGCTCCAGGTTGCCCTGGGGATCGCGATCCTCGTGGTGATCGTGCGCAAACTGCTCCACAATTGGGATGCAGTGGTGGCCAGCGGGGTGTCGCTTTCATTTCGCGCGCCCTGGCTGCTGGCATCCCTGTGCCTGGTATGGTTGATGTGGGCGGGACTGATAGAGGGCTGGCGGCGAATCGCAGCAGGTTGGGGCGCCCCACTGCACTGGCCACTCGCCGGTCGGATCTGGATGCTGTCATCGTTCGGGAAATACCTGCCCGGCAAGGTGATGGCGATGGCGGGAATGGTCGCGCTCAGCGAACGCTCCGGCATCAGTGGCAAGGTCACCCTCGCCTCCGCAGTGGTGATGCAGGTACTGTCGGTGGGCACCGGCATCGCCGTGGCCGCACTCACCCTGGGTCCTGCGATCAACGCCTTCAACCCCAACGCTGGCGCGGCGATGACCCTGCTCGGGCTGGTCGCGGTCGGAGTGCTGGTGGCGGTGGGCAACCGGAGCTTCCTGAAATGGGTGTGGCCGAGGATCCGTCGCGACAGCCCCGCTCCGGAGCCGCCGAGTGTGCCGGTGCTGGGCTTCGGCGTCGCGATCAGTGCCGTCACCTGGCTGGCCTATGGCCTGGCGCTGGTGTGGCTGTGCAATGGATTGCTGACGGACGCAGACCTCGGCTGGCGCGAAGCGACCGGGGCGTTCACGTTTGCCTACCTCGCCGGCTACCTCGGACCGACACCGGGTGGCCTGGGTACCCGGGATGGTGTGCTGGCACTGCTGCTCGAACCCTGGATCGGGCTGGGACCGGCTCTGGCGCTAGCCGCAGCCTCGCGGATTGCCTTTACCTTCAACGAACTCGGTGCCGCCGCACCGTTCTTCTTCACCAGGGAGTCACCGCGTGACGTCGCCTGAGAACAACACTCCGTGGACACCGCCCGCTGCACCACTCTGGGCCTGGCTGGTGTTCGTGCTGGCTGCCTTGACGCTCTGCTGGCCGGTGTTCAGCGGACAGTTCCTGGCCGGCGACGACCAGTTGCTGGCCGGCTACGCGTTCCGTGAGTTCGGGGCCAGCTTCTTCAAGGAACACGGCCGGATCCCGGAGTGGAATCCCTACCTGTTCGGCGGAATGCCGTTCATAGCAGGAATGCACGGCGACATCTTCTACCCGACGGCCTGGCTCCGCTGGCTGGTGCCGACCGACATCGGAATGACGCTCGGCTTCGTGATTCACCTGGTTGTTGCCGGCGGTGCGATGTATGCGCTGCTGAGGGCGCTGGGACTGTCGTGGACCGCATCGGTGGTGGCCGGAGTGGGCTACGAGATGTCGGGTATCGTCGCGTCGATGATGCGACCCGGACACGATGGCAAACTGTTTGTCGCGGCACTGGCCCCGCTGGCATTTCTCGCGCTGCTGAAGGCGATCCGTGGCGGCAGGATCGGAGGATACGGCGCCCTGGCAATCGTCATCGGACTGGCGATGCTGTCGCCGCATTTCCAGACCACCTACTACCTGCTGGTGGCATTGGGTATCTGGGCGCTGTGGCTGGCGCTGGCAGACCCCGAGCGGCAACGTGCCAGGTCACCGGTGGCAGACCTGGCGGCGTCGTTCGGTGCGGTGCTGCTGGGCATCGGGATCGGAATGATCCAGGGCCTGCCGTTCCTCAAGTACATCCCGTATTCGCCGCGCACCGAGGGGAGCGCATCCTCGGGATGGGATTACGCCACCCAGTTCGCGATGCCGATCGACGAACTCGCCTCCACCGTGATCCCCGAGTTCAACGGCATCTTCGAAACGTACTGGGGCTCCAATTACTTCAAGACCCACGTCGAATACCTGGGCGTGATCATCCTGGTGCTGGCCGTGCTGGGCATAGCCCTGGCACGACGTCGCGGCCTGTTCCTGTCGCTCGGTTCGATCGCCGTGCTGTTCCTGCTGGTGGCTTTCGGCGGGCACACCCCGTTCTACCGGTTGTGGTACACCGTGATGCCGATGATGGACAAGGTGCGGGCGGCAGGGATGGCGTTCTACCTGGTCGCGATGGTGGTGTGTGTCTGGGCCGGCCTCGGAATGGAGCGCTTGCTCAAGGGCGAGGTGCATTCCAGGGCACTCGCGTGGGGATTCGGGACGCTGGCTGCAATCGGTGCGATGGCGGCGGCCGGATTGCTGCAGCCCGTCGCCGAGGCGCTGGTCACCGAGCCGGTACGGGAGCGGGTGATGGCGAACGCGGGCACCCTGAGGGGCGGCGGGTTCCGGGTGCTGATCATCGCACTGGTCGGGGGTGGCGCGATTCTGCTGTTGCAACGTCGTGTGGTGACCGGTGCGCTGGCGGCACTGGTGGCGATCGTCGCGGTCACGGCCGACCAGTGGAGCGTGCTCAGGCGCTACTCGCAGTGGGTCGCGCCTGCCACGGAGATGTACGCCCTCGACGCGATGGGGCAGGCGATGAAGGCACACCCGATGCCGTTCCGCAACTTCGATGGTCGCAGCGACACCGGTGAGCCAGCCCTCAACCTGGGCGTCTACCAAGGGTCCTGGCTGATGGCGGAACGGATACCAACCGCATTTGGATACCACGGCAACGAGATCAGGTTCTACGACGAGCTCTGGGGCACCAAGAACGTCTGGGAGAACCAGCTCTCACCGTCACTCTGGGATCTGTACGCCATCGAGTATCTCACGCTGAGAGTGGACGTGGCTGACCAGATTCCGGGTTATACCCAGGTTATGGGGCCGGTTTCCTTCCCTCGTCTGGATGGTCGTAGAGCCACCTCGGGCTATCTGCTGCAGCGCGACACTCCGGCCCAGTGGGTGCGTGTGGTGCCGATGGCAATGCGGGTGCCGGCCGACCAGATCATCGCGACGGTGGTAGATCCCGCATTCCCCACGGATCTGGTGGCGCTGTATCCCGACACCAGCTCGATTCCCGATGCAACGATGCCCGGTGAGACACCCGACTCGACCACGCTCACCGCCACACTCCGCGAGTGGCAGGCCGGTTCGATGACGATTGCAATCGAGGGCAGTGATGCGCGGACACGCTACCTGCTGGTTGCGGAGAACTGGCATCCCGGTTGGCAGGCCACTGTCGACGGCGCACCGGCCGCGACCCATCGCGCCAATCACGCAATGCTGAGCGTGGCCTTGCCACCCGGCGCCCGCGAAGTGCAACTCGATTTTGTTACTCCGGGCTACGCGACGGGGAAGGGGATCACCGCGCTGGCCACGCTGGCAGCACTGGGGATCATTGGTGCCGGACGGTGGCGGCGACGGAGCAACGATGCCTGAGCTTGGCCTGGTGGTGGTGCCCACATACAACGAGCGCGAGAACCTGCCGCAGATCGTGCCGAGGATTCTTGCGATCGACAGTCGTCTGCAGGTCCTGGTGGTGGACGACAACTCTCCCGACGGCACCGGCAGGTTCGCCGACGAGCTGGCCGCGGCAGACCCGCGCGTGCACGTGCTGCACCGTGAAGCCAAGCAGGGCCTGGGGCGCGCATACCTGGCCGGGTTCCGCTGGGCGCTGGAGCGCGACTACAACTGGATCTTCGAGATGGATGCCGACTTCTCTCACGATCCCAGGTACCTGGCCGACCTGATCGCCAAGGTGTCGGACGCCGACCTGGTGCTGGGTTCGCGATACGCCAGCGGGGTGAATGTCATCAACTGGCCGATGTCACGACTGCTGCTGTCGTGGTTTGCCAACAAGTATGTCCGCTGGATAACAGGATTGCCGCTTACCGACGCGACCGGGGGTTTCAAGTGCTTCCGCCGTGAGGTGCTGGAGGCCATCCCGCTCGACCGGGTGAGGTCCAACGGCTATGCGTTCCAGATCGAGATGAGCTACCGGGCGTGGAAGAAGGGATTCAAGCTGGCAGAGGTGCCGATCGTGTTCGTCGACCGGGTCGAAGGCCAGAGCAAGATGAACAAGCGTATAGTGCGCGAGGCGGTGTGGATGGTCTGGTGGCTCCGGCTGCAGGCCATCTTCGGGAGACTGGGATGAGAACCGTGGTGTTCCACAAGCTCACCGGCTCCGGCAACGACTTCGTGATGCTCGATGGCCGAACCACCCGACACGCCGATTGGCCGACAGACCGGATCGCAGCCATTTGCGATCGACGCCAGGGAATCGGTGCCGATGGCCTGGTGATCCTCGACCCTCTCGGCCACGACAGTGTCCGGATGACCTATTGGAACGCCGACGGGTCGCTGGCGGCGATGTGTGGCAACGCCGCACTCTGTTCCACCCGACTCGCAGCCGCCCTCGAGATGGCAGATGCAGCCGGGATGACCCTGGTCACCGGGGCAGGCGACTTCCCGGTCCGCTGTGTCGGGGAAGGGGACCAGGCAGAACTCAACCTGCCTGACGTGACAGTACCAGGCCGCCCGGACATCCCGCTCATCGCGGGCGAGCGTTCGATCCGTCTCGGCGTGGTGGGTGTTCCCCATCTGGCGATCGAGGTGGATGACCTGGCGGCGGTTGATGTCGAGAAGCGCGGCCGGGAACTGCGCTTCCACCCGGGCTGCGGCCCGGCCGGCGCAAACGTCAACTTCTACGGTCGGATCTCAGGTTCCAGTGGAACTGGAGGTCCGACCTGGTCACTCCGCACCTACGAGCGCGGCGTGGAGGCGGAGACCCTCTCCTGCGGCACCGGCACGGTGACTTGTGCGCTGGCCATTGCCCTCGAGGGACTCGACGAATTGCCACTGCGGTTCCTGTCGACCGGCGGCCAGGTGCTGTCAGTGAGTGCACGGATCGACGGCGATCGCGCGACTGACATCTGGCTCGCCGGCCAAGGTCGGATCGTGGCGCGGGGGATGTGGATGGGCTGACCGTCTCGCTCACCGGATCCGCTTCGCGGTAAAGTCAAACCGGAACAAGTCCGCCGGCTCCAGCATCTCGCCGTCCTCTTCGTCCTCGAACCAGACCACGAAGGTGATCCGGCCCGTGATCATATCTCCATTCCTGGTGGCCAGCATTCGTACCGCACCAGAGGGGCCGACCTGGGAACCGATATCCCTGATGTTGTAGACGTGATCCTCCCCCAGGCCTCTCTGGCTGGTGACCGTACCACTGTTCTGGTCGCTGGTGCTTTCGGCCCAGTAGCTGGAGTTCCACTCCGAGAAGTAGGATCCGTACTGGTTCGTTTCCGCCGGGTCGAAGCCGAGGGTCAGGCTTCTGGGTGAACCCGGTGGCACGGGAGGGCAGCAAGAAGTCGGGTCCCAGTGAGTCCCGTTCATCATCGTGCGGAGCTGGAGTTCGGTGGAGTTGGCCGTGGTCTGGACAACCGAGAGCATCGTTGTCGCGGGATCCTGGAGGATTGCCAGCAACTGCTCCGGGATTTCGCCGCCCACCTGCATATCGGGATCGTCGAGCATATTGTCAACGTCGACGAACGTGGCCAAGTGCCAATGTCGAGGCTGGTTCACGATCACCCTGACCGTGTCCTTCGCCAGGTCGGCGCCGCCCTCCAGGCCATACAGGGTGGCGATCACGGTGTAGTCCTTGACCTCGATGAACTCCAGGTTGCCGGTGGGCGTGTTCTGGAAACTCCTGATGTTGCCGCCATCCCATTCCCAGGCGATGCCGTAGCCGCCAGCAGGCGGTTCGATCACCGAGGCCGTGAAGCTGACTTTGGTGAGCGGCTCGGAAATGTTGGCCTCTTCGGGCGTTACCTCGAATGGGGCCTTCAACACCTGGCGGGTACTCACGGTCACCTGCTTCGCCACACCTTCCACCTCTCGCATTGCCGAGATGACCACGCTGACAGGCTGGAGATCCGGAGCTGCGGCGATCGCGGGTATGTCTGCCAGGGCAAGCTCCGGCCCGTCCGACATCGCCGACTGACTGCCGCCGGGAGGGTGAATGGCGAATCCGGTCGAACCTCCGACCGGGGATACCCGGATCCGCGCTTCCTCCGAGCGTGCCACGATGACGTCATTCCCGGTGGCAGCGAACCCCAGGCCCGGTGCGCCCTGGATATCGACTGTCACCTCACCCAGCCCCGCCTCCACCAACATCGCGGTGGTGGCCGCGATGCGCGCCGCGCTCCCCACCGCCAACGCGGAAGTCTGGACCAGCTTCTGAACCGTGGGACGCACCCCGCTGAAGTCGGCGACGAACGACGTCAGCGGAATGGCGCGATCGACGCTGACCGGATCACGGCCACCGACTGCCTGGATGGCCACCTGCGCATAGCCGGCACTCTGTCGAGTCAATGACGCGACCGACTGGGCAGCGGCGGCGAGTACACCTACGGTGGAATTGGACCCCGACACCGCGGTGGCCACCACCGCATTCGTGTTTTGGCCACCAGTGGTCAGTGCCACCGGCATCGGTTTGCCATTGATCGCCAATGCAGCGACGATCTGGTGGTTGGACAACTCGTCGATCTGCGGCTTGCCGAAGCCGCCACCCTGTTGCTGGATGATCGAGCCGGCGCTCGCCAGGAACTCCGAGACACTTTGCGCGGTACCAGCGGTGGCCTCTGCTGCGCGGGCCACGGCCGCCAACTGGGCCCCGTCACCGTAGAGGCCGGGGGTCGCAAGCGCAGGGTCAAGGTTTGCCAGCGAAAGGCCAGAAGCAGCAGCAATCGACTGGATCGCCGCGATCGCCGCTCCAAAACCTCCGGGGCGGGAGGCGGAGCCGTGATCCAGCACCGGCCAGCGGAAGTCGGGGCCCAGCACCGAGGCGACGTCTGCAAGTGGCGTCTGGTAACTCACCGGCATCAGCCAGCCCACTGGGTCAGACTGCCTGAATGTCGCCGTTCCGGGTCCCGGCATCAGGTCGGGTCGCAGGTGCTCGGTGGCCACGATGATCCGGGTGTCATCGCGATAGACCGTCGGCAGGACCTCGGTGACCCTGCGGACGGGATCGTGGAAGACCAGCAACACCTGTTCGTTTGCCGGCCGAGTGATCGGCACTTGAAGCGTCATCAGCTTGCTGCCACGGCCCAGCGAGCTCGAAATGGCGAGCACCGGTCCGCTCACCCGGTAACCGTTCGGCAACGACGGCAGTGCAGGGTTGCTCACAGTGCTGAATGCGATCGACTGCGAGCCCGTGAAGGTGCCGGCGGACACCGTGAGCCGGAGACCGCGGTAGGGATGCTCGGGGGCGTTGATCTCGAAACTGCCGCCCCCGGGTCCGAAGCTGGCGACAACCTCATCCGGCTCGGGCTCGGTGGTCAGGGTTGCGGCGAAGGTGACCGGTGGAAGCGAACCGACGGCAGCAGACAGTCGCTGGTCGCCGTCCGGGCCGAGGGTCCAGCGGCCCACCCGGGCGATTCCGGCCGCGTCGGTCACGGGGGTGGCACCCTGAAGACTGCCGCCGCCCGCTGTCACCGAGAACTGCACGGTCACCCCGGCAACCGGTTGCTGCTCGGCGTCCCGGACCACCACGGCAGGGGCGGTGCCGACAGCTTGTCCGGGCGCCGCCTGCTGATTGTTTCCGCCGGCAATGGCAATACTGGCTGGCTGGGCCGGCGGCGGTGGCGGGGTCGGGTTGCTGGCACCTCCGCCGCAGGCAATGCCGAACGAAACCAGGATGGTGATTTGGGTAGTGCGGCAACTGTTCACGACTGTCGACTCCGCGTGGCAGGAGGGTGGAGGATCCTCTACACGCGCAGAGTCGCGCCGAAAAGGTTCAGCGATCAGAGGTCGGATGGCTCTCCGTGGGCTCTGACTATGAAACCAGCGTATCGATCGTCGGTGGAAGTAACGAAGAAATCACCACCCACGGCCGCAACAGGCAGCCAGAGTGCTGCGGCGTCGGGTCCGGAGGATACGTCACGAAACAGAACATCGCCATCGTAGGTGCGGATTTCGCGCCGGATGGTAAGCGCCCCGTCCCGTCGCTCGGGAGCAGCGCTGTGGACCTGGGTCACGAAGTAGGCTGTTTCGCCACAGGCGATTCCCGAGGCAACTACGGAGCTGACCGGACTCGCGGCTGGTCCGGGGTGCACCGAAGCGACATCCCCCTCCAGCCGCCAGGAGTAGTACCGGGCGCCTGCTTCCTCACCGTGGGGCAGCAGCATCACCTCAAACGCCCAGGGATTGACGATGAGAAGGGCCTTGCCGCCGGGTGCGCTGCAACTCACGGCAATCGCCCCGGAACTGGTTTCCAGCCGGGTAGTTATCGGTGGCAAGCGACCCGCCACGGGACGTGAGCCAGGGCTCTCTCCGAGGCCGACCACCGCAGCCAGTGCTGTCCTTGGACTCTCGGGTGGAATATCCGGACCGGCGGCGGCCATAAGGGAGACAGCAAGCGAGTCGTCGGCCCACGTACTGGCGCTGTAGCTGTACTCCGCCGCGACTC
>CBFGRM010000002.1:0-110026 GCA_965651205.1 uncultured bacterium
CGCCACGAGCGCCACCCTCGGGGCCCAGGTCGATCACCCAGTCCGCCGTCTTGATAACGTCGAGATTGTGCTCGATCACCACCACGCTGTTCCCCTTGGCGACCAGACGATGCAGCACCTCGAGCAGCATCCGGACATCCTCGAAGTGCAATCCGGTGGTGGGCTCGTCCAGAATGTACAGCGTACGACCGGTGTCCCGCTTCGCCAGTTCGGTGGCGAGCTTCACCCTCTGCGCCTCGCCACCCGACAGGGTGGTCGCGGCCTGGCCGAGGTGGAGGTAGCCCAGGCCCACGTCGTTGAGCAATTCAAGTCGGTCGGCGATCCGCGACTGTGCCTGGAAGAAATCGAGTCCCTCGGCCACCGTGAGATCGAGCACGTCGGCGATGCTCTTTCCCTTGTAGCGCACCTCGAGCGTCTCCCGGTTGTAGCGCCGCCCCTTGCACACGTCGCAGGGCACGTACACGTCGGGCAGGAAGTGCATCTCGATCTTGACAAGTCCGTCGCCCTGACACGCCTCGCAGCGACCGCCCTTGACGTTGAACGAGAAGCGACCCGGTCCGTAACCGCGCATCTTCGCCTCCGGGAGCTGGGCAAAGAGTTCGCGGATCGGCGTGAACAGGCCGGTATAGGTGGCGGGATTGCTGCGCGGCGTGCGGCCGATCGGCGACTGGTCGATCTCGATCACCTTGTCGAGCTGATCCAGTCCCTCGATCCGCCGATGTGCACCCGGCAACACCTTGGCGCGATACAGGTGGCGCGCGGTGGCCTTGTAGAGGATGTCGGTCACCAGGGTCGACTTCCCCGACCCCGACACTCCCGTCACGGTGACGAACACGCCGAGCGGGAACTCGACCGTGAGATCGCGCAGGTTGTTGGCGGTCGCACCGACCACGCGCAGCATCCGGGAACCGTCCACTTCGCGACGCTCGATGGGGATCGGCACCCTCAACTCGCCACGCAGGTATCGGGCGGTGAGCGAATCGGGACTCCTCAGCACCTCGTCGATGGTGCCCTCGGCCACCACCCTGCCGCCGTGACGACCGGCACGCGGGCCGAGGTCGATCACGTGGTCGGCGGCGCGAACGGTGTCCTCGTCGTGCTCGACCACGATCACGGTGTTGCCCAGGTCACGCAGCTCGCGCAGGGTGTCGAGCAGGCGGGCGTTGTCGCGCTGATGCAAGCCGATGCTCGGCTCGTCGAGGATGTAAAGCACGCCCACCAGTCGCGAACCGATCTGGGTGGCGAGCCGGATCCGCTGAGTTTCACCACCCGACAAGGTTCCGGCAGAGCGACCGAGGGTGAGGTATTCGAGCCCCACGTCACGCAGGAAGGTGAGTCGCTCGACCACTTCCTTGAGAATCGGCCCGGCGATTCCGGGATCCACCGCACCGACACGGTTGCGACCGGTCGGGATCGAGGCGAAATATTCCATCGCCTCGTCCACCGGCAACTCCACCACGTCACCGATGCTGCGGCCTGCCACCAGCACCGAAAGCGATTCGGGGCGGAGCCGCTTGCCGTGACACGCCGGGCACGGCATCTCGACCATATACCCCTCGAGATCGGTGCGCACGCTGTCACTGGAACTTTCCCGCCAGCGGCGCGCCACGTTGGCGAGGATTCCCTCCCACTCACCTTCGACCTCACGGCTGCGGCCGCTCTCGGCCACCCAGGCGATCTTGCGTCCGGGCAGGCCGTGCAACAGTGCCTCACGCGCCTTGGCCGGAATCTCTCCCCACGGCGAATTGAGCGAGAACTTGAGCAGCCGGGCCAGGGTCGGCAGCACCACCCTGCGGACATATCCGCTCGGCTCGCCCCAGGGCAGCACCACCCCCTCGAGAATCGAGATTCGAGAGTCGCCGAGCAGCAGGTCGGCGCTGGGCACCCGCGACGTGCCCACGCCGTGACACTCCTGGCAAGCGCCGAACGGTGAGTTGAAGGAGAACTGTCGCGGCTCCAGCTCCGGCAGCGAGAGGCCGCACCTGGGGCAGGCAAAGCGTTCGCTGAACAGCCGCGTCTCGCGCACGTTGTGCTTCGAATCGTGAATCGCGACTTCAACCACGCCGTCGGCCACCCTGAGGGCGGTTTCCAATGAATCCACCAGCCGACTGCGATCCCGCTCCCGCACCACCAGGCGGTCGATCACCACCGCGATGTCGTGGTTCTGGCGGCGATTGAGCCTGGGCACCTTGTCGATGTCGTGCGTCTCGCCATCGACGCGCACACGCACATAGCCTTGGCGCTGCAGCTCGTCCAGTTGCTCGCGGAACTCCCCCTTGCGACCCCGGACCACCGGACCAAGCACCTCGATCCGGGTGCCCTCCTGCCAGGAAAGGATCGTGTCGGCGATCTGGCCTGCGCTGGAGCGGGTGATCGGGGTGCCATCCTTGGGACAGTGCGGCACTCCGGCACGGGCCCACAGCAACCTCATATAGTCGTAGATCTCGGTCACCGTGCCCACTGTGGAGCGCGGATTGTGGCCGGTGGTCTTCTGCTCGATCGAGATCGCCGGTGAAAGTCCCTCGATCGCGTCGACATCGGGCTTCTCCATCAGCCCCAGAAACTGTCGGGCATAGGCCGACAGCGATTCCACGTAGCGACGCTGCCCCTCGGCGTAGATCGTGTCGAAGGCCAACGACGACTTGCCCGACCCCGACAACCCGGTGATCACGGTCAGCCGATTGCGGGGGATCCGGACGGAGATGTTCTGGAGGTTGTGCTCGCGAGCGCCGCGGACGATCAGGTACTCTTCGGCCATAGCCCGGAAAGGTACGGTGGAAGCCGAACCTGGGGCAACGCACGGGTTGTGACTCAAGGCCCGGGGCTTGCAACAAGGCCCGATATGGCACGTTCAACGCGACACTGGGCCGCTCTGGCGGTGATCCTGGCCTGGGGTGGAGCGCTGCTGTGGCTGGCGCTGCGCAACAGCGGCCAGACCGATCAGGCCCGAATTGCCCAGCAGGCGTCTCTCAGGCTGGCACCCGGCGACGCGTGGTTCCGGGTGATGGCCGGTGAGGTCCAGATCGGCTACGCCGGCATCACCGTGGACACCCTTTCCGGCGGTCGCTACCGGATCCAGGAGCAGGTCGCCCTCGACCTGCCGTCGGATTCTGCGCTCACCCGTGCGATCCGCTCGACCGATTTCGGCCTGGGCAGTTCGATCACTGTCGAAACACTTGCCAGTCGCCTGTCCGGACTGGGCCGCGAGATCGGCATCGAAGGCACCGGCAACAGCAGCGAGTGGCGCCTGAATGTCGGCAGCGGTGGTGCCGACGGCGCCGCTGCAAGCGGCATATTGGACGTGGTCCAGCCCGGCCGGCCGCAGCCCTTGGCGCCGGTGCCGCTCAGGGTGGTGCCGCTCCGGCTCGCCCTGGTTGGTGCACTGGCCACCGGCGAGGGCCGCACGATGCCGATCGCTGCCAACTGGCCCCCGGTGGCGTGGACCGCCAGCATCGAGAACGACGGCAGCGCCCCGATGAGTTTCGCCGACTCGTCGGAGATCCTGCCCGGCGACTCGGTGTGGCAAGTCGTCAGGCGTGACACCGTCGAGACACACGCGCTGCTGGTTGACTCTCCCGATGGCGCAATCCGGCTGCAGGTGGATGATCGCGGCACCCTGGTCGGCGCGGAGTACGCATTCGGGGTCCGCTGGGTGCGGGAAGACTTCGACATTGCCCGCTTCAACTACCGCCAGGCGCTCGATTCGATCGGCGCGGAGATCAACTCGCTGCTGCCGCGACTGGTGCCGCAGCAGGGCAGCGCCGCAGCAGCCGATACTGGCGATGTCGGCACCACCTACCAGGTAACCCGGCGCGACGGCAGCCCGATCCGGCCCAGCCTGCTGCGGTTGATGGCAGAGGGTCGCCAGCAGGTGCTGCAGGGCAACCTGGTGGTGCGGGCACGGGCCAGCGCTGGTCGGCGCGACCGACGAGCCTCGCTCGCCGACGCGCTGGTGCAGACCGACGATCCGGCCGTGATGGCGTTCGCCGAGCAGTTCAGCCCCGCGGACGACAGTGACCTGCCGGCGATGGTGACGGCGATACGAAACCGGATCTCGCTCGACCCGAGCCCGGCGGGAGCGATCGACGCGGCGGGGGCGATCCGGGGTGGCAAGGCCCGACCCGAGGGTCTGGCCCGCGTCATCACGGCGGTGTTGCAACGTCACCGCTATCAGGCGCGGATGGTTGTGGGCGTGCGCCCGGGCGCCGGCGACACCCTGTACAGCCACGCCTGGGTCGAGTACGTCCGGGGCCGTTCGGGACCCTGGCAGGCGCTGGATCCGTTCAGCGGAGAGCCGCTCGACACTCGCTGGGTGCGGGTCAGCCACGGCGGCTCGACCGCCCCACACGACCTGCTGCCGCTGGTGGCCGACGTTCGATTCACTCCGGTCCGCGCACCGGTGACGGAAGGAGAAGGGCAGTGATCCGGCTGCACGATGTCCAGAAGCGCTACGGCAAGTTCCAGGCGGTGCGGTCGCTCGACCTGCACATTCCGCGTGGTGAGTTGTTCGGGTTCCTGGGTCCCAATGGTGCAGGCAAGACCACCACGCTCAGGATGATTGCCGGTATTCTGGCCCCCTCTTCAGGCCGGATCGAGATCGGCGGCATCGACATCCAGAAGGATCCGATCGCCGCCAAGGCGAAGCTCGGCTACATCCCCGATCGCCCGTTCGTGTACGACAAGCTCACCGGTGCGGAGTTCCTGCGCTTCACCGCGGCACTGTACGGACAGGGCGGCGAAGCCGTCGAGAGCCGGATCACCGAGTTGCTGGACCTGTTCGAGCTGAGCCGGTGGCGCGATGAACTCACCGAGTCGTACTCGCACGGGATGCGCCAGAAGCTGATCATCTCGAGTGCATTCGTGCACCGTCCCGAGGTGATCGTTGTAGACGAACCGATGATCGGCCTCGATCCCAAGAGCGCCAGGATCCTCAAGACCCTGTTCCGCAGCTATGTCGACCGCGGCGGGACCATCCTGATGAGCACTCACACGCTCGAGATCGTCGAGGGCTTCTGCGACCGGATCGGGATCATTCGCCAGGGTGAACTGGCCGCGTGCGGGACCATCGAGGCGCTGCGCGCCGAGGCGGCTTCCGAGGGTGCGCGTCTGGAGGAACTGTTCCTGCGACTGACCGGCGAACACATCGAACCCGACCTGGACGCTGTCCTTGGCTGACAGCGCCCACATCCGCCAGCCGGGATTCGCCGAGCTCACTGCCCCCAAGTGGCGCAGTGCACTGGCCCGGCTGCGCCGCAGCCCCGACGAGGAACGCGGCGGTCGGGGTGTGCTGCTGGCCAGCGCCGCCGCGCTGTTCCTGTTCGCCGGGTTCGCGATCGCTTTCCGAGCGGTCAGCTACTTCAAGAGTGTCCCCGAGATCGGACCGTTGCTGGCCAGCAAGCTGCTGGGATTGGCGTTCCTCGCTTTCCTGTCGATCCTGCTGCTTTCCAACCTGGTCACCGCACTCAGCACCTTCTTCCTGGCCCGCGACCTCGACCTGCTGGTGGCTGCACCGCTCGACTGGGGCCGCTTCTACCTCGCCAAGCTGGGCGAGACCATCCTGCATTCGTCGTGGATGGTGGCGCTGCTGGCACTGCCGCTGTTGACAGCCTACGCGGTGGCCTGGGATGGGGGCTGGCTGTTCCCGTTCGTGGCGCTGGGCGCGCTACTGCCGCTGTTCGTGATACCCGGCGTGGTGGGCACCGCGATCACACTGGTGCTGGTCAACGTCTTCCCCGCCCGTCGCACTCGCGACCTGCTGGGCCTGGTGACGATTCTCGCCGCCGGTGGACTGGTGCTGATGCTGCGCCTGCTCCGCCCCGAGCAACTGGCCGGCCCCGAGGGATTCCAGTCACTGGTCGACTTCATCGCCGTGCTCAGGAGCCCGAGTCATCCGCTCTTGCCCAGCGAGTGGGCCGCGTCGATGGTGATGAACTGGCTCACCCGCGTGGGTGACCCGCTACCGGTGGCACTGCTGTGGAGCACCGCGGCGAGTTTCGTGGTGATCGGGGCAGTGCTGCATCAACGATTCTACACCAGCGGATTCGCGCGGGCCCAGGAAGGCGCCGATAGCGGCGTGCGCGGCGGGTCGTGGTCGCGAATCAGCAGCATACTGATGCCGGGCGTGCCGGTGATGCGACGCGAATTCATCCTCAAGGATCTGCGCACCTTCTTCCGCGACTCGACCCAGTGGAGCCAACTCATCCTGCTGGGCGTGCTGGTGGCGGTGTACCTGATCAACATCCGGGCGCTGCCGCTGTTCACCGGCGAACAAGTGCCGGTGTTCCTGGTGACACTGATCGTGTTCCTGAACCAGGGGCTGGCAGGATTCGTGATCGCTGCGGTGGCGGCGCGGTTCATCTTCCCCAGCGTGTCGCTCGAAGGACGCACGCTCTGGTTGCTGCGGAGTTCACCGCTTGACCCCAAGGCGATGCTCCGCAGCAAGTTGGTGGTGGGCGTGACACCGCTGCTGGTGCTGGCGCTGATTCTCACGGTCACCACCAACACCATCCTGCGCGCATCACCTTATATGATGGTGGTGAGCATCGTCACGGTGGTCGGCTTCACGCTGGCGGTGAGCGGATTGGCGCTGGGCATCGGCACCCTCTATCCGCAGTACGACACCGAGAACGCGGCACAGATTCCGACCTCGTTCGGAGGCCTGGTCTTTATGCTGCTGTCGATCGCGTTGCTGGGCGCAGTCATCGTGCTCGAGGCTGTGCCGGTGGTGGAATACCTGCAACAGGTGCGCGCCGATGAGCAACCCGCGATCAGCGTGGGTGGCCTGCTGGCATACGTCACCGCAGCGGCGCTGATGCTGGCGGCCGGCGTGATCCCGATGCGACGAGCGGCGAGGACGCTGGAACGGCTGGAGGCCTAGAAGGGGAGAAGGGAGAAGGGAGAAGGGGAGAAGGGAGAAGGGAGAAGGGGAGAAGGGGAGAAGGGAGAAGGGAGAAGGGCTCGCAGACTACTCCTGATCCTCCGGTCTGTCGGACCCCTTGGGAAACAGCGATCCGATCAAGGCGCCGGGCAGGAAGAAGAACCCTGCCGCCGGAATCGACGCCAACACCCTCACCGGTAGCGACGGCTTGCGCGGTGCCCACGCGTTGAGCGCGATCACTCCAGCGATTGCCGTCACCACGCCGACCTCTTTCCAGTGAGTAGTCTTGAAGTCTGCCGGCGAGACCAGCACCGAATTCCGCAACCCCGCTGGGGAATGCACGCTGAACCCTGCACGAGTCTGTTCAATCCGCTGGGCACCTAGCGGAGTGCCTGAAACAGCCAGTCCCACCAGGCACACGATGCAGGCCGAGGGAACTCGCAAGTGCAACCCCCTAAAACCAGAAGTGATCGGTGAGAATTCCGCTGTAACTCGATGCACTGCCCCCACCCGCAGCCGACGGGAACCAGCCACGAAAGGCTCGTGTGGTCCAATAGCATTCCTGCCGTCCACCACGGCATCCGGTGGCAGCGGTGCTTGGCTGTGATGCCACATTGAGAATATGGCGCCTGCCCCCAACCACACGTAATGGTGCGAGTCCGGGGCATTCGTCTCCCCACTCCACCCACCGCATCCCTCGGCACCTGTTCGCGCTCGATTGCTCCAGCAGATTCGCACTCTCCGGCAAATGATGTCGCACGCGGGCAAGTCGTGTCCGCGAGTCACATCACCCCCGGAGGTTCCGATGTCCCGACGTTCCCTCGCACCGCTCCTCGCGGTGCTGGCAGTGGTCGCCTGCAGCGACCGCGAGCCGATCACCCTCACGCCGCCGCCCGACGCGGCCGCCGCACCGGTCGCCAGCAGCAGTCGCAATGCCCGCGAGCGACTCGCCCAGCGTCTCGCCGTGGCGCTGGCCGACCCCGCGCTCCGCACCGAGTTCGCACGTCGCTTCGCGGCGTCCGACGCCCCCGAGGGCAAGCTGCAGTTCCAGGCGCTGGCCCGCGCCGACGGCAACCGCCTGCTCGCCCGCCTGGCCACCAACGGCAGTTCCTCGATCGCCGAGCTGCTGGGCGACCTCGATGCCGCTCGTGACCTCGAGGTGTACCTGCCGGTGCCCGCTCACCGCGCCGCCTGGCAGGGCGACGCCGAGTTCCTGGTGGCGACCATCGAGCGCGACGGCGAACAGCCAGTCGCCTTCAACGCCGCCGGCGAACGTTCACTGCTCTCGGCCTCCGCACCACCTGCTGTGCCGGTCATCGCACTGGTGCCGCAGGAGCACGACTTCGACGCGCCAAGCCCGACCTTCGCTCTGTGCTACGAAAACTGTGACGCGGGTAGCGGCGGCGGTGGTGGCTACAGCGCCACCCCGCCTGGCCTGTATCTGGTGGCGGCCGACTTCGATCACGACTTCGAGAGCTGGCTCAAGGGCGCGCCCGAATTCGAGTTCCACATCTACGGCGAGGTCAACAAGAAGCCCGAGCAGCTCGCCTGCACCGGTGAGCGTGCCGGTCGCGCCTACCAGTGGAACGCCGACAACACATCGTGGCGGGGCAGTGCGGCGTTGTTCACCGAGGCAGACATCAAGAGCTACATCGCCCGTAGCGCCGAGGGCATAATCCGGATCGTGGCGTGGGAGGACGACGACAAGCCCTGCGTGCCGGTGAGCGACGGTGCCTTCCTGGCCGACCTCACCAAGATGATCGACGCGATGTACAAGAGCTACACTGGGGTCAAGACCGACCCGGCGTGGTTCAAGGGAACTCGTTCGGCGCTGGCGGCTTTCGGGTTGGCCGAGGCGATGCGCAACTTCATTGCCGGCACCGACGACCTGATCGGTCTCGGCATCGAGGCGTCAATCGCCGGCTGGGCGCCGGGCACCGCCAACTTCATCCTCAAGGGAGACGGCGCGGTGACCAACGGCAGCTTCGAGACGATGTACCGCCGTTAGGCGAGATGGCAGCGGTCGGTGGCCTCACTGGTTGCCGCCACCGATCGCTGCTATCGCCTGGTGCCGCAGCAGGAGCCCTGGCGATCAGTCCTGGCCACTCCCTCTGTCGGTGCCCTTGGGGAAGAGCCCCCCGATGACCGCGCCTGGCACAGCGAACACGACACCCACTATCCCGGTACCGATGATGCGACCGAAGATGGTTGCATCATCCTCATCGCCATAGAGCAGATTGAAGGCAAGGATGGCCGGGATGGTGGTTACAAGTGCCCCGGTCTTCCAGTGAGTCGCCGGATACTTGTCCGGCAGACGGAGCGGCTGGCTACTCAATACCGGCACGGCTGATTCCATCTGCTGGTGGGCAAATCCGATACGCAGGCCATCGGCGTACTGGGCACCGAGCGGAGTTGCTGAAACAGCCATTCCCACCAGGCAGATGATACAGACAGAGGGAACTCGCAAGCTCAACCCCCTAGAAACAGAAGTGGTCGACCAGAAGGCGAACTGCTGGCGGGCCGCCTGCGGCCCGAGATCTCAAAAGCGATCGAACCCTGCCGCAGCGCCGCCTACGGCCCGCGATGGAGAAATCGGGAGGAGGGCCTGCATATTCTATTGCAGGGAGGCTTGCCTAGTGATTGTCGGCACCCTTGGGAAAGAGCCCGCCGACCATTGCACCAATTACACCGAGCGGCGTGGCCCCGGCAAGTGTCACCCCGATGCGTTTCCCGCCCGATGCGCCCGGGTCCAGCAGTAGGTTTGCAGCGAGGGCTCCGAGGACAGCACCTGCAATGAGCCCCGACTGCCAGTGTGTCCCGTTCTTGGCCCGTACGATTTCGACGTGGTGACCGCCGGGCGTGAATTCCCGAAGCGCATCAATGCCGCGCGGTGAGGCCATCTTCATATCTGATGGATGCGACACCCGTTCGATCCGCTGGCCGTAAAGGGGACCCGTGAGCACGATCGCGGTGAAGAGAGCGAGACCAATAAGTGCGCCACGTTCAACGTACAGCAGATTTGGCATTCAACGCTCCGATCAGAATCCGAAGTGGTCGAAGAGAATGAGCCCGTAGACTCCCGAAGCAAGCCCCCCTTCCCCAACCGAGAACCATCCTTTGAATGGCGTGTTGCTTGACCAGTAACACTCCTGATTTCCGCTTCCGAAGAGTGGATGCGCTGGGTCCCCCACTACGACACAATTTGAGAATGGAACTGTGCGGCTACCGATGTTTCTGTTGGAGAGGACCTCGAGCCGGACATTGCCGCGTGGCGTAGTGCAGTCGTCTGAATCAGTCATCATATCAAGAGTGGGAATTATTGGTCGGCCCGCCCCGGGTCCGTAGGCGAGGCACAGGCACCCAGAAGCACCACACCAGGCAGAAGGAGCAAAAGAAGAATGCGCGACAGGGAGTCCTTGTGAAGGTATCGGCATCCGATGTCAGCGGTGCTTGGCTGTGATACCACATTGAAGAAATGGCGCCCGTCCCCGCCACAGACAAGGGTGCAGGTCCGGGGCATTCGCCTGCCCCACTCCATCCGCCGCATCCCATTGCGCCCGTTTGCGCTCGATTGCTCCAGCAGATTCGCACTCTCCGGTGAATGATGTCGCACGCGGACAAGTCGTGTCCGCGAGCCACATCACCAACGGAAGTTTCGAGACGGCGTAACTGAAATAGGGAACGTGCGGAAAGGCGGGATGGCGGGGAGGCTACGCCCGGCCCTCCGGCTGTCCCGCCTGCCCGTTCTCCCGCTTTGCGCCGCACCGGGCACAGAAGCGGTCGGCACGATCCATCGCCGCACCACAGACCGCACAGCCGGCGAGCACCTGCACAGCGGCAGCCTCGTAGCGAATCTTGAGTGCCTGGTAGTCCTCGTCGGAGAGCTTGGCCGTCGCCCGGTCAAACTCGATTTCCTTGAGCGCCAGCAGCGCCCTGCCCCGCGCGGTCTCCTCGGCGTCGAGTGGTTCGGGCACCTCGGCACCGGCCACTTGAGGGCTGACAATTGGCTGCAACACCAGCCAGAGCACCGCCAGGGCGACCAGGCCCGCGAGCACCGCCTCGATCAGCATCAGTCGTCCACCGACTCGAGCGCCCGCCTGAGCTGCTCGCGCTCAGCAGGATCGATCTGCTGATCGGCAGGCAACGCGCTGCCTCCGATCTCTCCGCCACCTGCAACTGCAACGGCATTCCTTCGCCTGGTCACCCAGGCCAGCAATGCCGCCACTCCCGCGAGCATCACCGCTCCCGGAACCACATACCCAGCAAGATTGAACCCCTCGGCAGGTGGTGCCATCAGGATCGCCTCGCCCTCGCGCGCCACGAAGACTTCGATGATCTCCTCGGGCGTCTTGCCGTCGGAGTACATCGCCATCACTTCCTTGTGCAGCGCCGGAGAGAAGGTGCAGGTGAAGTCGGTGGTCCGGCAGGTGTAGATGTCGAGCGTGCAGCCACAGGTGCAGCGCAGTCGCCGCTCAATCGCGATTATCACCGGGTCGTTGTCCAGCGCGGTGAGCGTGTCACGCGACGCACCGACCCTGGTCGGATCCCGGAGCAGATCTGCGCCGAGCGAATCGACGGCTGGCTGCTGGCCACGCAACGTGCCGGGCAGCGTGGACGCAGCCGCAAGCAGCAGCATTTGGCGCCGCGAGATGCTCACGCCGAGCCTCCCTCACCCAATGACGCGGCGTAGCCCGCCTGCGGCTCGGCAGCGTGACGCACCCGGCGGCGAGTGCGGATCTCCGGGCCACCGGGCCACATTGCCATCAGGCCACCGGCCACGAGCACCAGCCCGCCGATCCAGAACCAGGCCACCAGCGGCGTGATGATCAGCGAGAAGCGAGCCCGCTCGGTGCCCTCGATCGAACCGGCAAACAGGACGTAGATGTCTTCGCGCAGGCTGCTCCTGAGCCCCACCTCGGTGCTCGGCTCGAATGTCTTCTGGCCGAGCGAGTTGACGTGCTGACGCTTTTCGGGCACCACTTCACCGATTGTCTCGCCGTCAATCGCCAGTCGCAACGTGGCGGCCGACACCTGTCGGTTGAGCTGGGCGTATTGTGACACGCCGAGGTAAGTGAACGAAACGTCGTGACCGAAGGGCGAGCGCAGTGTCTCGGTCTGTCCGGGCACCATCACCACTTCGCGCGAGACCTTGAACGCGTAACCGGTGAACGCCACGAAATAGAGCACGATGCCGACGTGCACGATGTAGCCGCCGTAGCGGCGCCGGTTGCGACTCACCAGGTGCATCAGCGCAATCGGGAATGACTCGCCGTGCATCGTCCGCCTGGCGCGCACGCCGCGGTTGAACTCCTGCACCACTGTGCCGAGCACGAAGCCGGCCAGTGACAGCGAAATCAGTGCGTAGCCGTTGCGGAGGCCGAGTGCGAGCATCACCACCGCCACCACCAGACCTACGCCCACCGGGAAGATGAACTGGCGGCGCAGGTTGCGGGCCGATGCCTTGCGCCAGGCGATCAGCGGGCCGACTCCGGTGAGGAACAGCAGGAACAGCCCCAGCGGGATGTTGACCCGGTTGAAGAAGGGTGGCCCGACGGTGATCTTGGTGCCGCGGGCCCATTCGGACAGAATCGGGAACAGCGTTCCCCACAGCACGCTGAACGCCACGCCCACCAGCGCAAGGTTGTTGAACAGGAATGCGGTCTCGCGCGACGCCACAGCCTCGAGATGTGCCTCCGGTTCGAGCGCCGGCCACCGCGTCCAGAGCAGCGTGAAGGAACTGATTCCCGCCACCAGCAGGAAGCCGAGGAAGAAGTAGCCCACGCTCGACTGGGTGAACGAGTGTACTGATGCGATCACACCACTGCGGGTGATGAAGGTGCCGAAGATGCTGAGCAGGAAGGTGCCCAGTATCAGCGTGAGGTTCCAGCGCTTGAGCATCCCGCGCTTTTCCTGGATCATCACCGAGTGCAGGAACGCAGTGAGCGTGAGCCACGGCAGCAGTGAGGCGTTTTCAACCGGGTCCCACGCCCACACGCCGCCCCAGCCCAGTTCCAGGTAGGCCCACCACATCCCGATGGTGATCCCCACCGACAGGAACAGCCAGGAGGTCAGCGCCCACTTGCGCATCGCGATGATCCAGCCGGCATCGAGCCGGCGTGCCAGCAGTGCGGCAATGGCAAACGCGAACGGAATCGTGAGCGAGATGTAGCCGAGGTACAGCATCGGCGGGTGGGCGATCATTCCGGGGTTCTGCAATTGCGGATTGAGCCCACGACCATCGGGTGGTGTGAACGCCAGCCGCTCGAACGGATTGGCGCCCTCGCCGAACAGCATCACCATCACGAAGAACGCGGCGACGAGGTTGGTCACCCCCGCCACGTACGGCATCAGATCCTTGAATCGCTGCGAGGTGAGCAACTGCGCCAGGGCGCCGAAGATGCTGAGCACCACGGCCCAGAACAGCAGCGAACCCTTCTGGCCCGCCCAGAACGCGGAGACCAGGTAGTACTCGGGCAGGTTGCGCGACGTGTACGACGCCACGTATTCGATGTTGAAGTCGTGGGCGAAGATGCCCTTCCAGAGCGCGACCGCCGCGACCAGCAGCGCCACGCACACCGCCAGCGCTCCCCGACGGATTGCGAGTGCCACATCGGGGCGGTCCTGCCAACGGACCAGGAAGGCCAACCCGGCGCTCCAGACCCCGATCAGGAGCGCGGCCCACAGCGCGAACTGGCCGAGAAGGGTCACGCGCTGATCAGGCCGACTTGGCCGGCTCGTCCCACGCGGCCTCGTATCGCGAGCCGCACTTGGCGATCACGTCGGTGGCGTGGAACACGCCGTCGCGGCCGAACTTGCCCTCGACCACCACGTCGATGTCATTCTCGTCGGTGAAGGTGTCGGGAACCAGCCCGACGTAGCGCACCGGGAACGAGTGCGATCCGTCCGTGATGGTGAAGTCGACCTGCTGCTCGGCGTCGTTGCGGGCGATGCTGCCCTTGACGACCTTGGCGCTGACCTTGAGGCCGACGTCGTGAAATCCCGGATCTGCCTCGGTGCGCTCGACCAGTTGACTAGGGGTCAGGAAATAGGTGCCGGTCTGCTTGACTCCCTCGACCATCAACAAAGTGACAGTGCCGATGATGACGGCGGCGCCGAGGGCGAACTTGGTACTGGGCTTCATCTGCCGGACTCCTCCTCAGGCTGCAAATATAGCGGAGTGGTCGTCGGCAGGCGGACGGTCGGGCCTCGCGGTGGTCAGGACGGGTTGTCCGTCCTCACCGCGGTTCACCGTTCGCCGCCCGCCGCGGCCAGCGCTGCCGCGATCCCGCGCTGCCAGCGGGCACGCTCTGCGCTTCGCCACGCAACGTCCCTGGCCGGCTCGAAGCGGGTCATCTCGCCCAGATCGGCGGCCGGTGGCAGCGCGGTACCGATGCCGATCGCGGCCAGCCGGGCGGCACCGTATCCGGTCAGGTCCACCGCCGCCGGTCGCACCACAGGGACGCCGAGCAGGTCTGCCTGGAACTGCATCATCCAGTCGTTCGAGGAGGCACCGCCATCGACGCGCAATTCGTCAACGCCATTCATCGCACCGATGAGGTCGGCGGTGCCGTGCGCAATCGCCTCCAACGTGGCCCGTACCAGGTGCGCCCTGGTGGTCCCGCGCGACAGGCCTGTGATGGTGCCTCGCGCACCGGGAGCCCAGTGCGGAGCGCCGAGTCCGGTGAACGCCGGCACGAAGGTGACCCCGGCGGTGTCGGACACCGATGCGGCGATGGCACCGGTCTCCCTGGCGTCGTCGATGATCTCGAGTCCGTCACGCAACCACTGGACTGCAGCGCCGGCGATGAAGTTGCTGCCTTCGAGTGCCCAGCCGGTGCCGCCGTCGTGAGCAGCGGCAATCGTCGACAGGATGCCATCGCGCAGCGCCGGAGGCGCATCGGTGCCGGCAAAGCGGAGCAGGAACGAACCGGTGCCGAATGTGATCTTCGCCTGTCCCGGTTCGACGCAACCCTGCCCGAACAGTGCCGCCTGCTGGTCGCCGGCCAGGCCGCTGATCGGCAACTCACACCCGAACCACTCCGCTGACGCGGTGGCGATATCGCCGGTGCAGCCGACCACCTCGGGAAGCATTGCGGCAGGCACGTCGAAGAACGCCAGGAGTTCCGGGTCCCAGTCGCCGGTGGCGATGTTGGCCAGCATCGTACGCGACGAGTTGGTGCGGTCGGTCACGTGAGTGCCGCCAGAAAGCCGGGTCACGACCCACGACTCGACCGTGCCCGCGACGATGTCGCCCTGCTCCGCACCGTGGCGGATCGCTTCGTCGCGAAGCAGCCACTCCAGCTTGGTGGCGGAGAAGTACGGATCGATCACCAGTCCGGTGCGCTCGCGGATCATCGGTTCGTGACCGGCTGAGCGCAGCTCGTCGCATCGCTGCGCGGTACGGCGGTCCTGCCAGACGATCGCCCGACCGATCGGAGCCAGGGTGTTGCGATCCCAGAGCACCAGCGTCTCGCGCTGGTTGGTGATGCCGATGGCATCGGGAATTGCACCGGAACGTTCAACGGCCTCGCGACCAGCGGCGATCAACGTGTCGAACAGGTCGGCGGGATCGTGCTCGACCTGGCCCGAGGCCGGGAAGTGCTGCGGCACCTCGCGATAACCGCGCGCCAGCACCCGGCCGTCACCACCTATGAGCAGTGCGGTCGAGCCGGTCGTGCCCTGATCGAGGGCGAGGATGTGGGGCATCAGGAGAATGTACCGCAGGGCCCCGTGTCGCTGAAGCGACGGGGTGCCTCTCACGATTCCCGCCGATTTGCTCACGGCTGAAGAGACGGGGCCCCTCTCACAATTCCCGTCGATTTGCTCACGGCTGAAGCCGCGGCTCGGCGGGGCCTGGCGGCCCCGTGTCGCTGAAGCGACGGGGCCCTCTCACCGTTCCCGTCGGTTTGCTCACGGCTGAAGCGACGGGGCCCTCTCACCGTTCCCGTCGGTTTACCGACACCGCCGACTTCAGTCGGCGGCCGAGCCGCGGGTTTACCCGCGAGCTCTACGGCCCCGCGAGCTCCACGGCCCCGCGAGCTCTACGACCCCGCGAGCTCCCGGCCCCGTGTCGCTGAAGCGACGGGGCCCTCTCACCGTTCCCGTCGGTTTGCTCACGGCTGAAGCGACGGGGCCCTCTCACCGTTCCCGTCGGTTTACCGACACCGCCGACTTCAGTCGGCGGCCGAGCCGCGGGTTTACCCGCGAGCTCTACGGCCCCGCGAGCTCTACGGCCCCGCGAGCTCCACGGCCCCGCGAGCTCCCGGCCCCGCGAGCTCGGAGCGCCTCACCTCTACATATATTCAACCAATGACCTACTCCACGCTCCTCTACGCCGTCGACGCCGACGGGATCGCCACTGCGACGATAAACCGTCCCGACAAGTTGAACGCCCTCAACGCCCAGGTCATCGCCGACCTCGGCCGCTTGGCCGGCGAGGTCGAACGCGACAAGGCCGTCCGCGCCCTGATCATCACCGGCAGTGGCCCCAAGGCGTTCGTGGCAGGCGCCGACATCGCCGAACTTGCCGAGGTAGATGGCGGCGAGGGTCGCAAGCTCGCCGAGCGCGGCCAGGCGGTGTTCCGTTCGATCGAGAAGCTCCACAAGCCGGTGATCGCCGCGGTCAACGGCTTTGCCCTGGGGGGTGGTTGCGAGCTGGCAATGGCCTGCCATATCCGCGTCGCCTCCCCCAACGCCAGGTTCGGCCAGCCGGAGGTGCGCCTCGGCCTGATCCCGGGCTACGGCGGCACTGTGCGGCTGCCGCGGCTGGTGGGCAGGGGCATCGCCACCGAATTGCTGCTCACCGCCCGGATGGTCGACGCGGATGAGGCAGCACGAATCGGCCTCGTCAATCGGGTGGTCCCCGCCGAGTCACTGCTCGATGAGGCGCGAGCAGTCGCCACGAGCATCCTCGAGATGGGACCACTGGCGGTGGCAATCTGCCTCGACCAGATCGACCGGTCGCTCGACTCACCGATGGATCGCGCGATGGAACTGGAGGCCGAGGCATTTGGCGCAGCCTGCGCCAGCGAAGACAAGCAGGAGGGAACCGCCGCGTTCCTGGCCAAGCGACCGGCCAAGTTCACCGGCCGCTGACGACGATGCGGGCCGCGTCCCTGGCGGTGCGCGGCTTCCGCAATCTCGCCGACACCACCCTCGAACTGCCGCCCGGCGGCGTGGTGGTGCTGGGACCCAACGGTCACGGCAAGACCAACCTGCTGGAGGCGCTGGCCTACCCGGTGCTGTTCCGGTCGCTGAGGGGCAGTCGCGATCGCGATGTGGCCCGCTTCGGCGGCATCGGCTTCCACGTGGCCATAGCCCGCGACGATCAGGTCACCATCGGGACCACGTGGGAAGCCACCACGGCACGCAAGCGGGTGACCGTCGACGGCATCGAACGCGACCGGATCACCGACGCGCTGGGCGAGTGGCTGGCGGTGGCATTCCTGCCCACCGACCTGGCCCTGGTCCAGGATGGTGCCGCCACCCGCCGTCGCTGGTTGGACCGGATGCTCTCCCTGGGCTCGGCACCTTATCTTGAGGCACTGCTGCGCTACCGTGCCGCGGTGGCCCAGAGGAATGCGGCGCTGCGGCGGGGCGACCGGACAACCGCATCGGCGTTCAATGTCCCGCTGATGCGAAGTGGTGCGACAGTGGTTGCGGCTCGACTGGACTGGCTGGAACGCGCCGGGACAACGTGGCGAGATGAACTGGCGCGATCGGGAGAACCGCTCGACGTCGGAATCCGTTACCGGGGTGACACGACACTGGTCGACGAGTCGCGCTGGCCGGAACTGCTGGAACGCTCGATCGCACGTGACGTGGAGCGAGGACAGACTCACGTCGGGCCGCACCGCGACGACCTGGTCCTCACGCTGGCGGGGCGCTCGCTCAGGCAGTTCGGCTCCACCGGACAGCAGCGCAGCGCGGCGATCGCGTTGAGGTTGCTCGAGCACGACACCATATCGTCGCGACGAGGAACCAATCCGGCGCTGCTGGTCGACGATGTGTTCGCGGAACTCGATGCGACCAGGCAGGACCTGCTGGCGACCAGACTTATGGCAAGCGGCTCGCAACTGGTGGTCACTGCGCCGCGAGCAGCAGATGTACCGGATCGATTGGAGGCAGCGCGTTGGCACGTGAGCGAAGGCGCGATCCGGCCGGAGTGACCTCCAGGCCCAGTCCGGTCCGCGATGCGATCGAGTCGTGGAAGGACAAGAGCGGACTGCGCCGGCGACTCGACCTCGCCAGCGTGGTGGAGGCCTGGCCGGAGGCGGTCGGGCCCCAGATCGCCACCGTGACCCGCGCGCTGGCGGTGACCCCCGACGGCACCCTGCTGGTGCGGGTCGCCACACCGGGCTGGGCCACCGAGCTGGGACTGATGACACCGCGGATCCTCACCCGTGTCAACGGCTCCAACAAGGGGCGAGTGAGGCAGGTAAGATGGATGGTTGGTCCGCTGGATCAGCCGTGAAATTTCACGCACGCGAGGGCAGATGAGCAAGCAAAAGCAGGCGGCCAACGGCGAGTATGGCGCCCAGTCCATCACGGTACTCAAGGGACTGGAGGCGGTCCGCAAGCGTCCCGGGATGTACATCGGCTCGACCGGCGAGAACGGACTGCATCACCTGGTCTACGAGGTGGTCGACAACTCGATCGACGAGGCCCTGGCCGGATTCTGTGACCGGATCGATGTCACCATCCATCGCGACAACTCGATCACCGTGGCCGACAATGGCCGCGGTATCCCGGTCGATGTGCACCCGACCGAGGGGCTGCCGGGTGTAGAGCTGGCGCTCACCGTGCTGCACGCCGGCGGCAAGTTCGACAAGAACTCCTACAAGGTCTCGGGCGGACTGCACGGCGTCGGCGTGTCGGTGGTCAATGCCCTCTCCGAGAAGCTCACCGCCACGGTCGACCGCGACGGCGCCCGGCACCAGATGAGCTTCGTCCGGGGGCACACCACCCAGAAGCTGTCCGTGATCGGCATGGCTGCCGACACCGGCACCACGATCAGCTTCAAGCCCGACCCGCAGATCTTCACCGTACTCGAGTTCAGCTACGCCACGCTGGCTGAGCGGCTGCGGCAGCTCGCGTTCCTCAATGGCGGCATCTCCATCACGCTCAATGACGAGCGACCAGAGTCGCCCCGCACCGAGACGTTCTACTACAAGGGCGGCCTGGTCGAGTTCGTGTCGTGGCTCAATCGCAGCAAGAAGCCGCTGCACCCCAAGCCGGTGCACTTCACCGCCAGCCGCGACGATGTGGACGTTGACGTGGCGCTGCAATACGAGGACGGCTACAACGAGAACACCTTCACCTTCGTCAACAACATCAACACCCACGAGGGCGGCACCCACCTCACCGGCTTCCGCTCGGCGCTCACCCGCACCATCAACGACGTCGCCAAGAAGTCCAACGCGCTCAAGAAGGCCGACTTCACGCTGAGCGGCGACGACGTCCGCGAGGGCCTCACCGCCGTGCTGCACGTCAAGGTGCGCGAGCCGCAGTTCGAGGGGCAGACCAAGACCAAGCTCGGCAACGGCGAGGTCGAGGGCATCGTCCGTGCGGTGGTCAACGAACACCTAGGCCAATTCCTCGACGAGAACCCCGCCGTTGGCCGGGCGATCATCGAGAAGGCCGTGAGCGCGGCACGCGCCCGTGAAGCCGCCCGCAAGGCGCGCGAACTGGTGCGCAAGAAGTCGGGTCTGGAGAACGCCGTGCTCCCGGGCAAGCTGGCCGACTGCTCCATCGACGACCCCGCGCTGTCGGAACTCTACCTGGTCGAGGGCGACTCGGCAGGCGGATCCGCCAAGCAGGGCCGCAACCGGAACTTCCAGGCGATCCTGCCGCTCCGCGGCAAGATCCTCAACGTCGAGCGGGCCCGCATCGACCGGATCCTCGGCAACGAGGAGATCCGCGCCATCATCACCGCGATCGGCACCGGCGTGCGCGACGACTTCAAGATCGAGGATGCCCGCTACCACAAGATCATCCTGATGACCGACGCCGACGTCGACGGCGCCCACATCAGGACCCTGCTGCTGACTTTCTTCTTCCGGCAAATGCCCGAGCTGATCGAGGCCGGTTACATCTATATCGCGCAGCCGCCGCTCTACCGGGTCGCCAAGGGCAAGGAGGAGTACTACGCCTACGACGAGGACGAGCGCGTCGAGTTCACCAAGCGGCTCTCGGAGGGCAGCGGCCGCGGCAATGTCTCATTGCAGCGATACAAGGGCCTCGGCGAGATGAACCCGGACCAGCTCTGGCGAACCACGATGGACCCCGAGACCCGCACCATCCTGCGCGTCACGCTGGAAGACGCCGTAGAGGCCAGCAAGCTGTTCGACGAACTGATGGGCGACAACGTCGAACCGCGCCGCCAGTTCATCGAGGAGAACGCCAAGTACGTGAGCGTGCTGGACGTCTGAAAAAGGGAGAGGGGAGAAGGGAAAAGGGAGAATTGCCTGCATCCCCTCTCCCTTCTCCCTTCTCCCTTCTCCCTTCTCCCTTCTCCCTTCTCCCTTCTCCCTTCACTACTGCTCCACGATCTTGAACAGCTTCAGCACGGCATTCCCCACGTACGCGGTGTCGGTGGGCGCGCAGGCCATTGCGACCCAGCTTCCAGCCACCGACCAGGCTTCGCTCCGGCCGCGAAAGCCCGGACAGGCCACGGTTGCCCTGCCAAGGAACTCCGTGTCGGCGAATGCGTCGGCATAGACCGAGTCACCCGCCGGGCCGAAAATCCAGAACCTGCCAGAGCCGTCGATCGCGGCCGGCAGGAAGGTCGTAAAATGCGGATGCCTGGATTCCAGAAGCTCGGCGCGCTTGGCTTCGAGTGCACTCGGCGTCGCACGCCGCCCTGGCGGTGATTCCTGCCACGATGTGAACGCCGCCTCGGCCTGCGCGCTCGTGAGGGCAGACCGGTCGACGTTCCTGCTGATGACACGCGCCAACTTGCCGGTCCAGTCGTACAGCCCAAGCCGGTAGCTCGCAGCATCGCCGACCAGGAACCCGTTCCTCCACACCCCGAAGCTGGGCTGGAAGTCTTCATCCTCGAGAGCCTGCTTCACCGATGCCAGCAGCGTATCAGTCGAGCCCAATCTTTGTCATCTCCATCACCGTGGCACCGTGACTGTCCACTTTCAGCGGTCGAGGCACCTGGAGTTCCCCTGGGCCCGAGCCTGTCTTGCCGAATCGGTACAGTTCCTTGCCCGATGAATCCACCACCAGCATCTGATTGCCGGAAGGATGATTGGCAAACATCAGGACCGCGCCGTCCGGACCGACCACAAGTTGCCCGCCGAGAGTCGGCGGGCTCAGGTCCGGATCGGTCGACACATATCGCTCGACCAGTTGCGGCATCGTGGCAGTGATGGGTGGCGGTGGTTCGGTCGTCTCGGGTGTGCGGTCTCCGCAAGCTGCCACGGACCACATCAGGGAGACTACCGCGAGCGTCGCAATGAGTGTCTGGGTCCTGGGTTGCCTGGGCAACACTGGTGTCATCTCGCCTTCTCGCTTTTCGCCTTCTCGCCCTCTCGCTTTCAAAGTATCCCCGGCAACCCGCTCCGGGACGTGCCCGGACCCCAGTCATCGTCGTCGCCTTCTTCGCCCAGTGCCTCGTTGATCGGGCGAGCGGCAGAATCTTCTGCCAGTTCCGCTTCGGCGATGGCCAGTTCGTCCTTGTCCATCGGAGTCGACACGTCGTCCTCGGGAGCCGGCGCCGGCCTGCCTCGTCCGAATCCCATCAACCACATCAGTGCAGCTATCAGGACTGCGGCCCCGATCAGCGATCCGGCCATTGACTGCCTCCCGTGGATGTGTCATCTGAAGTGAGCCGCGCGATGATCAGCGGCAGCGGTTCCTCCTCGCGCCGCCAAGCGGCTTCCAATGTCGCGTCGAGAACTGACTCGGCATCGTCGGCCTGGGCCTCGGTGCGCGCGTGGATCCGCGCCACGACGTCACCCCCGTTCACCTGATCACCGACGCACGGCAGGATCTCGAGCCCCACCGCGGGATCAATGGTGTCGCTGGCCAAGCGTCGACCACCGCCCATCGCCACGATCAAGGTACCCAGTTCGCGGGGTGGCAGCGGTGGCAGCGGTCCGGACTGCTCGCTCCGCACGTCGCGCAGCACCGGCGCCTGCGGCAATAGCGATGGATCGTCAACCACTCGCGGGTCACCACCCTGCCACTCGACAATTGCCCTGAAACGCTCCAGTGCCTCACCCGATGCCAGCATCGAGCGGAGCCGCTCGGTGGCTGCCTCGGTCGTCCCGGCCTGTCCGGCCATCGTCAACATCTCCGCGCCGAGCGCCAGCGTCACCTCCAGCAGATCAGCCTCGCCGCCGCCGCGCAACACCTCGATGGCCTCGCGCACCTCGATCGCGTTGCCGGCGGTGCGGCCGAGCGGGCGGTCCATAGCGGTGAGCAGGGCGACCGTGGCGCAGTCCGAAGCGGTGCCGACATCGATCATCGTGCGAGCCAGATCGCGGGCTCCGTCCATATCCCCGATGAACGCACCGCTGCCCACCTTCACGTCCAGCACCAACCCGTCGAGTTGTTCGGCCAGTTTCTTGGACACTATGCTCGCGGTGATCAGTGGAATCGATTCCACCGTGCCGGTCACATCCCTGAGTGCGTACAGCTTGCGATCGGCGGGAGCGATCTCGTCGCTCTGGCCGAACATCACCACCCCAATGGCATCTAGCTGGCGAGCCGCCCGGTCCAACGGCATCCGGGTGGTGAAGCCTGGAATCGCCTCGAGCTTGTCGAGCGTGCCGCCGGTGTGGCCCAGGCCACGGCCCGACATCATCGGGACGTGGACACCACAGGCCGCCAGCAGCGGTGCCAGGATCAGCGACGTCTTGTCGCCCACGCCACCGGTGGAGTGCTTGTCGATCCGCGGGGGCCCACCGCCGTGTCGCGGCAGGCAGGAACCGGAGCGCAGCATCGCATCGGTGAGCGCGGCAAGCTCGTGGGGCACCAGGCCGCGGAACACCACCGCCATCAGCAACGCCGACATCTGGTAGTCGGGCACCTCGCCGGCGGTGTAGCCCGTGACCAGCGCCGCCCACTCATCTGCGGTGAGTGTGCCACCATCCCGCTTGCGTTCGATCAGGCGCGGAACGACCATTAGACCTCGGCGAGTGCCTGCTCCGTGGAAGGGAACCGATGTCTCAGTCCGAAAGCTACGCCGAGGCCGCCCGGCTTCGCCAGCAGATCGAGCGCGCCAATCGCGCCTATTACGAGCAGGACGCGCCCGAGATCAGCGACGAGGAGTACGATCGCCTGTTCCGGGCCCTGCAGCAGCTCGAGGCCGACCACCCGGAACTGCGCACCCCCGACTCGCCCACGCTCAGGGTGGGCGCGGCACCAGCCACGCACCTGCCCAAGGCGCGGCACGCGGTGCCGATGCTGTCGCTCGACAACGCCTTCAACGCGGATGAACTTCGCGCCTGGCACGAACGGATGGTCAAGGTGGATGCCCGCGCCGCGACGGCACGGCTCACCGTCGAGGTCAAGATCGACGGCGCTGCGCTGTCGCTAACCTATCGCGGCGGCATCCTCGAGCGCGGCATCACCCGCGGCAACGGCATCGAAGGCGAGGAAATCACCGGCAATGTGCGAGCGATCAACGACATCCCGCTCAAGCTCACCGGCAGCGACTTCCCCGCCCTGATCGAGGTGCGGGGCGAGGTGTACATCCCGCGCCGGAGCTTCGCGCGAGTAAACGCTGCTCGCGAACTGGCCGGCCAGGAACCGCTGCAGAACCCGCGCAACGCCGCGGCCGGCGCACTGCGGGCGCTCGACTCCGCCGAGGCGCGCCGTCGCAGGTTGCAGTTCTTTGCATACCAGATCGTAGTGGTCGAGGGCAGGCTGCCCGCAACCACTCATAGCGGTGAGTTGCAGTTGCTCGAGGAATGGGGATTCCGGGTCGACCCGTCGTATGGCAGCCACGACTCGATCGATGATGTGATCATTCTGGCCGACGAATGGGCCGAGCGGATTCGCAATCTCGACTACGACGCGGACGGCCTGGTGATCAAGGTGGACGACCTCCGGCTGCAGGAAGAACTCGGCACGGTTGGCGGCCGTGCACCGCGCTGGGCGATCGCACGCAAGTATCCCGCAGAGTCGGGCTTCACGAAACTGCTGGACATCGAGGTCAACATCGGCCGGACCGGCGCACTGGCACCCACGGCGATCCTGGAGCCGGTGCGAATCGGTGGTGTCACGGTGTCACGCGCCACGCTCCACAACGAGGAGATCGTCAGCAGTCGTGACGTGCGGATCGGCGACACGGTCGAGGTGATCCGTTCCGGCGACGTGATTCCCAAGGTGCTGGGCCCGCTCCGCGACAAGCGCAACGGTGACGAACAGGTATGGCAGCCACCGTCGCACTGTCCCTATTGCAACACCGAGTTGGTGAAGCCCGATGGGGAGGTCAATCGCTATTGTCCCAATGCCGCCTGTCCCGGTCGCAACTACGAATCGCTGGTGCACTTTGCCAGCCGTGGCGCGATGGACATCCAGGGCCTGGGACCCGAGCGGATCCGCCAGTTGCTCGACGCCGGACTGGTCGCCGACGTCGCCGACTTCTATGGCCTCACCAGCGAGCAGTTGATCGAGCTGGACGGCTTTGCATCGCAATCGGCGCAGGCACTGATCGATGCCATCGACGCATCGCGCGCCCGCCCGCTGCGCTCGCTGCTGGGCGGCCTCGGCATCAGGCACGTCGGTGCAACTGTGGCCAAGTTGCTGGCGCGCAAATTCGGCTCGATGGCCGCCCTCCGCAGTGCCAGTGTCGAGGACATCAACTCGCTCGACGGCATCGGACCGGTAATCGCCAACTCGGTGACGGACTTCTTCGCGAGCGCGCACAATGCCAAGCTGCTCGACCGACTCGAACAGCTCGGCGTGGCGCAAACCGAGGGCGATGGCGCCAAGGCAGTCGGCGCGCAACCCCTGGCCGGCAAGGTCTACGTGCTCACCGGCACGCTGCCCACCCTCAAGCGAGGCCGGGCCACCGAACTGATCGAGGCCGCTGGCGGCACCGTAAAGTCGTCGGTGTCGAAGAAGACCGACACCGTGGTGGCAGGGGCCGAAGCCGGCGACAAGCTTGCCAGGGCGTCGGAACTGGGCATCGAGGTGATCGACGAAGCCGAGCTCTTGCGGCGGGTCGGGTCCGAGGCGTAGCTTCGGCTACCGATGTCATTCCTCTGCATTGCCCCGGAATCGCTCCGCCGCCTCCGCCGGAAACTCGAAGCCCACGACCCTGCGCTGGCCGCATCGCTGCTGCACGATGCCGGCTTCGCCACCGGCGAGGCGCTGGTCAGGGCCTGGCCCGAGCGCATCCGTGAGCGCACCGGCCTGGACGACGCCGACCGACTCGATCAGCGCTGGTTCGGTCCACTGCTGGCCGAAGCCGCTCGCGAGTTCGGCTGGGGCGACCCGACAATCTCCGCACTGGGCGATGATGCGATGTTGCTGGAGGCGGAGGATTGGTCGGAGTCCGGGACCGATTCGTCGGCACAGCCGGCCTGTCACTTCACGGCCGGCGCACTGGCAGCATTCCTGAGCGGGCTGGCTGGTGCCCCGATCGCGGTGCTTGAAGTGGAGTGTCGCTCGATGGGCAAGTCACGCTGTGCTTTCCTGGCGGGGTCACCAGCGACGATGTCGGCAACCTGGGACCTGATGGTGGCAGGTGGCGACTGGCGTGACAACTTCGCCGCCGCACATACCGACTGAATCAGCCACCAACCAGGTCGCGCAAGTCGGGCCGCATCACCAGCTCACCGTTCTCGACCACCTCACGATCCCAGGGCAGGATGATCGCCTTCTCCGTTTCGAAGGCGTGGAAGTCGGGTTGATACGGGCCGGTCCGGAACGACACCGCGGTCCGAATCGCGCTGGGACCCACCTGCTGCAACTCGTGGATCGCCAGCTTGAGCGTATCGCCGGTGTCGCAGGTTTCGTCCACCAGCAGCACCCGGCGACCCTGCACTATGTCGGGTGGGCCGGCAACAAGTAGTGGGGCCTCGCCCGGTTCCGGCCGGGCGATGACTATGGAGGCGAACTCACGTTGCAGGATCGAGGCGATGATCGCCGCCGGGATCACCCCGGCCTTGGCCACCCCCACCACCACCTCGGGGTCGTATCCCCGCGAGACGTGCAGGGCCAGTGCCCGGCACAACTCGCCGAAGAAGGGCCAGTCGATCTCGAGGATGTCGCGACTTGGGGTAGGTCGAGGTCTCGGCACACAGTCTCCCGGGAGCAGGGCTGGCAGAATCCTGCTTGAAGGTACACCGTGGCGGCGGTGCGCGTTGCCCGCCCCCCAGCCGCGGGCCTAACTTAGGGGCAATGCTGCGACTGTCCCGAGGTGCCCGGATATGAGCTGGTGGAAGCGGATCCTCACCGGAGACGATGAGACGCTAACCCCAAGGCGACTCGACTACCTCAACGAAGGCCTGGCGCTCGAGCGCCAGGGCGACTTCGAGGGGGCGGTTACATCCTACCAGCTCGCCCTTCGTGACCAGCCCCACAACGTCAAGGTCCTCCAGTACATCGCGATCGCCCTTTCCAAGACCGGGCGCATCGAGGAGGCCATCCGGCACTACCGCCGGGCCCTCGAGCTGGACCCCGACCTGGTGGGCGCACACTACGGCGTGGCGTTCCTGCTGCTGCGGCGCGGTGACAACGAGCGCGCCGCCGAGCACCTGCGGGCGTTCCTCGCCAGGCCACCACGCGACGCCGAGATGTCGCGGTGGGTGGGTCACGCGCGCGAGACGCTCGACCGGATCAGCACGGTGCCGGCAACCGAGGGGAACGAATGATGATCCCGAAGCACCGATTGCTGCTGCTGGCATTGATAGCGGGTTGTGCCAATCTGCCGTCGACCACCGACGGAGTCGTCGCGCTGGAAATCGACATCCCGAGTCCGCTCACGATGATCGAGGGTTCCAGCCGGCAATTGACCGCGCGAGCATTCAACAGCGCTGGCGAGCAGGTGACCACGGCGATCTGGTGGCGCACCCCGGACACCACCATCGTGGTCGACTCCGCCACCGGACTTGTCACCGCCGTGGCTGCCTCGGGTGTTGGTCGGGTGCAGGCGAGTGCCGGCACGCTGCGTTCCGACCTGATAACCTTCACGCTTCAACCAGACCCCGATGCCCAGCCGGAACCGGAGCCGGAACCGGAGCCCGACCCGGAGCCCGATCCGGAGACCTGACCCGCCTTCCTGCACCGCACCGGTGCCTGCCCAGGAGTACCGATGCCTGCCACTCTCAACGAACTGTTCTTCGAGGCACTCGACCGCCACGGTGACCTGCCGGCCGCCTATCGTCACAAGGTGAGTGGGCGCTGGCAGCCGATCACCCACGCCGAGTTGCACCGTCGGGTGCGCGCCGTGAGTGCCGGGCTGCGAAGCAGCGGAGTGAACGCGGGCGATCGGGTTGCGATTCTCTCCGAGAACCGGATCGAATGGGCAATCACGGATTACGCCTGCCTGACCGTGCGCTGTGCCGATGTACCGGTGTACCCCACACTGCCGTCGCACCAGATCGAATACATCCTCCGCGACGCCGGTTGCAAGGCGGTGTTCTGTTCCGACGCAACCCAGCTCGAAAAGATCCGTGAGATCCGCGCCAACCTGCCGACGCTGGAACTGGTGGTGGCGTTCGACGACGGGATCGCCGGTGACGGTGAGCGGCAGTTCAGCGAGTTCGAGGCGGCCGGCGCTGCGGAGATCGACCGGTGGCCCGACTGGCGCGCCGAGGCACTGCAGGTGACCGCGGATGACCTGGCCACGCTGATCTACACCTCGGGGACCACCGGTGACCCCAAGGGCGTGATGCTTTCGCACGGCAACATCACCAGCAATGTCGTTGCGTCGCTGCAGGTACTGGAATTGCGCCCGGGATCGGACTGCCTCTCGTTCCTGCCGCTGTCGCACATCTTCGAGCGGATGGTGGGTCACTACCTGATGCTCAAGGCAGGCGTGATCATCAACTACGCCAGCAGCATCGACGCGGTGGCTGCGGAGATGATGGAGGTCCGGCCCCACCTGATGGCCAGCGTGCCACGGTTGTACGAGAAGATCTATGCCCGGGTGGTGGAGTCTGCCGCGGAGGGAAGTCGACTCAAGCGGGCGATCTTCGAGTGGGCCCGTGCCACCGGCGAGAAGCTGCTCGACTATCGCACCGAGAAGCGCAGCCCGTCCTGGTTGCTGCTGGCCGCGAGCCGCGTGGCCGACCGGCTCCTCTTTGCCAAGCTGCGGGCGCGCCTGGGTGGTCGCTTCGAGTTTGCCGTGTCCGGCGGCGCACCGCTCAACCCCGAGATCTGTCGCTTCTTCCTGGCCGCCCGCATCCCGATCCTCGAGGGCTACGGACTGACCGAGACCTCGCCGGTGATCACCGTCAATCGGATGGAGTTGATCAAGCCGGGAACGGTGGGGCCGCCGATTCCCGGCGTGGAGGTGAAGATCGCCGAAGATGGCGAGATTCTCACCCGTGGCCCGCACGTGATGCTCGGTTACTACCAGAACCCGGCCGCCACCAGCGAGGCGATCGACGGTGACGGCTGGTTCCACACCGGCGACATCGGCGAGATCGACGCCGATGGCTACCTGCGGATCACCGATCGCAAGAAGGACCTGATCGTCACCGCGGGCGGCAAGAACATCGCGCCGCAACCGATCGAGGCACTGTTCAAGACCAGCCCCTTCTTCACCAATGCCGTGATGCTGGGCGACAAGCGCCGCTTCCCGATGATGATCCTGGTGCCCAACTTCGACACCCTCCGCGGTTGGACCTCTCACAAGGGGATCACCGAACAGGACCGCGCCCGGCTGGTCGCGATGCCGGAGGTGAAGGAGAAGCTCGAGCGCGAAGCGCGCAAGCTGATGCGCGACCTGGCCCACTACGAGACGCCGAAAAAGTTCCTGATCATCCCCACCGACTTCACCATCGACGGTGGCGAACTCACTCCCAAGCTGTCGGTCAGGCGCAAGGTGGTGGAGGAAAAGTGGCGGGCTGAGATCGAGGCGATCTACGGCGAGGGAGAAGCGTAGAGTCGACGCCACAGTGCTGTGATGCCGCCACAGAGTGGCCTTCCGGCCAGCTTGGCCGGCCTCGACGCCCTGATGGCAAGCCATTGCACTGCAACAACTTGCGCCTCTGGTCCGGGCTTCCGGTTTGTTGGCACAGGCCCTGCGCACAGTCCGGCTGAACCCCGGATCACAGGAGCATCGATGCGAGCCCGATTTATTGCAGCAGCGGTCCTGGCAATGGCGATCCCAGCCGTTGTCGGCGCCCAGAACAACACCGGCGGAAGCGGCTGGACCGTTGACCGCAACGTCAACCCCGGCGACTTCGGAAGCTGGACCGGTCCGCAGGCCGTGGCGGTGCCCGGCAGCGGCCAGCCCGATGTCTGGACCACTGACGGCAACGCGAGCTGGATCAGCGCCTGGGGCAACTTCAGCGGCCCCGGCGGTGCCGGTGATTACAATCGCACCAACGACGCCAATCACCGCTACACCTATCTCTTCACGTACACCTTCGGCGCCCCGCTCGGTGGCGGCTCGATCGCGTTCGATATGGGATGGGACAACATCCTCAAGAGCTTCCAGTTCGACAACGGCGGGGTGCTCTCGCCGGTGAGCGCCTACAACATCGCCGGCGCGGGCCAGCAGACTCCAGTCGATCAGTGGTTCGGCTTCTGCCGTACCGGTGACGCGATGTACCCCTCGGGCAACGGCGTCTGCACCACCTCATTCGTGGTGCCGGTTGCCGCTGGCGCCACCTCGATGACCTTCGAGCTGTGGGGCGATGGCCAGACCGACGCGATGTGGCTGGCCTGGGATCAGGCGTCGATCCCCACCGAAACCGTCCCCGAGCCGGCGACGATGACGCTGCTCGCGACCGGCCTCGCCGGCCTGGCGGGATCCTCGATCCGTCGGCGCCGCCAGCGTCAGTCGTAACTGGTTTCGCGATCCGGGGCGAGCCCCGCACCGAGCATCGGTGCGGGGCTCTTGCCTTGCCAGCACTCCCCAGGCCCCGTTTCAGGCGTGTCGGACCAGCCAGGCACCAGGCACGGCAGCCACCAGCTCGTCGTTGCCCGACAGCACCGGCGGCTCACCCTCACCCGCCGCCCTGAGGCCGGGCAGCAGGCTGGCGATGGCATCCACCACGTTGCCACTGTCTGCCCCCGCGACGACACCACGCATCGAATGGCTCTTGATCGGCCAGGTCGCGCTCCTGATCACGGTGACCATCCCCTTCGACTCCACGTCGCCTGGCGGGTTGACTGCAACCAGGTTCACATCGGGAAGCAGCTCCGCAAACTTGTGCGCGAGTGCGCCGGTCCTCCCCGCGAAGGCCACCCAGCCGCCAGGGCCGTCCAGACCCAGCAGCGCCAGCGCGGCCTCGGCATCGAATGTCGGCAACTCGGCGCTCGGCTCCGGCGCGTCACCAAACGTCGGCACGCCCTCATCCCACACGGTGCTCCAGTCGCAGATCGGGCAGCCAAGACGGCCGGCAATCACCCTACGGCCAGCCATACGGTCGGGGACAAGCACGAGGAACGCTTCGTCGTGATCCTGGGGACAGCGGAGGTGATCGGTGAGTTCGATGAACACTGATGGGGCCCGTTGCGTTCAGGCGGGCCCGAGCCGCAACCAATCGACGGCGACTCTGGCCGGGCGCAACAACGTCCAGGTCACGGCTTCGGCGACATCGTCCGGATGCAGCATCGACGCCCGCGGCGTGAAGCCAGCGCGCGCATCGGGATCGAACGGATCCCAGACTCCGGTGTTGGTCGGTCCCGGCGAGATCAGGGTGCAGAGCACGCCGGTGCCGCGGTACTCCTCGGTGAGCACCTCGTGGAGGCCGCGCGCGCCGAACTTGGACGCGGAATAAGCCGCGTTCTCGGGAAAGGCCCGGTGATCCGACACCGAGCCGATCATCACGTGGCGACCGGCACCCCGGCGCTGCATCGCCGGCAGGAAGGTGCGCGCCACGGCGAATGGCACCTCGAGGTTGATGGCAATCTGCTCCCGCAACAATTCGTCGCTGGTCTGCTCAAGTGGCGCCAGCAGGAATGCCCCCGCGTTGCTCACGATCGCCCACGGCACGCCGCATTCCTGCTGGATGCGTTGCAGCACCTGGTCGCGCTGGAGCGCATCGGCCAAGTCGGCGCGATAGTCGAGCGCTCTTGGCAGTGGCGGCATTTCACTGCGGGCAATCCGCACCACCACTGCACCGAGGCCGGCCAGCCGGCTTGCGACCGCCGCACCGATGCCGCGCGACGCCCCACTGACCAGCACGACTCGTCCGTCGAGCGGCAGTGTCATCTGGCATCCCCCTCGTATTCGACATAGTTGCGCGGTGTCTCCCACAGCCGGATCAACTTGAGCTGCCCGGCGGGAATCCGTGGTGCGAGTTGCTCCCAGATGAACACGGCAATGTTCTCCGCCGAGGGCAGACGCTCGGCGAACCACGGCACGTCGAGGTTGAGATTGCGATGATCGAGCACGCCGTGGACGTACTGGTCGAACAGGTTCTTGATGATCGCCACGTCGACCACGTAACCGGTTTCGGGATCGATGCTGCCGTGGACGCAGATCTCGACCTCGTAGTTGTGGCCGTGATAGTTGGGGTTGTTGCAGGGCCCGAAGGCCTTGCGGTTCCACTCGTCGGACCGCGCCGGGTTGTGGAGCCGGTGGGCCGCGTTGAAGTGGCCGCGACGAACGACAACGGCACTCGGCATCAGCGACTCCCGACAGGAGGGCAGAAACAAGAACGGCGCAACTCCTGAACCACGAAGTAGCGCCGCTGACCGTACGATGGCGGGGAGGTGGTCTTGAAGCCCGGGGAGAAACGCTTGGCGTCCTCACCCCGTCGTCCGTCTTCCCCACTGCGGAGGCGTGACGTCGGACGAAGCATTCGGACCCATCCTCGGACACGTTGGCTCAAGTACGTCTGTCCCCCCGCCACCGTGCGGCCAATGGTATAATACCGACCGGTACATCCGCCGTCAAACACCCTGCACCGCCCGAGGCGCCCGTGCGTGAACTCCTGGTCGGCATCTTCCTGCTCGCGTTCTGGGTGGCGGTGCAGTTCCTCGTCAAACCGGCCAGCGGCTGGCTGCATCTGCTGCTGATCGCGGGCGCGGTACTGGTGATCAGGGGCGTGGTGCTGCGCGACGCCGAGCGCCACGGCTGAACTACCGGGCCGCCGGGGACAGCCAGGCGTGGGCTGCCCGCCGCCCGGCATCGCGCAGCACCGACGGCTCAGCCACCATCGAAATCCGCACGTAGGGCGTGCCACCGGGTCCGAAGCCGCTTCCCGGGGTGATCACGATCCGCTCCTCGGCCAGCAGGCGCTCAGTAAGTCCCCAGTCGGTGGTTCCCTCGGGCACCGGGATCCACAGGTACATCCCGGCCGCCGGCGGCTTGACAGTGAGCCCGGATTCGGCAAAGCCCTCGATCGCCGCGGCAAACCTGGCCCGGTAACCCTCACGGATCCCTGCCGACAGTTCCTCGGCGTTGGCAAAGGCGTAGGCGCCGGCACGCTGCACGATGGTGGGCACGCCATACCCCACCAGGGTGCGATAGCTGTTGAGCGTCGTGATCACGTCGCGTCGGCCCGCCACCACGCCAAGTCGCATCCCGGCCATCGAGAAATTCTTCGAGCCGCTGTGAACTTCGATTGCAACGTCGCGCGCGCCATCCACTTCGAACACGCTGGGCGCCGGTGGACCGTGCTGCACCAGCTCGCTGTAGGCGATGTCGCTGATCAGGATGATGTCGTGGCGACGGCAGAACTCCACCGCCTCGCTCCAGCGCTCACGAGTGGTGATCGCGCCGGTGGGGTTGTTCGGAAAATTGAGCAGCAGGAACTTGGCCCGGCGGGCCGTGTCGTCCGGCACTGCAGCCAGGTCGGGCCAGTAGTCATCGGCACCGTGCACCGGCAGTCGCACCAGGTCGGCACCGGCAGCCAGCACTGCGCGCTCATAGACCGGATACGCCACGTCGGCGATCAGCATCGCGTCGCCGGGCTCGCAGTACGCGGCAACCAGGTTGGCGATCGCTTCCTTGGCACCCGCGGTGGGGGTGACCTCGGCCGGGGTTTCGAAGGTGACGCCGAATCGTCGGGTGATGAAGTCGTTGAATGCCTCGTGGAACGCCGGTTCGCCGGTCATCACCGGGTATCCGTGCGACCTGGTGTCGCGTGCGGCCCTGGCAACCGACTCGATCAGCCCCGGTGGCATCGGCTGGTCGGGTGAACCCAGCGAGAGATCGAGCACTTTCGCACCGGTCGCCTCGACAGCGCGCTTCTTGCCGATCAGGGTGGTGAAGACATAGGGCTGAATCGACTGCAGGATCCTGGTCGGGCGGGGCACGGCACACTCCAGAGGCAAGGACTCCGGGAAGATACCAGCAGCGGGCCCCCAGCGGGAATCAGCCCGTCATTGCATCGTGCCACTGGCAAGGTCGGGACGCAGTCGCACCGCATCGCGAAGGTAGACGTGTCTGGGAGGAGTGCCGTTCCAGGAGCGTTCCACGTGCAGCAGCACGCGCAGGCAGCGCGGCAGTCCGGCCGGCACCGGAATCTCGGTGGTGCAGATCAGCGGCACCTGGTTCCAGCCGGCCGCCCGCGCAGCACCTGCCGGAAATGCGCTCACCAGGTCGGGAGTCACTGTGAAGATCGCCGAGATCACTTCTTCGTCGCTGAGCGCGTTCTCCCGGCGCAGTGCGCCGATCAATTCGTCCACCGCACCGGCGATGCCGTCGGGAGTGTCGCGGTCCACCGATATCGCGCCGCGAATGCCGCGCACCGTGCGGATGTCGAGTGCCCGCGCGATCAATGTGCGGATGCTCACGCCGCAACCACCTGTTGAGCCGCGCGGCGGCGCACCACGACGAATGTGGTCCGGTTGTCGGGGGCATCGGCGATGTCACTCGCGAGACTGACCAGGCCGTATCGCTCGGCGGCCTCGATCGGCGCGATCGCGGCGCGAGTCCAGTCGCGATCGGCGGCGATCGCACGGGCGGCACCGGCTGTGTCACCCACGGCGCGCGGTGCCAGTCGCCTTGCCGACAACCACCGGGTGCATTGCGCCAGGGCCACCGGGTGCGATTCGGCCCACCTGAGACTGGCCAGGTCGGCGCCTGGCAGGGCCAGCAGGCAGTGAGCGATTCGTTGATCGAAGCGATCCGTGATCTCGAGGCTGGTCCACTCCTCCAGCACCCTGCTGGCGGCCTCGACTTCGCCCACCACCGTGTTCCACACCGGCAGCACGCCCAGGTCGGCACGCCCAGCCATCACCGCGGCGGCCACGGCGCCGAAGTCAGCCAGTCCGCTGGTACTTGCGCCCGGGTGGCGCGCGCTCGCGGCGATCTGGCTGTAGGCACCCGGGACTCCCTGATACACGATCCGCATCACATCTGCTCCCGAAAAAGAAAGCGGCCCTCTCGAGGGTCGAGAGGGCCGCGGGGTCTGTTGCTGGGCACTGAGTCCTGCTAGTGCGTACGCCGATCCCGGACCCTCTTCCCAAAGAAGGCCGCAAAAAACTCGGCGAGGCGATAGCTGTGCGTCATTGCAACAACGCTACAGGGCGGGGTATCCCGGCGTCAACCCCCCGCGGTAAATTGAGCCTTGGCCCCGAGGTCGGCGGCCCGCCCGACCGCGCTTTCCCGGAGTTGCCACTGATGCCAGCCAGCAGCCAGGACGCCTTCGATGCCGCATTCCTTGCGGCATACAGCGAACTTCGCCGGCTGGCGGCCCACCTCCAGCGCAACGACCCCGCGGCAACCATCGATCCCACCGGACTGGTCAACGCGGCCTGGCTCAAGCTGGCCGGCACGCCCGAGCTGGCCGACACCTCGCCGGTCCACTTCAGGCGGATCGCCACTCGGGCGATGCGGCAGGTGCTGGTGGAAGCCGCTCGCCGCCGCAACGCGGACAAGCGCGGCGCCGGCGAGGCGATAACGGTGACGCTGGACGAATCGGGCCAGTCGGGGCCTCACACCGCCACTGCCAGCGAGGTGCTGGCGCTGCACGATGCGCTCGACGTGCTGGCGAGCAAGCATCCCCGCCCGGCAGCGGTGGTCGAGGCGCGCTACTTCGGCGGCCTCACCACGGTGGAGGTGGCAGAGACGCTGGGCATCAGCGAAGCCACGGTGCTGCGCGACTGGCGCACGGCGCGCGCCTGGCTGGCAAGCGAACTGGCGTCCGACTGATGACCGATCAGGCGTGGGAAGAACTGCAGCGACTGTTCGAGGAAGCACTGCTGCTCGACCCCACCGCACGTGCAGCACTGATCGCCGGGGTGTCCGCCAGCAATCCTGCCCTGGCGGCCAGGCTCGAGGCGATGCTCGTGCACGACACCGTGCAGGTCGAGGCACTCGACCGGAACCTGGCCGAAACCGCGTCTCGACTGCTAGGTCGCGAAGTGCCGGCGTCGATCGGTCCGTATCACGTGCTCCGACTGCTCGGCGAAGGCGGAATGGGCGCGGTGTGGCTGGTCGAGCGGACCGATACCGGTGGTCTGGCCGCCCTGAAGCTGTTGCGCGACGCCTGGATTTCGCCGGGGCGAAGGGCCCGCTTCGCCGCCGAGCAGCGAGCGCTGGCACGGCTCAATCACGCCGGTATAGCACAATTGCACGACGCGGGCACCCTTCCCGACGGCACACCGTGGTTCGTGATGGAGTATGTCGAAGGTGAGCCCATCACCACCTGGTGCGCGATGCGCAACTGCACTGTTGCCGAGCGCATCGCCCTGCTTCGCGCCGTGGCGCTCACGGTTCAGCACGCCCACGCGCACGCCGTGATCCACCGCGACCTCAAGCCGACCAACATCCTCGTCACCGGCGACGGCAACGTCAAGTTGCTGGATTTCGGCATCAGCAAGCAGCTCGATGATTCGGGCGAAGCCAGCGAGCGCACCGCCACCGGGATGCGGATGCTCACGCCTGCGTACGCCGCTGCGGAGCAGTACACGGGCGGGCCGATCGGAGTTCACACCGACGTGTTCGCCCTGGGTGCACTTGGCTTCGAGCTGCTCACAGGCAAGAAACCGTTCGCCGACGCCGGCTCCAGCGAATCAGAACAGCTTGCGGCTCGACTTGCCGAGCTGCCCCGACCGTCCACGATCGGACTGGCTGGAACCGGTGCACCCGGTCGCGCATCCTGGGATGAACTCGACGTGGTGATCCGGAAGGCGATGCACCCCGACCCGGCGCGGCGCTACATATCGACCGAAGCACTGGTCCGCGACCTCGACAATTACCTCCGGGGGCGTCCGCTCGAGGCACGGCCCGACTCGTTCGGTTACCGGGCGGGCCGTTTCCTCCGCCGCAACTGGCAACCGGTGGCGGCCGCCACGGTGCTGCTGGCCGCGCTGATCGGCCTGACCAGCTTCTACACCGTGCGGCTCTCGCAGGCGCGGGATGCTGCAGTCACCGAGGCGGAACGCACCGCACGGATTCAGGCTTTCGTGACCGCGCTGTTCCAGGGAGGCGACGACGCTGCCGGCCCACCCGACTCGCTGCGGGTGCGTGACCTGATCGATCGCGGTGTGCGCGAAGCGGTGGCGCTCCACGAGGAGCCACTGGTCCAGGCCGACCTGTTCACCACGCTGGGCACGCTGCAACTCCAGATGGGCCACCTCGATGCTGCCGACTCGCTCTATTCGCGCACGCTTTCACTGCGCCGGGCCGAACTGGGTGATGGTCATCCGGATGTTGCCGCCACCCTCACCGCGCTGGGAAGGTTGCGGATCGAGCAGGCCCGGTTGGCTGCCGCGGACACGCTGCTGAGACAGGCGACGGCTATCATCGACGGCACGCTCAGGCCCACCGACCCGCGGGCCATCGCCGCACACGCCGCCCTGGGCGCCCTGCACCAGGAACGTTCCGACTGGCCGGCGGCCATCGCCCGGCAGCAGTCGGTGCTGGACCGCCTGCAGGCCACTGCCGGCGCTCCGCTGGACATTGCCGACGCACAGGTGCAACTCGCCAACACACTTTTCTACGCTGGCGAGCTCGAGGCATCGGATTCGATCAACCGGCTGGCCCTGGGCACCTATCGCAGGGTGCGCGGCGACGACCATCCCCGGGTGGCGGAGGTGCTGGTCAACCTCGGCGCCGCCGAGTTCGAGCGGGGCAACTATGCAGCAGCGGAAGGGCTGTTCCGCGAAGCACTGAGTCGAACCGAGAAGTGGCACGGTCCCTCCCACCCGGCTACTGCATCGTCGCTCACGATGCTCGGGCGGGCGCTGACGTTCCAGGATCGCCGAGATGAAGCGCTCGAAGCCCTGTCGCGGTCACTGGTGATCCAGGAGGCGCACTTTGGCCCGGATCATCCGCGGGTCGCGTCGGCACTCAACGAAGTTGCCACGATCGAGATGCAGAATGGCAACTACGCGAGGGCCGAGTCGCTGTGGCGACGGACCGAACAGATCTACCTGGCAGTGCACGGCGAGCGGCACTGGCTCCTCGGTGTGGCGCGATCCAATCTCGGAACGGTCAACACCCGGATGGCCAACCTGCCACGCGCCGAGTCGTATTTTCGCCAGGCGATCGAATTGTTCACGGAGTCGCAGGGCCCCGATCACCTCAACACCGGCATCGCGCGCATCAAGCTGGGACGCGCGCTGCTGGGTCAGCGACGCTGGCGGGAAGCCGTGGCCGAATCACGGGCTGGTCGGGATATCCTGAACGCGCTCGAGGCGGCACCGCGGGCATTCATCGACGCTGCCACCGACGACATCAAGGCAGCCGAGTCGGCACTGGGCGACAAGGACGAGGCTCAGCCCCTCTCCGGTCAGGCCACTCAGATTTCCCAGTTCGAGAGCACTATGCCGGTGGTGGCCGGCTCGGGGTGACTGGCGAGGTGCATCCGCAGGTCGGTCCACTGGACCTGGAAGCGCTCGGCGATTAGGGCACCAAATAGGTCGCCGTAGTCTGACTGGCAGCGCAGCGAAACGTGGGCCGCACCGCGTCGCGCCGCCTCGGTGGAGACACCGCGGATCACCGTCATCGCGACGAACCGGTCCACCGCCACCAGCTTGAGGATCCTCACGTCGTCGGTGGGGTGATCGTTGACCAGTGCGGCGTGGTGCCACAGGGCGAAGCCACGCAGGCTGCCGGCCTCGTCGCTCACCAGCAGCACATCACCGAGGCCGAGTTCGAGCGTGATCCGGATTTCACGGGAGTAATCTCCCGCGCCGCCCACGGCTGCCACCAGTTCACGACAGTGCACGACGGCAGCTTCGCGCTCGACGTCAGGCAACCGACTCAACAACTGGCCAGTGCCGTGGTAGCTGGAGCTGGCATCGCCCTGCATCGACACCGTCAGCGGGCCGGGCCGGAAACCCAGGGTGGAGTAGAAGCCGATGTTGTCCACGGTGCGCGGCATAGTCTCCAGGCCGATCGTGGTGACACCGGCGGCGGATAGCCACTGCACCGCCTCCATCACGATCCGGCGACCGAGGCCGCGTCCCTGATGGTCCTGACGGACGGCCAGCGGACCCATCCAGCCCTCCCGCCCGGAGAGATGCGCCAGGTTGAACGCGATCAGTGCTCCGCGACCATCCCGCCACAGCATCGCGCCCTCGCCGGCATTGCTGATCGCGTATCGCCAGACGGCGGGATTGAGGTACGGCACTCGCACGCCGTGGAGCCCGTCGCGACGATAGCGATCGGTGAATGCCTCGCTGAACAGCTTGTTGAGCTGGGCGATATCGGCCGTGGTGGCCGGCGTGGGTCCGACGATGCCACGGTCAGTCCGCCACATCCACCAGCTCCGGAGTGTCGTCGTGCAGCGTGCTCACACCGCGCTCGACATCGTATTCCACCCGCACCACGCGATCGAACGCATCCCGGAGCGATTCGATGTGCGAGATGACGATCACCTGCGGGAAGTGGTCCTCGAGCGCCCGCAGCAGGTCGACCACCGCGGTGCGCCGCTCGTCGTCGAGCGAGCCGAACACTTCGTCGAGCACCAGCAGTGACAGCGGCTGCCCGGCGCGCTCCGCGATCATCTCCGAGATCGCCAGTCGAAGCGCGAGGTGCAGCACGTCCTGTTCGCCGCCGGAAATCACCGGCTTGACCTCGCCGTCCTCCACCACGGTCGTGAAGTAGTTCTCGTCCAGCTCCACGTCGTCGTAGCGGTGACGGGTCAGTTCGGCCAGGAAGCGTGACGCGCGCTCGCGAAGCTCGGGCCGCAATTGCTGGTTGAGCGCGGTGCGCAGCTCGGCGATGGCCCGGTCGAGTTCGTTCCAGCGGTCAAGCTCGCGCGCCAACTTGTAGGCGATCTCCGCCTTTGCGGCACGATCGGCCCGGCGATCCAGCGCGGCCACGTGGACCTGCTCGGCGCCTGCCACCGTCGCCACTGCCCTCGTGAGCGAGATCTCGGCCTCCTGCACCTGGGCGCGGGCCGCCTTGAGGCGCCCGTCCACCTCGGCGAACCGATCCTGATCCCACTGCAGCGCGGTCATCCTGCGATCGATCTCCTCGAGCACCTCCTCGGTTGCGGTGGCGGCCTGTTCCGCCCGGGCAGCTTCGGCCGTCAGCGCCGCGGCGGCTGCGGCCTGCCCGCTCAACTGATCGTGCTGGCTCCGGAGCGGCTCCAGCTCGGCGATCCGGGCTCGCACCGACTCGTGACGAGCGGCGTCGTAGCTGGCTGCTGGCCCTGCGAGGGACTGGTCGAGCGCCACCAACTCGCGCTGGAGAGTTGCCGCTTCCTCCACCAGGCGGAGCCGACGGGCGCGCTCGCCTTCGGCCGAGGCCTGGGCCTCGGTGGTCGCCTGCACCAGGGCCGCCGCCGCGCGTCGCTCCTCCTCGAGGCGAGTCACGTCCTCCGGCGCGGCGCGCAACTGCTCGACGCGCTGGCGATAATAGTTGCCGCTGGCCTCGGTCTCCTCCATCTGGGCATCGAGCTTGTCGAAGGTGTGGGTCACGTCGTCACCCAGCGGGCGCTGGCAGAAAGGACAGGTGCCGTCGGGACCGGCCACTTCAATTGCCCGGCGCTGCTCGCGCAGTTCCTTGTATCGATCGCGATAGAAGTCGAGCTTGGTGCGTGCCTCCTGCTCGTCCTGCTTCCAGCGGGTGCGCCGCTCCTCGAGGCGTTCGTCGATGGCGCTGAGCGCGGTGGCGGCGGCGGTGCGGGCAGCAATCCGTTGTTGCACCACGGCGTCGTCGGCCAGGGTTGCCAGTTCCCGGGTCACGTCGGCTTGTCTTGCCATCACCTGATCGCGTCGCGCGACGGCCTTGCTTCGCGCCGTGACCGCGGTGGCGGCTTCGTCGAGCGACTGTCGCTCCGCCACCAGCGCGGGCCAGTCTGCCAGCAATTTCGACAGCGGCTCCAGCCTGCTGCGCGCATCGAGCGCTGCGGCGAGCTGCTTGTCGAGTGCCTCCAGCGCCGAGCGTGCGGCAGTCACCCGTGCCTCGGCGACCCGGCGTTCTCCCTCGAGTCCCTGCCAGGCGGTGCGTCGCTGGGACAGCTCCAGCCAATCGGGTTCCACGCTGGCAACCAGTTCGGCCGCCGCCGCTGCCTGCTGCTGGGCCGCCACTTGCGAGGCACGCGCGGTTTCCAGGGCTGCGGCAGCCTGCGCCAGTGCACCGTCGAGTTCCTCGGGGTCGCTCAGTCCCTGCTCGATGCCGCTCAGCTCGGCGCGACGCTCGGAGCGTCGGGTCCGGAGCAGATCCTGCATCTCCCGCAACTTCTCGTAACCCAGCACCCGCGACAGGAATCGGCCCCGCTCCATCGGTGACATCGACGCCATCACCGCCAGTTCCTTCTGGCCGGTGAAGTAGGTGTTGAAGAACTCGTCGCGCTGCATCCCGAGCAGGCCCTGGACCCGCTCGCTCACCGCAGTGGCGCCGTTGGCTATCGCTGAACCGTCAAGCAGCAGCTCAGCGTTGGTCAGGCTGCGGCTCAGGCGATAGTTGTGCTGGCCGAGCACGAAGTCGAGGATCACCTCGACCCTTGCCCGCGGCGGTGCGCCGCGACGCTTGATCGTCTCCCTGGTGCCACGGGCGGCGGGATTGCCGTACAGCGCCCACGCTATCGCCTCCAGCAGGGTGCTCTTGCCCGAGCCGTTGGGGCCGACCACCGCCAGCATTCCGGGACCCAGCTCGAGGTCGGTCCGTTCGTGCTGCCGGAAGTTGCGGAGCGACAGACGGAGGAGCTGCATTCAGGCCTCCTGCTCCGCCCGCTCCACGTCGGCGAGCAGTGCGGTTCCGTCGGCCACGAACTGATCCCGGTCGATTCCCTTGGGAAGGGGCCGGTTGCGCAGGTGCTGCTTGAGTTCGTCACCCAGCGTCCGGCGGGTTCCCGGGGCGCCCGCTCCGCCACGCAGTCGAGCCGGTTCGGGTCGGCGCAGGTCGAGGTGGAAGTGCAGCGCAGCCGACTTCCATTGCCGGATGGCAGTGTGATTGAGTTCGCGGGCCAGGGTGCGCGACACGTTGCGGACCACTTGGCGCACCACCGCATCATCGATCCCGCCCGAGACACTCTCCACCGCCTCCTCCAGCAGCCGATCAAGTTCGGTGGCTGAAAGGTCGACTGCGTCGAGCCAGGGGAGGTCGAGCACCCGACGCGGGGCCGCTATCGGCTGTCGCTCCACCGTGCCCTGCTCGAGATCCACCAGCAACCATCCCTTGCCGCGGATCTTCTCCTCGCGCTCGACGCGCAGTTCGCCCCACGGATTGGAGGAGACGTAGTCGAGCGAACCGGCATACCAGACCAGGTCGCGCACCCTGTGCTGCACGTGATAGTGACCCAGCGCGACGTAGTTCCACGCACCACCGGCGATGTCGGCCTCGGTGAGGTGGGCGCCACCCGGTTCCTCGATGTCGCGATGCCGGCCGAACAGGCCGGGGGTCTCGCCGTGCAGCACCAGCACCTGGTATCGCTCGGGCCCGGCGGGTTCCATCGCGATCCGCGGCTGGGTGAACAGCGCCTGATGCGGCACCGCGAGCACCGACAGGTCGCCCAGGCTGAACCGCCGTGCGTCGTGGTGGGCCACGTGCACGCCGATCGCATCGAACAGCCCGAGAATCGACGCCGTCTCGGTCGAGCGCGGCGAGTCGTGGTTGCCGGCGATCAGCACGACAGGCACGCCGGTCAGTGCCTGTCGCAGCCGGCTGAACTGGCGGTATGCTTCCAGGATCGCGGAGTTGGGCGGTCGCACCTGCTCAAACAGGTCGCCGGCAATGATCACCGCATCAGGCGCGGCCGCGATCACGCCGGTGATCGCGCTGGCAAAAGCGGCAGCAACATCGGCCTCGCGCTGGTTGCGACCCCGCGGGGTGAGGCGGGTGTAGCGACGGAAGCCGAGATGTGGATCGGCGATGTGGGCGATGCGCATCAGTAGGGCGCGAAGGGGTCGTCGGGGTCGTGTGCCAGCGGTGTCGTTCCCTGCGGCGGCAGCCCGCGTTCGGCGGGAATCACCCGCCGCAGGCAGCCGCGGAACAGTGCCAGCACGTCGTCCGGTTGTTCGCGGACCACCACACCCAGGGCTCGACGCACTTCTGCCTCGGGCCTGCCTTCGATCGCGGCCATCACCGCATCGGAACTGATGCGCGGATCGAGGCGACGCAATCGGGTGACCACCGCGTCACCAAACGGCACGTCGGCCACCGGTGGAAAGCGCTCCACTCCCTCGCGTCCCGACAGCACCGAGGGCCTGGGGAAGCGGACGAACACCGGTTGGGTGAAGTGCGGATGCCGCAGCATCAACTCACCCTTGGCCAGCGAGGCAAGCTTGGCCCGCACCGCGTTGGAGAGCGTGGCGTATCCCGGCTGCGCCAACTCGTCGCCGTCCATCCGGCCGTAGGCAGAAGTGCCGGCATTGCCGACCACCCTCCGCAGCACCTGCGAACGGAACTGCTGCGCGGAGAACAGCACCAGCCCCAGATACCTGCCACGCTCCGACAGATCGAGCAGCATCCGCTTGACGTAGGTCTCGTGACCGTCGGTGGATGCGTACTTGTTGAGCTCATCGACGAACACGATCACGTTGTCGACACCGAGGTCGCGACGCTCCAGATGTTCACGGAGCCGCGAGATCACCCGTGCGAACACCAGGTCCTGCGCCAGGGGGTCGACTCCCGCGACGTCCAGCACGGTGACGGACCGGTCGCGGAACTCACCCCACGGCAGGTCGTTGGCCACGCCGTCGTCGGTCACCAACCCCTTTGACCGCGTGGCGACGTTGCCGAGTCGGTTGCGGACCTTGCGGATCGTGGCAACGTGATGGGTCCGCCACACCTCCGGCCCGCGCCTGTCGGTCTCGAGGTAGTCGAAGATTGCCCGGAACAATTCATCGAGATCCCGGAAGGAAGCGACCTCGAACGGCGCTCCGCGCAGCTCGGGCGCTTCGAAGCGCTTGCCCACCACCCGTTCCGCCAGGAAGTCGATCAGCGCACCGGCCTTGGCGTCCACGTCATCCCGGTTGAGCACCACCTCGGCGTAGTCGAGGATCTCGCGCAACCCCCACACCAGCGGCTCGACCCGATCGGCCAGGTCGGGATGGCTGCGGAGCGTGTTGATGTTGACCCCGTCGGGCTTGTAGGGCGCGTATACGGTGACGTCGGAGAACGGCGTCGCGTGCAGCCCCAGCCGCTGCCACAGCTCCAGATCGGCGTCGCCCAGCGGTGCCGGCTGGTCCAGGAAGCAGAGATCGGGACCCTTCACGTTGAAGCACACGGCCGCCACACTGCCCCGACTCGGCGGCAACTTCTGGAAGATGCTCGACAGCAGGAAGGTCACCGCACTGGTCTTGGTGGCCAGGCCGGAGACACCGGTGATGTTGAGATGCGCCGCCTCGGGACCAAGCAGGAAGTCGGCATCGAGTTGCACCGGCGCCGACGTGCCGCCGGCGGCGTAGAGACCGATCGGCACACCGCGCGGATCGTCGCCACTGGTGTAGGCGTCCATCCGGAGTGCGACGCTCACGTCGGCATCGTCAGCCATAGTGACGCCGCCGAACGGCACCGGCTGCATCGGATCCTCGGGGAGTTGCCTGAGCACCGCCGCGGTCCAGAGCCGGATCTCGGGGCGAAGCGTCGGTTCGCCACCAGCTCGGAGAGGATCACCGTCAGCACCGATAACCGCGTCGAGCGGCCGGGCCAGGTCGGCGTATGCGAACGCCTCGGTGACAACGCCGAACACGGTTCGGTCCTCGTGGTCGACACGAACGATGCTGCCGATGCCGATCGTGGTTTCGACCGCGGTCCAGAACCGGAACTCGTGCGGGGTGCTGGGCCGCAACTCGGTGGCGACGACGCGCCCGATCACGGTACCGCTCACGCCGGCCTCGCCCGCAACCAGCGTTCGACATCGTGCACGCCGTACAGCAACCGGTCCCGCCTCGGGTCGTTCGACAACGGCGCCCGCTCCGCCAGCAACCAGCGCGCGAGCATATCGGCATCGCCAGAGAGCGGGCCTGAGGCCGCGGTCTCGATCCGCACCAGTCCGTGCATCAGGTCGTGCCCCTGCCAGGGCCAGAGCCGGAGTCCCCACGAGTGAACCGGGGTGAGCTGCCTGGTGTCGGGAGTGAAAATCGAAGTGCGGTGCCCTGAAGGCAGTGTCAGGTAGGTCTCGAGCTCGCCACCCGCAAACCAGAGCGTTGCGTGGCTCTTGATCACGCCCACGATGCGCGGATCGGTCGACCAGTCTGGTGACGCCGTGATGGTGCCGTCGACCACCAGCCACTCCGCAGGTGCGCTGCGGCGAAACTCGCGCGCCACCTCGATTTCGAGCCGGATCCTGATCCGTTCGACCAGTGCTCTACCGCGATCGAGGTCGGCGATCGGATGCGCTGGCTCATCCGCAACAATCGGCACCGCCTCGACACCGTCGGGCAGTTCCCCGAAGGCGTCGAGTGCCTCGGCACGGCCGACCATCACGAACGCATCGCGATTCACCACGCCCTGGGTACGACGATCTACCCTGCGCCGGATCCCGGCAGCAACCCGCCCAGCCACGATCGGCGAAGTGCCGACGTGGCCGATCAGGTGGCTCTCCTGGATCCCGTCGAGGAATGCCACGGGCCCGGGCCAGGCGGTGGCCGGTCCGGGATCGATCGCGCGCAGTGGTGGTTCGAGCACTGCCGCGCTGCCGTATCCCGCAGTGTCGATGCGACTGGTGAGTGCCGTGATTGCCGCGTGCGACGGACGACCACCGATGAGGGACAGGCGACGCCGCACGGCGTGGAAACGGGGGTCGCTCATTGCGTGGTGATCAGGCCCTGCCGGTTTCGCCGATGAAGCGCACCAGGCGATCGGTTGCTTCCTCCAGCTCGGTGTCGGAAACGCTGTATGACAGCCGCACCCAGCGATCATCGCCGAACGCTCCACCGGGCACCAGTGCAACTCCCTCTCGCGCCATCAACTGCTGGCAGAACTCCATTCCGGTGCGCGGCGTGCCGCCCTGCAGGCCGTCGACCCGGAAGAACAGATAGAAGGCGCCGTGCGGCTCGACGAACTCCACCCCCGGCAACTGATCCTGGTACCGCGCCACCAGGTAATCGCGACGACGCCGGAAGGCTGCCACCATCCGATCCACTTCGGCATCGACGGCGGGATCGGCAAAGGCGGTCGCCGCGGCCCACATCGCGGGGTGATTGGCACCGGTCGTGGTGTGGGACTGCAAGGCCGCCATCGCCTTGACCAACTCGGGCGGTGCCCACGCGGCGCCGATCCGCCAGCCGGTCATCGCGTACGCCTTCGACGCACCGAAGATCATCACGGCTCGCTCGAGTGCAGCATCATCCAGGTCGAGAATCGACGGCGCCGGACCGCCCCCGTAATTGATCCGGCGATAGATCTCGTCACTGATCAGCCAGATGCCGTGACTCGCAGCCCATTGGCTGATCGCGCGCAGTTCGGCTTCCGTGTAGACCGCACCGGTAGGGTTGCACGGCGAGCAGATCACCAGTCCCTTGACGCGGGGATCGCGGTGACGCTCCAGGTCGTCGACGCTCACCTTCAGGCCCCACTCGGGATCGCCACTCACCGACACCGGCTCTGCCCGGGTCAGGTGGACGATCTGCGGATACGAGACCCACGCGGGACTGGGAATCAACACCTTGTCGCCAGGACCGAACAGCGAGAAGCAGGCGTTGAACAACGCCTGCTTGGAGCCGTTGCTGACGATGATCCGTGCCGGATCGACATCGCGTCCCGGACTCATCCGGCCGAGTGCTCCTGCCATCGCCTCGCGCAACGGTGCGATGCCCACGTTGGGCGGATAGCGGGTCTTGCCCTCACGGATTGCTGCTATGCCCGCTTCGGCGACTGCCGACGGGGTCGAAAAATCGGGTTCGCCCACGCCGAGGTCGAGCACGTTTTCGCCTGCCGCCTGTCGCCGCTTTGCCTCGGTGCTGATTGCGACGGTGGCGGAAGCTTCGAGGTGTTCAAGATTGGCAGACCGCTGGAAGGACATTACGAATCCGGGGCGAACGGTGAAGTCGACTGGGAAGCCCAAACCTCCCCGCCTTTCGGGCTGCTGTCAACTTGCCGGAGCAGCCCGAGTGGTGCCCTGAGCGGCTTGGATCCCCCGCCGGGATCGGCTACGATTGTATCGGCCTTCGAGGCGACGACGCTGGTACCGGGTTCGATCGGATCTGAAATCGCGACCCGCAGGCGGGGCTTCTGATCGCGACTGCCCCAAGCCCGAGCACGGACCGGTCGGTTCACCGACACCGGCGGCTTAAGCCGCAGGCCGAGTCGCGGGTTTGCCCGCGAGCATCGGGAACGACATTGACAATCGAGAGTGGCGAGATGAATGAGGATTGGTGGGGAGTGACCCCGGCGGTGGCCGGTGTGCTGGCGGCGCGTGGCTGGCAGCAGCGTGACGATCAGGTCCGTCAGGTGCTGCCTGCCATTGCCCGGCACGGCAACGCGGTGGTCGCGACACCCCCGGCGCCGGCGGCTGCGCTGCCGACGCTGGCCGGTGTGACGGCCGCAATCGCGGCCAGCAAGGGCCGCGCCCTGATCCTGGCCGCACCCGCGCTGGTGGCGCCTCTCGGGCAGGCACTGGCCCAACTCGCCTCCGCGGCCGGGCTGCGTCTCGTCACCGCCACTGGCCCTGCCCGCGCCACTCGTCATCTCACCGCCGGCACCGTCGACGTCCTGCTCACCTCGCCCACCGTGGCACTCGGCCTCCACACCCGCTCGGCGCTTGCCATCGATGGGTTCACCTCGATCACCCTGGCCTGGCCCGAGGACTGGGACGGCGATGAGGCCACCACCGTCCTGCTCGGCGAACTGGCCCGCGACGCCCAGCGGGTGCTGCTCACCAGCGACCTGATCCGGGTCACCCGCCTGGTGGAACGCCACTTTCACCGTGCCCTCGTGGTGGGATTGCCGTCGGTAGAGACCCCCACCGAGGCCCCGAGGAGCGTCCGCACCCTGGCCACGCCGTGGTCGAGTCGACCGCAAGCGCTGGTGACATTGCTGGAGGCGCTCGACCCGCAGTCGCTGGCAGTGTGGGCTATCGACCGCCACGACAGCGACGCGATCGCCGCTGCCACTGTCGAACTCGCCGAGGCGACCCTGGTGGTGCGGAGCACGCCCGAGGCCGCATTGGTGGTCTGTCACGACCTGCCCTCGCCGGGCGAGCTGGCACAGTTGGGCGCTGGTCGGGATGTGGTGCTGCTGGTACCACCGGGGACCGAGCGCTACGTGGCCCGGCTGGCCAAGGGCAGCCTGCCGATCCGCGAAGCCGGGCTGGTCGACCGGCTCCGTGACCGCGACGCGGTGCTCCGCACCGAGCTGGCGAATGCCATCAAGGAGCGCGACCTCACTGCGGCCGCCTACGCCCTGGCACCGCTGTTCGACCGCTTCGATCCGCAGGCAGTTGCCGCTGCCTGTTTCGCGCTTTGGCGTCGCGACCAGCCGAGTGCCGGCAGCGTCACGACCGCAGAGCCGGAACCGCAGCGACCGACCGCAACACCGGTGGGCGGTGTCGCAACCACCAAGCTGTGGGTTGGTGTCGGCAGGCGCGACGAAGCAACCATCGGCGATCTGGTTGCGGTGCTGATCAAGGAAGTCGGACTTACCCGCGAGGCCGTTGGCAGAATCGAATTGCGTGAAACGTTTTCGTTGGTCGAAGTGCCGGCAGCCGACGCGGAACGGGTCGCACGAGCGCTCAACGGCCTCACCGTGCGGCGTCGCAAACTGGTTGCGCGCGTCGACCGGGGACAGGGCGGAAAGCCATCAGGAATGCGGGGTCCGCGCCGGCAGTAAAGTCGACGGGCCGCCCAGCGGGGCGGCCCGTACTCCTTGCGGAGGGTGACTGTGACAGCAGCGGGCTGCTTACTTGCCCTTGTTGACGGTGTCCTTGAGACCCTTGCCGGCACGGAACGCCGGGACCTTCGACGCCTTGATCTTGATGGTGGCACCGGTCTGCGGATTGCGGCCTTCACGCGCGGCACGCTTGCGAACCTCGAAGCTGCCGAAACCGGTGAGATTGACGCTGCCGCCCCTCTTCAGTTCCTTCGCGATGAGCCCGTCGGCCGAGAAAAAGAGATCGACGATGTCGCCGGCGTCGGACTTGGAGGTGTCGCGGGCTGCCGCAACTGCCTCGATGAGCTCCTGCTTGTTCACGGGCTGCTCCTGGGTGTGATTGGTGGGCACCGAGCCCCGGCCCGATTGGCCGGGTCTGGCGAGAATATGGGTACCGTGCGCGAAACTCCGCAAGTTCTCTATCATTCCCGAGTCTCTGTGGCCGGACCCCTTGCGGGGCAAGGCCTGCGCGTTGACACCCCCGCGGAGGGCAGCCGATGACCACGCAACAGCGTGGGGGCAGGATCGAAATCGTGGCCGGAGTGATGTTCAGCGGCAAGAGCGAGGAGCTGATTCGCCGGGTCCGTCGGGCCATCATCGCCCGGCTCAGGGTCCGGGTCTTCAAGTCTCATCTCGATGCCCGCTACGAGGGCCTCCACCGGGTGGCCTCACACACCGGCGTGACCATCGAGGCGGCCCCGATTGATCGATCCGACGAGATCCTCCGGGTCCTGGAGTCGCCCGCCAACGTCGACGTGGTGGCGATCGACGAGGTCCAGTTCCTGGACGCCGGCATCGTCGAGGTGGCCACCCACCTCGCCGAGCACGGTGTCCGGGTGATCTGCGCCGGCACCGACACCGATTTCCGGGGCGAGCCGTTCGGGATGATGGGGCACCTGATGGCGATCGCCGAGGATGTCACCAAGCTCCAGGCGATCTGCGTGGTCTGCGGCGACCTGGCCTGCCGCAACCAGCGACTGGTCGATGGTCGGCCGGCGAGCTGGAACTCACCGGTGGTGATGGTCGGCGGCAGCGAGAGCTACGAGGCGCGCTGTCGGCGCTGTTTCCAGGTGCCCCGCCACGACGAAGACCAGGTCTCGCTGCTGTGACGCGCGTGGTCGGACTCACCGGCAACATCGCCTCCGGCAAGAGCAGCGTGGCACGGCTCCTGGCCGAATGGGGTGCGGTGGTGATCGACGCCGATGCCATTGTCCGCAGCCTGCAGCAGCCGGGTCAGCCAGTGTACCAGGCGATCATCGAGCGGTTCGGGCCGGGGATCATCGCCGGGAATGGCGAACTCGACCGCGCCGCGCTGCGCGCCGCGATGCTGGCGGATCCTGACAACAAGCAGGATCTCGAGCGCCTGGTGCATCCCGCGGTGTATCAACGGATCAGGGAGCGGATCACCCAGGCCGGCGAGAACGGGGCAGCGCTGGTCGTGGCCGACATTCCGCTGCTGTTTGAAACCGGCGACCCGGCCGAATTCGATGCGGTGATATTGGTCGACGCGCCTGTCGCCGAGCGACGTCGGCGCCTGATCGAGGATCGTGGCATCGACCCGGGGCAGGCCGATGCACTGATCGCCGCCCAGCTTCCGGCCGACCTCAAGCGTCGGGCCGCGGATGTGGTCATCGACAACGATGCCGATCTCGAGACACTGGCCCGGAGAACTCGCGACGCGTGGGCCACGGTGATTTCGGGGTGAGCACCCTGCTCTGGCTGGACCTCGATCCCCGCCCCGCCGAAGCGCAGATGTCCATCGACGAGGCGACCGTGGCCGCCGCACGCAGCGTCGGCCGCGACATTCTCCGGATCTATCGCTGGCAGGGACACACCGTGACGCTGGGTGCCAACGAGCGCGCAGTTGCCGTGTGGGATCGCGAGCGGCTCCAGCACGACGGCATCCGAGTGGTCCGTCGCCCGACCGGTGGCCGTGCAGTCTGGCACGATGCAGCCGACCTCACCTACGCCTGGGCCGGCGCCGCCGACGGACCGGCGGACGTGCGACGGATCTACCGCGAGCTGCACGAACAGTTGGCGAGTGCGATTCCACAGGGCAACCAGGCGGTGACACTGGCCACCGCCGGACGGATCGCCGACCTGTCCCCCGGCGCCTGCTTCGACCTGCCAGTGGGGGGCGAAGTGCTGGTGGGCACTCGCAAGGCGATCGGCTCCGCCCAGCGCGTCTACGGCAGCCACCTGCTCCAGCACGGTGCAATTGCGCTCCGCGACCGCAGCCAGTTGCTGGCACGATACCGGCAGGACACCAGCACCGTCCGTGCATCGCAGGATGGCTCCGACCTGCCCGACTCCGAGCAACTGGCCGCCGCGATTGCGGCACGATGGCTGGACGACGGTGCGGAGCCCATCGCAACGGAGTTGACGTCGCGCATCGTTCTTGCCAGCGTGGAGCATCATCCCCACTACCTCGACCCGGCCTGGACCTGGCGCCGCTGACGCACATCGCACCGGAGCAAGTCTTTTGACCAATCGTATCAGGATGAGGGTTGTGCTGGTCACGGCGATCCTGCTCGGGGCAACTGCACCGCTGGCAGCACAGCACGGTACCATTTCGATGGGCATCCGTCAGGACGCCACCCTGCCGGTGCCGTACCTCGGTCCTGCCACGGCCGGCAACGCGGTGGTCACCGACCAGCTCTTCCTGCGACTCGCCGGGCTCGGCACCAGCGGCGCCACCATCGGTGACAACGCGATGGTACCGCAACTGGCGAGGGCCTGGTTCAGGCAGGATTCGCTCACCGTGGACTTCGAACTGGATCCCCGCGCCCGTTGGCACGACGGCACTCCGGTTACCGCGCGCGACGTGGTGTTCGGCTGGCAGACGCTGCGCCAGCCCGTGCTGGGCGTCACCCAGGCCCCGTTTGCACTGATCGCCGGCGTGGAAGCGCGCGATGCAGGCACGGTGCGCTTCCGCTTTCACCGCTGGTCACACGAACAGGTGTATACCGCCGGATTCCTGGTGCAACCGCTCCCGGCACACCTGCTCGAGTCGATCCCGGTCGATTCGCTCACCACCTCGGCATTCGCCCGTGCGCCGGTGGGCAACGGCCCCTATCGCTTCGTGCGCCGGGAACCGGGTCAGTTCACCGAGCTCGGCGCCACCGGCAACTTCTTTCTCGGCCCACCCGGAATCGCACGGATCATCTTCCGGCACATTCCGTCGAGCGATGCGCAGGTCAACCTGGTGCTTTCGGGTGAACTCGATGTAATGACCGATGCACCCGCATCTGCGCTGCCGCGACTGTCACGGAGCAGCACCCATCGAGTGCTCAACTCGCCGGGCAGCTTCATCACCTATCTGTTGTTCAATTCGCGCGCGCCCGGCAACCCCGACCAGCCGCATCCGATCCTGTCGGACGTGCGGGTCAGGCGCGCACTCACGCTCGGACTCGATCGCAGCCGGATTGCCGCAACCGCATTCGGACCGGCGGCCGACACGCCCGGCTCGCTCCGCTCGCAGGCCTGGTACTGGCTCGGTGGCGGCCGTGACAACGGCCGAGCCGACACCGCCCGGGCCCGGGCGATGCTCCGGCAGGCCGGCTGGATCGATCGCGATGACGACGGCGTCCTTGACCGCGACGGTTCACCGCTGGCACTCACGATCATCTATCCGGTCCAGTCGGCATTGTTCGCAGGTATCGCCGTCCAGGTGGAACAGATGTGGCGCGCGCTCGGCGTGCAGGTTCAACTCGAACCGATCGATGGTTCGGTGTGGTTCCAGCAGCGACGTGCCGGCCGTTTCGACGTCGACATCGCCGGCGCCGAGCAGGACCCGTCGCCGTCGTCGCTGTCGCAGAGCTGGTCGTGTGCTTCCGCGGCGGCAGCCAGCACCAGCAACGTGGCGCGTTGGTGCGACCCGGAGTTCGACAGGCTGCGCGACGCCGCAGCGGCCGACGCCGACCCCCAGGCAGCATTCCGTGCGGCTTTGAGCCGGATGGCGGAGTGGCAGCCGGCGATCGCCTTCGCACCTCCCAATCGCGTCGTGGTGCATCGCCGCTATGACAACGTGACCGTGCACAGCAGCAGGGCCTGGACCGGGTTGTGGCGTTGGCAGGTCAGGCCGGGCGCGGCACTGCCCCGCGATCGCTGACGTGATCGCCTGGGCAGCAAGGCGCATCGCCGGGGCAGCGTTGCTCACCTTGCTGGGCAGCGCCATCCTCGTGCTGCTGGTGCAGTTGCTGCCCGGTGATCCGCTGGCTGCATTCATCGGCGACCGCGGCCTGGATCCGGCCGCCGAGGCCGCACTGCGCCAGCGTTGGGGAATCGACCGCCCGGCACTGCAGGTACTCACCGACTTTTTCCGCGGCGCCGCCAGGGGCGACCTCGGAACCTCGCTGGCTGCGCAACGACCCGTTGTCGAACTGCTGGCTGAACGACTCGAGCCCACCCTGTTGCTGGGTGGCTGCACCCTGGTGATCGACTTCACGCTGGGCATCTGGCTCGGGTTGTGGAGCGCACTCCGACCCGACACCTGGCGGGCCCGCCTGATCGCCGGTGCGACGCTGTTCTGCTACGCGGTGCCGGGATTCGTGATCGGGCTGCTGCTGATCTGGGCATTCGCGATCCAGTGGCCGGTCTTTCCGGCCGCCGGCTTTGCCGACCCGCTGCTCGCCGCAGATGCGTCGGCACTCACTCGCACGCTCGACATCACCAGGCACCTCGCCCTGCCGCTCGCAACGATGGTGCTGGCAACCATCGCGGTGCCGATCCGGATGCAGCGCACCGCCGCACTCGAAACGCGCGACGCGACCTGGGTGCGTGCAGCAGTTGCGCGCGGCATCCCCGCGCGGCAAGTGGCCTGGCGACACGTCTGGCGACCGGCAATCTCGCCGGTCGTCACGCTGCTGGGCCTCTGGCTGCCGATGCTGGTCTCGGGAGCGATCTTCGTCGAGGCAGTGTTCGCCTGGCCGGGACTCGGGTCGCTGATCGCCAGTGCGGCAGCCAGTCGCGACCTGCCAGTCGTGATCGGCGCCGGTGCGCTGCTGATCGCCGTGGTGCAGGCCGGATCCCTGCTCGCCGACCTGCTCAATCGCTGGCTCGATCCGGCACAGCGGACCTCGTGAGCACCACCCTCCGGATCGCGCTGACGCTGGCCGTCATCCTGCTCGGCCTGGCCGTGGTGGGACCACTGTTGGTGGGCGATCCAGCCGCACCCGCCGCGAGCGGTGCACTGCTCACTGCACCCGGCAACACCCATTGGCTCGGCACCGACCCGTTCGGTCGCGACGTGCTGGCCCGACTGGTTCACGGTGCCCGCATTTCGATGATCGTGGCTCTCGGTGCGACGCTGATCGCGCTGGCACTGGGGGTCACCATCGGCGTGATCGCCGGTGGCTCTGATCATCTGGTGGCACGACTCACCAGCCACGCAATCAATCTCGCCCTTGCCGTACCCAGAGTGGTGGTGCTCCTGCTGCTGGTGACAATCACCGGACGACTGGGGCCGTGGACCCTCGCGCTGCTGCTGGGCCTGACCGGCTGGCCGGCAATCGCCCGCCTGGCGCGCGGCGAAGCACAACGAATCGGCCACAGCGACTACGCCCTGGCCGCCAGGGCGCTGGGTGCGACTCCGATACGGCTCCTGCTGCGGGAAATCCTGCCCGGTACCGTCCCGCCGGCTCTGGTGGCCGCCACGCTGGGCGTCGCCGACGTGCTGCTGCTCGAAGCCGGCTTGTCGTATCTGGGCATCGGCATCCGACCGCCAGCCCCGAGTTGGGGCGGGATGATACTCGAAGCCCAACCGTATCTCGCCGAGGCACCCTGGCTGCTGATCGCACCGGGTGCGGCTCTGGTGCTGGCAACCGCAACCGCCACGCTGCTCGGCGACGCGCTCAGGTCACGCCTGGTGCCGACAAGATCGTGAAGCATCTGCTCGAGGTATACGACCTCCGCGTGACATTCCGCGGCGACGACAACCGGAGCCGGCAAGTCGTCGACGGCGTGTCGTTCGCGATCTGCCCCGGTGAGATGGTCGCGCTGGTCGGTGAATCCGGCTCGGGCAAGAGTCTCACCGCACTGGCACTGCCGTCGTTGCTGCCGCAGGGCGCCACCGTTGGTGAATCGAGTCGGATCCTTTTCGACGGAGTCGACCTGCGCACCCTCGCACCGCGCGAACTGCGCCGGTACCGCGGCGCCCGCCTGGGTATGGTGTTCCAGGATCCGTATTCATCGCTCAATCCGGTGCTTCGTGTCGGCGACCACCTGACCGAGGCAATCCTCGCGCACCAGGATCTGCCGCGGGGCGCGGCCCGACAGCGAGCCGTGTCGCTGCTGGCTGAGGTGGGGATTGCCGATCCGGAGGCAGGATTCACGGCCTGGCCACACCAATTGAGCGGCGGGATGAGGCAACGAGTGATGATCGCAACTGCACTCGCTGCCGAACCGGAACTGCTGATCGCCGATGAGCCGACCACGGCACTCGATGTCACCGTGCAGGCCCAGGTCCTCGAACTGCTCGACCAACTTCGCACCACTCGCCGGATGGCGGTGCTGCTGATAAGCCACGACCTGTCGATGGTTGCCGGACGCGCCGACCGGGTGATGGTGATGTACGCTGGCAGGATCATCGAGGAGGCGACCACTGCGGCACTGTTCTCCGCCCCAACCCACCCGTACACACGCGGATTGATGGCAGCGGTTCCCCGGCTCGATTCCATCGCGACCCGCCTGACAACCATTTCCGGCACGGTGCCATCGCCGGACAACTGGCCCACTGGCTGCCGGTTTCACACCCGTTGCCCGCTCGCGATCGATCGGTGCACGCGCGACGCACCACCACTGGTTCAGGACACCCCGCAACACTCGACGGCCTGCTGGATCACCGCGCCGCCGGAGGAATCGTGACCGCGCCGCTGGTCGAGGTGCTGGACCTGGCGAAGCATTACCAGCCGGGTGGCTGGCGATCCAGACTTCCACCGGTCCGCGCCGTGGATGGCGTGTCACTCACGATCGCACCCGGCGAAACGCTGGCGCTGGTCGGAGAATCCGGCAGCGGCAAGTCGACAGTGGGCCGGGCAGTGCTCGGCCTGGAATCACCCACTTCGGGATCGGTGCGCTTTGATGGTCGCGACCTCGCCAGGCTGCCCGCGACCGAGTTGCGCGCCCTGCGCCGACGGATGCAGATGGTGTTCCAGGACCCACTGGGATCGCTCAACCCGCGACGCAGCATAGGCGCGTCGATTGCCGAGGGACTTGCCATTCACCGCCTGGGGACGAGAGCCGAACGATCAGCGCGGGTGGCGGAACTGCTGGAGGAAGTCGGACTCGACGCCACCTGGGCCAACCGATTGCCCGCAGAGTTTTCCGGCGGGCAACGCCAGCGGATCGGAATCGCGCGGGCGCTGGCGGTGTCACCGGACCTGATCGTCTGCGACGAACCGGTGTCGGCGCTCGATGTGTCGATTCAGGCACAGATCCTCAATCTGCTGCTCGACCTGCGTGAGCGCCACAACCTCGCCTACCTGCTGATCGCCCACGACCTGGCTGTCGTGCGGCTGGTGGCCGATCGGGTTGCGGTGATGTACCGGGGAACGATCGTGGAGACGGGACCGGCGCGTGAGGTGATCGAGTCGCCCAGGCATCCGTACACCCGCGCGCTGGTCTCGGCGGTGCCGTCGCTCGACCACGCTCGCCAGCGGGAGCGTATCGTGCTGGCAGGCGAACCGCCATCACCGGGTGAGGCGTCGGCGGGATGTCCATTCGAGTCGCGCTGTTTTCACCCGTCCAGGGACGCGCGCTGCCGGACGGAGCGACCGGTGTTGCGGTCGCTCGGGCGGCAGGCAGTGGCTTGTCATCACGAGAACGATGTCGAAAGGAGTTCGGCCGACTGAATCGGCCGGGGCGGAATTCAGCGTCGGCTGCCGCCCATCGAGGTGCTGGCAGTTCCCTGACCGATCACTCCCGGACTGCGGTCGCGCGGCAGTCCGCCGCCGATCGGCTCGACCGGGAACAGATTGATGCGCGGAATGCGGCCACCACGCAGCACCAGCATCCTCGTCTCATCGGGCCCGGGGATCGCGCGCCGAACCACCGCACGCTCCTCCGCATCGACCCAGAAGTAGAGAGTCCTGCCGTCCATCATCGCCTCGACCATCCAGACCGGTTTGAAGCTCACCGCGCTGCCGACGGTGCGCGGCTCCTGGGTCTGGTCGACCACCGAGTAGTGGAGCCACTGCAGTCGATCACCAAGGCCGTCGACCACTGCAATCGAACCGCCGGCTCCCATCCGCATCGGCAGCGCACCCATCACCACCTCGATGCCGATCAGCCCATACGGAGCGGCATCGTGCAGGCCGTGCCAGCCCTGCTCGCCGCCGTTGGGCGTGGTGCGTCGCGACTTGACCGAACGACGGTTGATCTCGATCTCGGTCCGGCCTTTGTGGTCGTGCCGGATGCTCCTTATCGTGCGAAGGGTGTAGCGATCCAGCCAGGCGCTGTCGACCACAGTGCGGCCCTGATTGTCCTGGGTGGTCCGCGACAGCAACCATACCCTGTTGCCATCGATCCGTACCGTGTCGATCCGGAACTCACCGTCGAAGCGGGAGAGGGTGTCGGCCCCGGCGGTCCAGCTCACCTTCTCGACCACATCAAGCGGACGCAGCCGGGCCCCGTCCGGCTGCGGAATCGCGCCGAAAAAGCCGTAGTTCTGCAGCTCCAGCCCGGCAGCGGAGCAGCCGAGACAGCCGAGCACGGTCAACGCCAACGACACAGCAGCGGTGCGCAGGGTGAGGATCCTCTGGTGCGGGGTAAGGTTCGCGGGCCCCCCGGGAGGCCCGCCACCGTCAGTACGCAAACTTACCCGCCCTGGTTGAGCGGGGGAACGGGCCGGGTCCTCGCTGACGGGAATTGGCGAATGGCAGTATCGTTGAGCTTCCATCCCCAAGAGGTCCGAATACGATGCCCCGTTGCCAAGCCGCCGGCTTGCTCATCGCCCTGACCATCACGATTGCTGCCCCCGCCCCCGCGAGGGGCCAGAGCCGCCCGCCGACTTGGTCCGCCCTCCTGGACAGCATTGCCCACGCCCCGTCGGCAGATCGGATCGCGGCCGACATCCGGACCCTGGTGAGCTTCGGCACTCGCAACACCCTGAGCGACACGCTCTCGTCGACTCGTGGCATCGGCGCGGCCAGGCGCTGGATCCACGCCGAGTTCGAACGGATCAGTGCCGCTTGTGGCAACTGCCTGGAGGTGCGCTACCTGCACCACCTGGTGCCCGGCAGGCCGGGGAGTCGCACTCCCCTGGACATCGACGTGGTGAGCGTCGTGGCGATCCAGCGCGGCACGACCCTGCCGGACCACTGGGTGATTATGTCGGGTGACATCGACTCGCGGATCAGCGACGTGCTCAATGCCGTCGATGACTCGCCCGGAGCCAACGACAACGCCTCCGGGATGGCCGGCACCATCGAGGCGGCGCGGGTGCTGAGCCGCCATCGCTTCGCGAAGTCGATCGTGTATGCCGGCCTGGCCGGCGAGGAGCAGGGACTGCTGGGCGGCACCGGCTTCGCGGCCCAGATCGTCGACAGCGGCTGGGTGGTCGAGGCGGTGCTCAACAACGATATGATCGGCAACATCGAAGGAATCAACGGCGTGATCGACAACCGTTCGTTCCGGATCTTCAGTGAACCGGTGTCGTTCACGGAATCGGAGTCGGCACGCAACGCACGCCGCAGTTATGGTGGCGAGGTCGACGGCCCGTCGCGACAACTTGCCCGCTACATCGAACGACTGACGCGGCAGTACCGGCCAGACCTCGAGCCGCGGATGATCTATCGGCTCGATCGCTTCGGGCGTGGTGGCCATCACCGCCCGTTCAACGACCAGGGGATGCCGGCAATCCGGTTGATGGAGTCGCACGAGAACTACGATCGGCAGCACCAGGACTTGCGCACCGAGGACGGCCGGGAGTACGGTGACGTCATCGAGCACGTCAACTTCGACTACGCAGCAAGTCTCACCGCCGTCAATGCGCTCACACTGGCTTCGCTCGCCTCGGCACCACCGCCCCCCGGACGGGTGCGACTGCGGGGCGCCGTCTCCGCCAACACCACCGTGAGCTGGGAAGCCGCCGGCAGTGACCTTGTGGCCGGGTACCGAGTCTACTGGCGTGACACCACCGCCCCCCAATGGACCTGGTCAAGGTTCGTGCCGTCAGGAACAACGTCGATCACGCTGGCCGGCGTGATCATCGACGACTTCCTGTTCGGAGTTGCATCGGTTGGTGCAGACGGCAGTGAATCAGTGATCCGGTTTCCGTCCTTCGGCCGCTGAAGCCGGCGGCGCAGGTCATCCCTCGAGGAGTGACTGGTCAATGCCTCCAATGAAGGCCTTGTGGTGCCTGTTGACGTGTGCTTCGGCTATGGTTTCCGGGTGTTCGCATTCGGATCCGGTTGGCGCGGGAATCAGCTACCAGGGTGACCAACCGCACCGGACGGACGATCCGGTCCAGCTCACCTTCTCGCCCTCGGTCGATGGCCGACCGGTGTACTCTCGCGGCGGAACCTGGCTGGCCTACGCGGCCGGACGGGGCACCGCGCAGCGACAGGATCTCTGCCTGGCCGTGCTGCCGGGTGGCGGGGGACAGCAGCGGCTCAATCATTGCCTCGACGTGCCTGACTCGACCCATCGGATCGAGGCGGTCGAGTACGCCGCGATGCACGACGATGGTCGGGTGACGTTCATCCGCAACATCGGCCTCAGTGGCGGCTTCGGCAGCATCGCGAGCGAGCTGCTGATCACCGACATCGATTCCCGACAGGCGCCGCGCAAGCTGCTGGACCTCGGTCGATTCTTCCCGGGCGTGAGCGGCCGGGTCGACTACCTGCTCGGAATGACGTGGACCGGCCCCAACGAGATCACCGCGATGGCCACCACCGCACAGATCGGCGAACAGTGCCAATTCTGCCCGATAGACACGCTGTATACCGGGTCGCAGGTGGTCAGGTTCCGCACCGATCAGGCGCAGCCGGCGCTGCAAGTGGTTGCCGGGGCCGCTGGTGCGTCCAGGATGGCGGTCGACGTCGGTGCCCGGCAGATCTACCTGCTGCACGGCACCACCATCAGCAGGATGCCGATCGACGGGGGCGAGATGACGACATACCACATCCCGCCACCCCGACCCGGCACCGTTTCCGACACGGTGTCGTCGATCGCCGCCGGTGGCGGCCTGGTCTTCTACGCACGCCACACGATCACCCTGGTGTCCAACATCCGCACCGAGTCCCACGCGATCTATCAGGTGGAGGATCAGGGCAACGCCCGGGTGCTTTTCACGGGCGGAAACGTCCAGTTGGGGGATTACCTCACCGCCACCGATGATGGTCGGCGAATCGCCTTCGAAGCGACTGGCCACGAGGGCAGAAACATCTTCCGAATCGAGGTGGCGCCGTGAATCGTGCTCGACTTGCGGTACTGCTCCTTGTGCTGCCCGTCGCCACGATGTCGGCGCAGTCGACAGGTGGCCTGGTGGGTCGAGTCGTGGACGCCGCCACCGGAAGACCGATCGTCGGTGCCGACGTGCGCTTGCCGGAGCTCGGCCTGCTCACGCGCACCGATCGCGACGGCGAGTACCGGTTGCGCGGAATCGTCGCAGGCCAGCATCGGCTCAGGGTGACGTCGCCCGGCTACCGACCGGCTGAGCGCGATTCGATCCAGGTGCTTGCGGGCGAATTCGTGCGGGTCGAGGTCCGACTGGCCGCATTGGCGGTCGAGCTGGGCGACCTGGTCTCGGTGGGAGTGATGGATCCGGTGCTGGATCCACTGGCGACCCAGACGGTGCAACGGATCAGCGCCGAAGACCTGCGCCGGCTGCCGGTGTCGTCGCTCGATGACGCAATCGCGCTGCAGGCCGGCGTGGTGGGTGAATCATTCCGGGGCGGTCGGGCCGGTCACCAGTCGTTCATCCTTGACGGCCTCGGTGTCAAGAACCAGCTCGACGCCTCGACCAACGGCTTCGGACTCAGGATTCCGACCGACCTGATCACCGAGGCCCAGTTGGTCACCAACGGCTTCTCGGCGCGCTACGGTCAGGCGCTGTCCGGATTGGTGAGCGTCAACACCCGTGACGGCGGCGACGAGTGGCGCGGCCGGTTGGCCTACGAAACCGACCGACCGATGAGCGGCATCCACGACCTCGGACTGGATCGAGTGGTGGCACAGGCGGATGGCCCGCTGATCGGTGGTGCCACCCTGGTGGCCGTGCTCGACCTCACGGCGCGACTCGACAACGACCCGGTGAACGCACCCAATGCGGTCGACGAGCTCGACCCGAGACATCTCGTGTCGCGGCCGCTGCCGCACAACAGTGGCGAGAACTGGAGCGGCGCGCTCAAACTCACGGTGCCGATCGGCCGTCGAGTCATCACCCGATTCTTCGGCCTGCAGAGCATCGACCAGCAGTACCTGTACGACCAGCGCTACAAGTACGAACCCGACTTCGGCCCGGGCCGCCGGGTCAACGGCTCGCTGTACACGGCGCACCTGCAATTGCTGCCGGGCGAGTCGACCCCACTGATCGGCGACATCCGGATCGGCCGCTTCTCGCGCGAGTTCGTGCGCGGACCGGTGGACGCGCCCGATTACAGCTTCGGCGCATTCACCGGCGACCGGATGAAGATCCTCGGCGAGGAACTGGCCCGGTCGCAGGACACCATCGCCGCCCGCAACCCGGTGGCAGGATTCACCGCACCGACCTACTCCAGCCACACACCCTGGGGCGTGCCGGCGTTCTTCCTGGGAAGCGGCACGGCCGGCGAACTGGCGTGGAACGAGTTCAGCGAGTTGCGCCTGCAGGCAGACTTCGTGCTGGGAGTGGGACAGCGCGCCGACCTCCTCTTCGGCGCGCTGTACGCGGGACAGGAAGTGAACACGTTCCAGCGCGTCGACGCGGGGTTGCCGGTCGGTGGCGACATACCATCGGCAACGGCCTCGGCATTCTCGCCACTGATCACCGCCGCGTACGTCGAGGGTCAGGCGCGTGCCGCTGATCTCGGCTTTACCGTGGGGGTCCGCTACGACGGTTTCGACCCCGGCGCTGAACTCGGCAACTCCACTATCGGTGCGCGTCAGTCGATCAACCCCAGAGTGGCGGTTTCCACCGTGCTGAGTGGCGCCACGGTGGTCGGCAGCATCGGCAAGTTCGCCCAACCGCCAGACCTGCAGTACCTGATCGATGCCGCATTCGACGACACCACCCGCACCGGTCGCTTCCGCCAGGGCAATCCCGATCTCGGCTTCGAAGAGGGAACCCAGTTCGAGTTGTCGGCAAGGATCCGGGTGCGGCCCCACAGTTCACTACGGCTGAACGTGTTCAACAAGCGGCTCAATGGCCTGGTGTCCACCGCACCGTTCGGCACCAACCCGGACTCGAGCCAGTTCGTCAACGCAGACTTCGGCACCGTGGTCGGAGGCGAGGTGATTTTCGAGCGGGAACGCACCGACGGCTGGGGTGCCCGGCTGGCGATGACCGTGCAGCGCGCCGAGGCAACGGTCACCGATGCATTCGAACTGCAACGGGTGCGGATGATCGACCCCAACACCGGTGACACGCTGCCGCCACCGGCGCGGGCACAGTATCCGCTCGACTACGACCGTCGACTGGCGCTGGTCGCGACCCTCGACGGCGAGCTGAACCCCGGGTTCGGGCCGGCAATTCTTGGTGTGCGCCCGCTGGCCTCGCTGTCAGGGGCAGTGATCGGGCGTTACGGCACAGGGCTGCCGTATTCGCGCACCGACATCACCGGAGACTCGCTGATCTACTCGCCCAACGGCTCGCGGCTGCCGTCGCAGTGGTCGATCGACGCCCTGTTGCGGCGACCGCTCCGCTTCGGCAGTATTGCTGGAGGACTTTACCTGGATGTCCGCAACGTGACCAACCGCCGCAACGTGCTGTCGGTGCGACGTGACACCGGCCTTCCCGACGCCTCCGAGTCGTACCTCAACGCGATCGCGGAGACGGCCTACCAGGCCAATCCGGGAACGATACCGTTCGAGTCCGCGCGCTACCGGCGATTCGCGGACCTCAACAACGACGGAGCAATCAGTGGACGAGAGGAGCTGTTCCCGCTTTACCTGTCGGCAGCGCGCGACTTCTCGCAGCCGCTGTTCGTGTACGGGCCACCGCGCCAGGTGCGTTTCGGCGTGGAGCTGACGTTCTGAACGCAGCCCTCGGCCTTGTAGGGCTCGCCGCCGGTGTCCTGTCGGGACTGTTCGGCATCGGCGGCGGCGTGGTTATCGTGGCCGCGCTGGTTGCGATTGCGAAGTTTCCGATCCACAAGGCCACCGGCACGTCCCTGGCTGCACTGCTGCTGCCGGTGGCCATTCTGGGCGTGCTCGAGTACTGGAAGTCGGGCAACGTCGACATCCGGGCCGCAGCGCTGCTGGCCGCCGGCTTGCTGGTGGGCGCCTGGATCGGCGCACGACTGGCGCTGCAGTTGAGTGGCCCCGCCCTGCAGCGCGCCTTCGCGGTTTTCCTGGTGGTGATCGCAGTGCGGATGTGGCTCAAGGCCGGCTGATACTCTTGCCCCTGTCGCGCCGTGGGGTGATTCTGCGCAATCGAAGCAAGCCCAAGCCGCGTGGAGTCGCTATGCACCGCCAGTTCCGTCCAGTTGTCGTCGCCTGCCTGCTTGTCATTGCGGCGGTCGCCTGCCGCCTGGAGCAGCGCCCGCCCGCACCGATCGACTCCACCGCCACTGACACCACCCGGATCACGCTCGCCAACTGGGAAATGGAACCGATCCCGGATGGCCCGATCGGCGAGAGCATCAGGCGCGGCCTGGCGATCCTGACAGCCACCAATGATTCACTGCCCGAGTACGTCGGCAACGACCTCAACTGTATGTCGTGTCACCTGGAGCAGGGCAGCCGCCCCAACGGCCTGCCGCTGGTGGGCGTGTACGCGCGATTCCCGCAGTACAACGCCCGTGCCGCGCGGGTGTTCAATATCGAGGACCGGATCAACGGCTGCCTGGTCCGCTCGATGAACGGCAAGCCAATGCCGGACACCGCTCGTGCGATGCGCGATATGGTCTCGTGGATGGCCCACGTGTCCAAGGGACTGCCGGTGGGCGGCCGAATCGAGGGACTCGGCGTGCCAAGACCGGATCAGTTGGCGGGAGACACCGTGGCCGGTGCGGAGACCTGGCTCCGGGTCTGCGCAGCCTGCCACGGACGGGATGGCCAGGGCACGCCGCTGGCTCCGCCCACCTGGGGACCCCGGTCGTTCAACATTGGTGCGGGAATGGCGCGGATCCGGACCGCAGCCGGGTTCATCCGGCACAATATGCCCAACGACCGGCCCGGCACCCTGACCGACCAGCAGGCGCTTGACGTGGCGGCATACCTCGTTTCGCGCCCCAGACCGGATCTGCCAGGCAAGGAGAAGGACTGGCCCAACGGCGGAGCGCCGCCGGATGTGGCGTATCCGGTTACAAGCCAGCGCTGAAAGGGAGAAGGGAGAAGGGAGAAGGGAGAGGTTGACATATCAATATTTGTTGATACATTGCTGTTATGGTCACCGAAGCCGCAATTGCCCGCAAGGTTCCCGTCGACATCCCACGGATCGCCGAGCTGTGTCACGCACTCTCCGACGAAACCCGGCTGTCGGTGCTGGAGCTGTTGCGTTTCGGCGAGCGCTGCGTCTGTGACCTGCAGACGGACCTCGACATCGGCCAGAGCCGGCTCTCGTTCCACCTCAAGGTCTTGCGCGATGCCGGCCTGGTGAACGACCGCCGGGACGGGCGCTGGGCCTTCTACACGCTGACGCCCTCCGCGGTCGAGGAACTGCACGACCTGGTGATCACGCTGCGCCCCAGGTCAGGCGCGCTGCCGATCGTCCAGGCGCCGTGCTGCGACTGACGAGTCGCAGTTTTTCCGAGGTACACATCAACCTTTCTTGATCAACGGAGGCGACAATGAACGACGATTGCTGCATCGGCACCGTCTGCATCACCGGCGAGTGCTGAGCGCGCACGCAGGGAGCGAACCCCGGCGCAATGCCGGGGTTCGTGCTGCCCGCCCGGAGGACCTCGCCCTGGTGCTGGCGTTGCTCGAGGCGGAGCGGCTGCCCGTCGAGGGCGTGGCCGAATCCTTCGCCGATTTCATCGTGGTCGAGCGAGGTGGGACCATTATCGCGGCTGCCGGCCTGGAAGTCGTCGCGAACGATTGCCTGCTGCGTTCCCTGGTGGTCGCACCATCGACTCGCGGTCTGGGGCTGGGACAACTGCTGGTCACTACCCTGCTCGACCGCGCCCGCCAACTGAGGCTTGATTCCATCTGGCTGCTCACTGAAACCGCCGCGACGTACTTCAGCAGACTAGGCTTCGAGGCCCGGCCTCGCGACGAGGCGCCGACCGGCCTGAGGCAGACGGCCGAGTTTCGCCACTGCTGCCCTGCCTCCGCCACCGCGATGTCCCGCGCAGTCCGACAGCGGATTATGGTTGTGTGTACCGCGAACCGGGCCAGGTCACAGATCGCCGAGGCGTTGCTGCAACGCCATCTTGGCGACAGGGCCAGGGTTGCAAGTGCGGGGACTCATCCCGGGAACGAGCCTCATCCACTGGCGGTCGCGGCCCTGGCAGAACTCGGCATCGACTGGCAGGGGCGCAGATGCAAGTCCATCGGCGAGTTGGTCGGTCCGTGGGATCTGGTGATCACCGTGTGTGACAATGCGCTGGAAAGCTGCCCTGTGGTGCCCGCGGCACGAACCATCCACTGGTCGCTGCCCGATCCGGAAGGCAAGAAGGTCGAAGCCTTCCGCGAGATCGCCGCAACCATCACGCGGTTGATCCCACAAGTGTAAGAAGGGAGAATGCCAGCCTTCCATTCTCCCCTCTCCCTTCTCCCTTCTCCCTTCTTCAGTCCGCCTTCGCCAACATCTTCGAAATCGGCTTCACCAGCAGTGCCAGCACGGCTGCCGCGATCAGCAGCGACGTCGCGGTGGTGCTGAACAGTTTGGGCATTTCCTGGATGTTGTTGGGGTCGACCTCGCCGCCGACCAGGCCACCGATCAGGTTGCCGATCGCCGAGGCGACGAACCAGATCCCCATCACCTGTCCCAGGTACTTGCGGGGCGACAGCTTTGTCATCGAGGAAAGCCCGACCGGGCTGAGGCAGAGTTCTCCGCAGGTCTGGAAGAAGTAGCTGGCCACCAACCACAGTGGCGACACCAGCATCAGTCCGCCGGCCGAACCCACCCTCTTGGCAGCGTAGAACATCACCACGAAGCCGATCGCTGCGAGCACCAGGCCGATCGAGAACTTGGCTGGTGCCGAGAGGTCGCCGCGCCGCGTCTTGCCGAGTGCGATCCAGACCATCGCTGCCACCGGTGCCAGCAGCACGATGAAGAACGAGTTGATCACCTGGAACCAGGTCGCAGGCACTTCCCAGCCGAACACCATCCGGTTGGTGAAGTCGGCTGCGAACAGGTTGAGTGCGGTGGGTGCCTGCTCGAACGCACTCCAGAACACCATCGCCGCCAGGAACAACACCAGGATGACCAGCATCTGCTTGCGTTCGTCACTGGCGAGCCCGCCCGCAACCTGGACGAAGCCGAAGAACGCGATCACTGCCGCCAGCAGCACGTAGGTCATATTGCGGCCGATCACCATCGGATCGAGCGTCAGCACTCCGGCAGTGGCAAGCGCAAACACCACCGCCACGATACCCAGGACCGACCACAGCACCGTCTTGACGCGCCGCTCACGCTGCTGCTGGACCACCGGATCGGGGTCACGCACGATGTCGGTGCCGAGGTCACCCAGGGTTCGCGGGGCGTAGTGCCAGAAGGTGAGCAGGCCGATCATCATTCCGACACCGGCGGCACCGAAGCCGAGATGCCAACCGACCTTCTCGCCGAGGAAGCCGGTGACGAGCTGACCGATGAACGCACCGATGTTGATGCCCATATAGAAGATCGAGAAGCCGGCGTCGCGACGAGCGCCGCCCTCCGGGTACAGGTCACCGACGATCGCGGAGATGTTGGGCTTGAGCAGTCCGGTGCCGAGCACGATCAGCAGCAGGCCGGCGAAGAACGCCGCCTTGCCTGCGGTGCCCTGCCCCGCGAAACCCGACACGCCGATCGACAGGTGGCCGCCGGTGATCAGTATCGCACCGAGCAGGATCGCCCGCCTGAGGCCGAGGAGCCGATCGGCCACCCATCCGCCGGGCAGCGACGACAGGTACACGCAGGCACCGTAGATACCCACGATGGCCGATGCCTGGCCGCGGTCGAAACCGAAGCCGCCGTCGATCAGGGCGGCCGACATAAAGAGCACCAGCAGCGGCCGGAGGCCGTAGTAGCTGAAGCGCTCCCACATCTCGGTGAGGAACAGGGTCCGGAGACCCACCGGGTGTCCGAAGAAACCGCCCGTCGGTGCCTGATTCACGTTCACTCCCGCCCAAGCTTCTTCTTGAGCATTTCGAGTTGAGCGTCGACCACTGCCTCACGGGCCTGGCGGTCGCGCAGCGGATCATCCAGTGGGGATGCGGGTTGGTCATCGGGGTCGCCCGAGGTGGGCGGATCGAGCGGCAGGCCGTGGCTGGCCCGCTGGAAACGTTCGCGGGTGACTTCGTATTCGCGCTCGGCGATGTGCACTTCGTCACGTTGCACCAGCACCTTGCGCTCGAGCAGGTCCACTCGCTGGCGCGCCCGCTCCACATACTCGGCGGCCACCCGTGCCGTCTCGGCGTCGTCGATTTCTGCGGCGAGTCGGCCGCGGCGCTCGTAGTCGACCAGATTGCGGCGTGCCTGATCAAGTTCCTGCTCGGTGACCACCAGCGACTTGCGCAACTCGTCGAGCGCGACCTTGAACTCCACCAGCGCCTCGCGAAGCCCAGCCGCCTGCTGGCGGGACGAACCCGCCGGTCGGTAGGCAAAGAGTCGGTCGAGATGTGCCTTGATGTCGTCGAAGCTCACACGACTCCCATCAGGTGAAACGGTGGTGCCGGTGGAGTGGGGATACCGGAATGGTAGGCCGCGCCAGCGGCAACCGTCAAGCAAGGTCGGGCAAGTAGATTCCCTGCGCTATGAGTTACGGTGAATCTTCGGGCAACGCCCCGCTCCGGATCCTGCACGTCGCCAGCGGCCGCGAATGGCGCGGCGGCCAGCGTCAGGTATTCCTGCTGGCACGCGGCCTCGGTGCAATTCCGGGGGTGTACACCAAGGTGGTGACCGGCAGCGGCTCACAGCTCGCCGAGCGGCTCCAGCAGGCCGGTGTCGCGGTTCACGCCGCACCGTGGTCGATGGGACTGGACCCTCGCGTTGTGGCCTCGATGCTCGGCGAGGTGACCACCGGCACCATCGTGCACGCCCACGACAGTCACGCCCACACACTGGCGGATGCAGCGGCGAGAATCCGGGGTGGCCGGATCGTGGTCACCAGGCGAGTCGATTTTCCGATCCGGCAGGCCTCGCGCTGGCAGCGAGTCGAGCGCGCGATCGCATTGTCGACTCCGGTCCGCGATCGACTGCTGGCCGCCGGCGTGCTACCGGAACGGATCTCGGTCATCCCGCCTGCGGTGGATCTCGATGCGGTCGACGACGACGCGGTGGCTGTCGACGTGCGCCGCCACCCGGAGCGCCGGATGATCGTGTGCGTGGCCGCGCTCACCGCCGAGAAGGGGATCGACGTGCTGCTGGAGGCCGCGGCTCGGGTGCGGGCGACGCATCCCGACCTGGAGTGGCTGGTGCTGGGAGAGGGTTCGCAGCGGAAGCAGCTCGAATCCCGCTGCCAGGCGCTCGCACTCACCGACTCGGTGACGTTCGCAGGACACGTCGACGCCCCCGAGGCGCTGATCGGCAAGGCAGCGCTGATGGTGCAGCCGTCGCTGAGCGAGGGATTCGGTTCGTCGGTGCTCGACGCACTGGCGCGCGGCATTCCGGTGGTGGCGAGCAGCACCGGCGGATTGCCGGAATCGCTGGCCGGGGGCGGTGGGATGCTGGTGCCACCGGCAGACCCCGCTGCGCTGGCCCGCGCCGTGACCTCGATCCTCGAAGATCCATCGCTGCACGAACGGCTCTCTGGTGACGGCAGGGCCGCGGTGGAAAGTTTCGATGTGCCGACGATGGTGAGCCGCACGCTCGAAGTGTATCGTTCCCTCGCCCAGACTACGGAAGCCAAGTGATCTATTTCTGCATCCCGACCCGTGACGAGGCGCCCACAGTGGGGCTGGTGCTGTGGAAGCTCCGCGAGGAGCTCGCCGCCTCGGCGCGCGAGTATCAGATGCTGGTCGGCGACGACGGCTCGACCGATGCCACCAGCGAGGTGCTGGAGCCGTACACCCGCGCGCTGCCGCTCACCGTGTTCAGGAGCGGAGAACCGATCGGCTACGCAGCCACAATCGAGCGGTTGCTGCGCGAGGCGCTGGACCGATCCGACCGGCACAAGCGCGATGTCGCGGTGCTCTGGCCGGCCGACTACACTGTTGCACCGTCCGACCTGGCCGAGATGCTCCGCAAGCTCGACTCGGGGGCGGACCTGGTGATCGGCGAGGCAACGGTGACCGGCGAACAAGATCGTGGCCGCCGCATCGTGCGCCGCTGGGCATCCCGGCTGCTCGGCTCCAAGGTTCGTGTGCCGGGCGTGCGGGATGTCGTCTCCGGTGTGGTGGCCATCCGGCTGGTGGCCCTGCGACAGGCTTTTCGCGACCGTCCGGACCGCTGGCTCATCACCGAGGGATGGGCGGCCAACGCCGAACTGGTCTCGTGGGTCGCCGGCGCGGCACGCCAGGTCGAGCGGGTTCCGGTTGCGGTTCACGCCGATCGACGGCAGCGCCCCAGCAGGGTCGAGCCCTGGCCACTGGCAAGATCGCTGTGGCGGGCTCGCCGCCAACTCGTTGCACCACCCAGGAGCGCGTCGCCGGTGCGGGATCGACCACCCCGGCAGGGATCGCGCAGCAAGGATGTAACCTGATGTTGCTTACCGCCGTACTGCTGGCCGCGCAGGCCGCCCCCAGCCCGACTCCGCCGGTGCCGTTCGGCGTGGGTGAACGGCTCGAATACAGCGGCAAGATGGGATTCTTCCGCGCCGGCTCAGCGGTGCTGAGCGTCGATGGAATCGAGCCGATGCGCGGCCACCAGAGCTGGGTGTTCTCGTTCGTCACCGAGGTGAACCTGGCGGTGTACCGCAATCGCTCCGAGTTCACGTCGTGGACCGGTGTCGACGATTTCATCTCGCGGCAGTTCGTCAAGAACGTCACCGAGAACTCGCGCGAACGGATCGAGACCTTCCGGATCTATCCCGACTCCGGCTTCTACCGCCGCAACAAGAACACCGAAACCAAGGCCACGCCCGACCTGCCGCTCGACGACGTGGCATTCTTCTACTGGATTCGCACCCTGCCGCTGGAGATCGGGCACTCATACCGCTTCGATCGCTACTTCCGGCACGAACACAATCCGGTGATCGTCAGGGTGGAAAAGCGCGAGACCAAGGAAATGCCCGACGGCACCAAGGTGCCGGTGCTGTTGCTGCGCCCGATCGTCAACGAGGATGGCGGAATGTTCCACGAGAAGTCGAAGGCCAAACTGTGGATCACCGACGACGCCCGCCGCATTCCGGTCGAAATCGAGACCGACATCAAGCTGGCGGGTCGGCTCACACTGACACTGCGATCCTACACACCCGCACCCGGAAACTGAGATAGCCTGCCACGCAAACGGTGCCGTCCCGGAATCGGGGTGGCACCGTCGGCGGGGAACAACGAGTGGGTGCTACTGGCCCTGGTCGCCGCGAATCGTCTCGCGGATCTTCTGTGCCGTGTCGGGAGAGAACATCCGGATGATGGCGTAGATCACGTAGCCAACGAACGCCCACCAGAGAACGGCAAGGATCAGCCCGATCAACCCGCCGAAGATCGCCCCCAGCAGCTTGAACCCGACCACCGCCAGGAAGGCAAACACCGCGAAACCCGTGATATTGCGAATCATCGTAGTCGACTCCAGTGTGCCGGCAGACGCACCGCGCGCCCCGGTACATTCGAGTACGCTGGCAACCCTCGAAAGGTTTCAATCCGAACCGTATGCCTGTCGGAGCTGATGTTCTGGTGATCGGTGGTGGCGCCGCCGGCGCTGCCGTGGCCCGGGCGCTGACCCTCAACGGGGCCCGGGTCAGCGTGGTCCGGCCCGATGCGCTGCCGGGTGAGGCCTGGCGGGCCGCGGCCGGGATGCTGGCAGCCCAGATCGAGGCCACCGCCGACGATCCACTTTTCGCCCTGGGAGTGGCCGGCCGGGCGTTCTATCGCCGCGAGGCCGAGGCACTGAAGGCGGGAAGCGGAATCGACATCGGGCTGGTTCAGGGCGGCATTCTCCAGATCGCCGCCACCGAGGCCCAGCTCGACCAGTTCAAGGCCAAGGTGGCCTGGCAGCGGCAGCAGGCGGAGTCGGCCGACCTGCTCCAGCCCGAGGACGTGGTCGAGAGCTGGCCCTGGCTGCAGCCCGGCCTGGGGGCTTTCTGGTCGCCCGAAGACGGCACCGTCCGGCCAGACCACCTTGTCGCCGCGTTGCTTGGGGATGCCGGGCGACTGGGCGCAACCGTGGTGACCGACACCATCATCGAGTTGCTGGTCGAGGACGGCAGGCTCAAGGGGGCCCGCGGTCGCGCCGCCAGCTACTACGCCGATCAGGTGGTGCTGGCTGCGGGGGCCTGGGCTGGCAGGATTGCCAATCTGCCACGGCCGCTGTCGGTCGAGCCGGTGCGGGGCCAGCTCCTCGCGTGGCCCTGGCCCGAGGATCGTTCCCCCTCGACAATTTACGGCGACCACTGCTACCTGCTCCATCGCGGCAATGAGATGATCGGCGGGTCGACGATGGAACACGCCGGCTTCAACGCCGATGTGACCGACCAGGCAACTGAGGCCATCGTCCGGCGACTCGCCGCGCTCGATCCGACGCGTGCGTTCGCAGCACCGAGTCGCCGCTGGACCGGACTCCGGCCCGGTACTCCGGACGGCATTCCGGTAGTGGGCCGCGAGCCGCGGCTGCCCGGATTGTGGTATGCCGCGGGCTACGGCCGAAACGGCATTCTGCTGGCCGGTATCACCGGCGAGTTGCTCGCAGACGCGATCGCCGGCGAGGACGAACCCGACGTGCTGCGACTGATGCGCCCGGAACGATTCTGGAACTGGTAGCGCGACACGGCGACGGCGCTACCTGCGCACCAGTTCGTAGCGCTCCAGTCCCCGGCCGTACAATGCGCCGCCCAGCGGAGCGACCAACAGCAGTCCGAACAGGCCGGCGGCAATCGGTGGCCAGCTCGGCATCGACATCAACGCCTGGCCACCCACCATCAACTGCACCATCACGGCGACTGTCATCCCACCCACCGCCAGAAGTCCCAGGAACATCGCCAACACGAAATGCCTTGGCTTGAACCAGGCCGCCATCCCGTTGGACATCGACGTTGCTGCGGTGATGGCACCCCACAACCCGAGTGCGACCGGCACGGTCATCTCGCCGTCCGCAGCAATCCTGACCAGGGAGATCAACAGCGTCGCGAGCAGGCCGAGGATCGCTGCAGCGATCACGGCACCGATGGCCACCAGTTCGCGACGCACTGGCAGCGTGGCCCAACCCTCCAGGCTGCCACTGCCACGCGCCTCGACCGTGCGGAACACCAACTGGCCCGGGATCGAGATCGCAATGATCGGCAGGTACGTGGCCCCGAAATACTGCAGCGACTCCGGCAGGTACGGCAGCGCGATGGCCCCGACGACCAGAAACAGGACTTGCTGCGGCATCCGCTCGGCGGCGATGCGCAGGTGCATCATCGTGATCGCCAGCAACACCTGGCGCTGCATTGCAGGGTAGCGCAGCCCGCGCCAGGTGAGGTGCGGCGTGTCGACCGGCATTCCTGGTGCGGTGCGTTCCTCCGCCACAGCCACCGCTCGGACCGCGATCCACAACGAGACCAGCAGTGACGCCAGCAGCAACGACGCGCCCGGCAACATCACCAGCCAGGCATTGCCCGAACCGAGCAGTTCGAGCAGGTGTTGAAGCAGCGGGCCGGCGTTTGCCTCGAGCCACGCCTCCGTCGCATTGTTGCTGATCAGGTCCGCGAATAGCACGACCAGGAACAACGCCACCAGGACGCGTTCGACCCGCCAACGGAGTCCGACCGCGGCCACCAGCATCATCGTGCTTGCCAGCAAGCAGGTCAGCAACATCCAACCGACCAGGATGGTGCTCGGGGCCGGCAGCAGGATTTCGGTGCGGGCAAGCAACGGCCACGCCGCGAACAGCCCGAGCGCCGCCAGCACAGCGCGAGACGCCACCGCGAGCAGCCGTCCCAGCATCAAGTCGGTTGCACTGGCGGGCAGGGTTCGCCACCACGCCACCCTGCCCTGCAATCGCTCCATCATTCCGGTCATCGACGTGCCTGCCACTGCAGCGGAGCCGGTGGCCACTATCAGCAGGCCAAGCACCGCGCCGACACCGGGCAGGGCAGCGATGGCCGCCCCGAGCAGCATCAGCAGCACCGCCCACATCACCGGTTTGCGGGTACGCTGCCAATCGAGCCTGAAACTGGCAGCCACCACTTCTGCGTTCATTCTGGCGTCGCCCCGGCCAGCACATCGGCGATCAGTGTCGTGAGGCGCCCATCCCGCCGGGCGCTCCGCAGTTGGTGCGCACCGACCTCGCTCACCAGTTCGCCATCCTTGATCAGCAGGGCGCGATCACACAGCGCCTCGACATCCTCGAGCAGGTGCGACGAGAACAGCAGGGCACCCTCCGACTCGGGGGTGACTCGTTCGAGCAGCAACCGCAGCAGTTCCTGGCGCACCACCGGATCAAGTCCGTTGGTGGGTTCGTCGAGCACCAGCAACGGTGGCCGGGTGGCGAGCGCGGCAATGATCGCCACCTTGACCAGCGACCCGCGCGACAACTCCCCGATGCGACGAGCCGGATCGACTTCGAGCCGGTTGACCAGCTCGATTTCGTCGTCCATCGACCAGCGCGGATGCACGTCGGCCAGAAAGTCGAACCATTCACGCACCCGGAGCACCGGGTCGGCGGCAGGCGACTCACCGGCGTAGCCGACGTTGGCGTACCAGGCCGGCGGCGCGTCGTGCAGGTCGCGTCCCAGAATCAGGGCCTGGCCGGTTCGGCGCGGCAGCCGGCCGGTTATGGCACGCAGTAGGGTCGTCTTGCCGGCACCGTTGGCGCCGAGCAGGGCGACCCGTTCGCCGGGAGCCACCGCCAGCGATAACGGCCCCAGCTTGAAGCCATCGTAGCGGACGGCGAGTTCGCGGACCTCGAGAATGGGTGCTGTCAGGAAGTCTCCGGTTCGTGTCGGGTGTCGGAAAAGCTACAGCCGATAGACCCTCACCCGGTCCGGGGCTATCTTTGCGGGTTCATTCAGCCCCGTTCAGGAGGAACACCGGTGGCCGTACCGCTTGTCCAGGTGACCCGCACTCCGCCCACGGCCGAGGGATCGGCCGGAACTCCTGCGGTGCTGCCCCTGGCGCCGGCACGGAAGCCGTCCTGGCTCAAGGTCAAGGCGCCCGGTGGGACCGAGTATCTGCGGATCAAGAAGCTGATGCGCGAGCTCGACTTGCACACGGTGTGCGAGGAGGCCCGCTGCCCCAATATCGGCGAGTGCTGGGACCATCGCGCCGCGACCTTTATGATCCTGGGCGACGTCTGCACCCGCAACTGTGCCTACTGCGCGGTGTCACACGGGACACCCAAGGCCTTCGACCCGGCGGAACCGGTCCGCCTGGCGGAAGCAGTCGCCGCGATGGGACTCCGGCACGTGGTGATCACCTCGGTCGATCGCGACGACCTCCCCAACGGTGGAGCCGAGGCGTTCGCCGGCTGCATCACGGAGATCAAGGCTCGACTGCCCGAGACCTCGGTCGAGGTGCTGATCCCCGACTTCAAGGGGTCGGAGCGGGCGCTCAGGATCGTGATGGATGCCAGGCCCGACATCCTCAACCACAATCTCGAGACGGCGGAGCGACTTTATCGACTGGCGCGCCCGGGCGGCCGCTACGACCGGGCCCTCCGGGTGCTCGCCAACGCCCGTGCTATGGACGCCGACGCGCTCACCAAGTCGGGGATCATCCTCGGAATGGGCGAGGAGTGGGACGAGATCGTCACCGCGATGCGCGACCTGCGTCGCAGCGACGTGAACATCCTCACGCTGGGCCAGTACCTCCGTCCCTCGGATGGTCACCTCCCGGTGGTGCGTTACTACACTCCTGCGGAATTCGATGAGCTTCGCGATATCGGCCTGCAGATGGGCTTTGCACACGTGCAGGCATCACCACTCACACGTTCGTCGTACCACGCCTGGGAGCAGAGCGACCAGGCCAAGGCTGCAAGGAACTCCTGATGGCAACCTCTACCGCCCGCGCACCAGGGACCGACTCCCAGGCTCGTTACAGCGACGAGTACAACGACTGGCTCCGGATGATGCTGTTGATCCGCCGATTCGAGGAGCGCGCCGGCGAGGCATACGCGGTGGGCCAGATCGGTGGCTTCTGCCATCTCTACATCGGACAGGAAGCGGTCGCAGTCGGTGGCATCTCCGCGCTGCGCCCGGATGACTACGTGATCAGTGCCTACCGCGAGCACGGCCAGGCGCTGGCGCGCGGAATGTCGTCGCGCAGCGTGATGGCCGAGTTGTTCGGCAAGGCCACCGGCTGCTCGGGCGGCAAGGGTGGCTCGATGCACCTGTTCGACGCCAGCAGGAACTTTATGGGCGGTCACGGCATCGTCGGCGGCCAGATCCCGCTCGGCGCCGGCTTCGCGTTCGCCATCAAGTATCGCGGTGGCGACCAGGTCTCGCTCACCTACTTCGGCGAGGCCGCAGCCAACATCGGCGCGTTCCACGAGACGCTCAACATCGCCGCACTGTGGAAGCTGCCGGTGATCTTCGTGATCGAGAACAACGGCTACGGTATGGGAACCGCAGTGAGTCGCTCCGCGTCGATTCCGGACCTCGCCGACCGCGCCGCTTCGTACGGAATGCCGGGCGTCAAGGTGGACGGCCAGGACGTGGTCGCGGTGCGCGCGGCAACCGACGAGGCGGTGGCGCGAGCCCGTGCCGGCGAGGGGCCGACGCTGATGGACATCATCACCTATCGCTACGTCGGCCATTCGATGTCCGACGCGCCCCACGGCACCTACCGCAGCAAGGACGAGGTCGAGGAGTTCCGCGCCCGCGACCCGATCACGGTGCTGTCCGACCGGATGCGCGAACTGGGAATGCTGGATGACGACCGCCTGGCCGAACTCGAGGCCGATGTCGCCGCCGAAGTGGCCGACGCGGTCACCTTCTCCGAGGAATCACCCGAACCCGATCCCTCGGAGCTGTACACCGACGTTTACGCACCGGAGAACGATTGATGGCGACGCTCACGTACCGTGATGCCCTCAACGCAGCGCTGCGCGAGGAGATGGCGCGCGACGAGGATGTCTTCCTGATGGGCGAGGAAGTCGCCGAATACGACGGCGCATACAAGGTGTCGCGCGGCTTGCTGGCCGAGTTCGGTCCGCGCCGCGTGGTCGACACTCCGATCGCGGAGCTGGGCTTCGCCGGCATCGGCGTCGGCGCATCGATGGTCGGACTCAAGCCGATCGTCGAGATGATGACCTGGAACTTCGCGCTGCTCGCCATCGACCAGATCGTCAACTCCGCCGCCAAGATGCGCTATATGAGCGGCGGCCAGTTCAGTTGCCCGATCGTATTCCGCGGCCCCGGTGGCGCCGCCCTGCAGCTCGCCGCGCAGCATTCGCAGGCGTTCGAGAGCTGGTATGCACACATCCCCGGCCTCAAGGTGGTCACGCCGGCAACCCCGGCCGACGCCAAGGGGCTGCTCAAGAGCGCCATCCGCGATCCCGATCCGGTGGTTTTCATCGAGGGCGAGATGCTCTATAACGCCAAGGGCGAGGTGCCGGACGAGGAATACCTCATCCCGATCGGTGCCGCCGACATCAAGCGCGCCGGCAAGGATGCCACCATCGTCTGCCACTCCAAGACCGTGGCACCCGCACTCAAGGCCGCCAAGACGCTCGAGGACGAGGGCATCGACTGCGAAGTGATCGACCTTCGCAGCATCCGGCCGCTGGACGAGCGGGCGATCCTCGATTCGGTCGCCAAGACCAACCGGATCGTGGTGGCAGAAGAAGGCTGGGGATTTGCCAGCGTCGGCGCGCAGGTGGCGTCGGTGGTGCAACAGCACGCCTTCGACGACCTCGACCATCCCGTGCTGCGCTTGCATCAGGCCGACGTCCCGATGCCGTACAACAAGCACCTGGAGCGAGCGGCCAAGGTCGACGCCCCCAGTATCGCCGCCGCCGTCCGCACCGTCTGCTACCGGGACTGATCAATGGCCACCAAGGTAGTTATGGAAGCACTGTCGCCGACGATGGAAGAAGGGCGACTGGTCGAATGGAAGAAGGCCGAGGGTGACAAGGTCACCACCGGCGACGTGCTCGCCGAGGTCGAAACCGACAAGGCGGTGATGGAACTGGTGGCACGCGCCGACGGCATCCTCCTCAAGCAGGTCGTGGCCGAAGGCGACAGCGTGCCGGTGGCCGAGCCGGTTGGCTGGATCGGCGAGGAAGGCGAGGAGATTCCTGGTGGTGGTGCGCCGGCCAAGTCCGCCGCACCTGCGCCCGCACCCGCGCAGAAGCAGCAGGAAGAGCAGCGCCAGGAGCAGGAAAAGGCCGACAGCCCAGCGGCGGAAGAGGGTCCCGCCGAGCCGGCCCCGGCGGCGACAGCGCCCGGCAGCGCGGCTGGTGAGAGGATCAAGGCCTCGCCAGTGGCCCGGCGCATCGCCAGCGAGAAGGGACTCGACCTCGGCGCCATCAAGGGCAGCGGACCCGAGGGGCGGATCATCAAGCGCGATGTCGAGTCCGCAACCGCAGCGCCTGCTGCGCCCGGTTCGTATGCTCCCGCAGCCACGGGAGTGGCGTTCACCGACGTGCCGCTGTCGCAGATGCGCAAGGTCATCGCCAAGCGGCTGGCCCAGTCGATCGGCCCGATCCCGACCTTCTACCTCACTGCCGAGGTGGATATGGAGCGTGCCGCCGAAGCACGCGACGCGCTGGTGGCGGCCAATCCCGACGGCAAGTTCTCGTTCAACGACGTGATCATCCGCGCCGCTGCGGAGGCGCTGCGGCAGCACCCCTGGGTCAACGCCTGGTGGCAGGACGATCACATCCGGCAGTGGCAGGAAATCCACGTCGGCGTGGCAGTTGCGATCGACGAGGGGCTGATCACTCCGGTGATCCGCCACGCCGACCGCAAGTCGCTCCGAGAGATCTCCGCCGAGGTGCGGGAGCTGGCGGGGCGAGCCCGCAACAAGCGGCTCAAGCCCGAGGAGTACACCGGTGCCACGTTCACGGTGTCGAACCTGGGAATGTTCGGCATCGACGACTTCACGGCGATCATCAACCCGCCCGAGGTGGCGATCCTGGCGGTGGGCCGGATCGAGCCCAGGGCGGTGGTGATGGATGGCCAGGTCGTGATCCGCCGCCGGATGAAGGTGACGCTGTCGTGCGACCATCGGGTGGTCGACGGCGCCACCGGCGCGGAGTTCCTGCGCACACTGGTCGGGATGCTGGAGAATCCGTTGGCGCTGGTCTGGTAGCCGCAGCCCTGATTCCTGATCTCTGAAATCTCTGAACCCCGGGAGTATCACTACAGTGGCAAATCACTCCTTTGACGTCATCATCATCGGCGGCGGCCCTGCCGGATATCCTGCCGCAATCCGAGCTTCGCAGCTCGGGCTCACCGCTGCGGTGGTCGAGAAGGACAAGCTCGGCGGGGTCTGCGTCAACATCGGCTGTATCCCCACCAAGGCGTTGCTCCATTCCGCTGCGCTGCTGCGCTCGATCCGCAGCCAGGCCAAGGACAACGGCATCACCACCGGCGAGGTGAGCGGCGACTATGGCGTGGCGATGAAGCGCTCGCGCAAGGTGGCCGACCAGAACTCCAAGGGCGCCGAGTTCCTGATGAAGAAGAACAAGGTGACGGTGTTCAAGGGCACCGGCACGCTCACCTCGGCCAACACCGTGAAGGTCGGAGACGACACGCTCACCGCCAACAAGGCGGTCGTGCTCGCCACCGGATCGCGGACCAAGGGCATTCCGCCGGTCGGGCTGGAGGTCAACGGCAAGTCGGTGATCACCTCCGACGAGGCGCTGTTTCTCGAAGCCGCGCCCAAGCGCCTGGCCATCGTCGGTGCCGGAGCGGTTGGCACCGAGTTCGCCGACATCTTCAACACCTTCGGCAGCGAAGTGACCCTGATCGAGGCGCTGCCCCGGATCCTGCCGGTGGAGGACAAGGAGTCTTCCGACCTGATCACCAAGGCCTACAAGAAGCGCGGCATCACGGTGATGGCCGGCGTCAAGGTGGTCAAGGCAGACGTGAGCGACAGCGAAGTCACCCTTCATCTCGAAGTGGACGGCAAGACCGAGAAGATCACCGCCGACAAGGTGCTGATGGCCGCCGGCAGGGCCGTCAACACCGAGAACCTCGGGCTCGAGAAGGTGGGAGTGCAGCTCACCGATCGCGGCTTCATCAAGGTCGACCCCGCGACACTCGCCACCAGCGTGACTGGCGTCTATGCCATCGGTGATGTGGCCGGTCCGCCGATGCTGGCGCACAAGGGCACTCGCGAGGGTATTCACGTGGCCGAGGTGATCGCCGGACACGCGCCGCGCGCGATCGACTACAGCAACGTGCCCAGCGTGACGTACTGTCATCCCGAAGTTGCCAGCGTGGGGATGACCGAGGAGCAGGTCAAGGAAGCCGGCATCGAGTATCAGGTCGGCCGGTTCCCGTTCTCTGCCAACGGTCGGGCCCGTGCCAGCGACGAGACCGACGGTTTCGTCAAGATCATCCGCGGCAAGCAGTACAACGAGATCCTCGGCGCCCACATCGTCAACGGTCACGCTTCCGAACTGCTGCACGAGCTGATCCTGGCCCGCACCAACGAGTACACCGTCGAGGAAGTGGACCTCGCCATTCACGCCCATCCGACCCTGTCGGAGGCGATCGCCGAGGCGGCGCTCGACTCGATGGGCCGGGCGGTGCACATCTAGACGTGAGACGTGAGACGTGAGACCACGTCTCACGTCTCGCCTCTCACGTCTCCCCTCTGACGTAAATGGCCCCGAACCCGCTGGTGCCCGATGCGCCCGAGGTCGACCAGGTACCGCTGGCATTTCGTACCCTGGGGGCACAGTTCCTGGTGGCGATATGCTGGCTGGGATTGTTGACCTGGGCCACGCTGATGGTCGGCTCGGAGTCCACCGCCACCACTGCGGCCGAGGTCGATCCCGACGCGCTCCACGTGAACCTGCTGCTGTACGGGTTCAGCCTCGGGATGGTGATCACCGGCCTGGTCGGCTGGCTGTTGCTGCGGCCGGTGGCCTCCACGTGGCGACGCTTCGCACTCACCGTAGTGGGCGTGCTGGGCGGCTTCACGCTGGGGATGGTGGCAACCCTGATGGCCAGTGCACTCGGCGGCCAGCCCGGGTTGCTGGCCGTTGCCGCGCTGGCGCTGGTCGGGGCCGTGCTGCTGATCACCGCCGCCCGCCGCGCTGCAGCCGGCATCCCGTCGCAATGAGTGATTCACTCGAGGTCATCGACCTGGGTCGCCGCGGTTACCACGAGACGCTGGCACTGCAACGCGAGCTGCGCCTCGAACGACTCGACGGTCGTCGCCCCGACGACCTGCTGCTGCTGGTCGAGCATCCACACACCTACACGCTTGGGCGTGGCACCCGCTCCAGTTCGCTTCCCATTCCACCCGAACAATTGCGACAACGCGGCGCCGAGGTGGTCGAGATAGAACGCGGTGGCGACGTTACTTGGCACGGGCCGGGACAATTGGTCGGCTACCCCATCATCCATCTCGGCGAGCATCGCCCGGACCTGCACTGGTACCTGCGCACCCTCGAATCGGCGCTGATCTCCGCGCTGGAGACCCTGGGCGTGACCGCAGGCGTGGAGGCCGGCAAGACCGGGGTGTGGACCGATGGCCGCAAGATCGCCAGCATCGGAATCCACGTGAAGCAGTGGGTGACGATGCACGGCTTCGCTCTCAATGTCCATCCCGAGCTTGGCTGGTTCGACGCCATCGTGCCTTGCGGCCTGTCGGGAGTGGAGATGACCAGCATCGCACGCGAACTCGCGGCAGCCGACCCGGCATCCCTGTGGCAACCGACCGCATCGGCGGTGGTCGACGCATTCGGCAACGCTTTCGGCACGGTGCCGTATCAGGGTGAACACGCTCGCCAGCAGCCGTGATCGTGGTGGACAGACTCTTGCATATCGGCGCGATTCTGGCGACCCTTCCCGTATGACGGAAGGGGTTGACGCGCAGCGGACGAGGGCCGCTGCCGATGAAACGATCGAGAAGATCCTGCGGGCTGCGGCCTCCTGGGCAGCCGAAGCACCGGTGGAACTGACGCCGGCCATTCGTGCGGTCTGCATCCGGCTGGCCGAGATGGTGGCGGACCAGCGCCACTACCTGGCACCGCTGCCCGAACCGCAGGAATCGGAACGGCGCGCGGTGCTGATCCTGGTGGCCGAGCGGCTCCGCAGCGGGCCGGTCGCCACCGAGCTGCGCAGTCACCTCGACGCCCTGGCCGAGCTGGAATTGCGTGCCACGGGATCGTGGTCGCTGGTCCCCTCGGCGGCAGCCGAGTGGCAGCAGACCGCGATCGACTATCTCGACCGTCGCGCTGCCGAACTCGACGAGGACGTGCGGCCCGACATCTACTGGGCCGACGACGTGGTCGCCGGGATCATCGCCTCCGTCAAGGGCCTGATTGGTGCCGACGACCTCTACTCGCGCATCGAGGCGCAATACGCCGGCAATGGTCGTCCCCGGATCCGTCGCGACGACTGAGCCACGGGCACGCGGTGGGACAGGGCGATGCCCTGCCCTACCGCCCTGATTCCGCGAACATCTCGAAGAATCTCCCGAACACCCGGATCCCGTCCCACAACTGCTGGACGTCCACCTTCTCGTTGGGTGAGTGCAACCCGTCGTCGGGCAGGCCGATTCCGGTGAGCAGCACCGGTGCGCCGCCAGTGGCGAGCACGCTCACGATCGGGATCGAGCCGCCTGCCCGCACCGCAACGGTGGGGCGTCCCACGACTTCGAGAAAGGCGCGATCGAGCACCTCGAACGCCGGATGATCAACCGCGATCTGCACCGGATCGCCGCCGTGCAGGAACTTGAGCTCCCACCTGGCATACGGTGGCGCCACCCGCTGGACCGCCCGGTGGAGTTGCCGCTTGGTGAAGGCCAGCGTGAGCCCGGGCACCAGTCGCAACGAGATCTTGGCCACCGCTGCTGCCGGGATCACCGTCTTGGCACCCTCGCCGGTGAAGCCGCCGCGGATGCCGTGGATCTCGAAGGTGGGTAGCGCCCAGGTCCGTTCGAACACGGTCGCATCCTGGACGCCGGTGAGCGCAGTGGAGGTCACCTCTTCCCTGAGGAACTTCTCCTCGTCGAACGGCAGCGACGCCCAGCCCTTGCGCTCCGCCTTGCTGGGCGGAATCACCGCCTTGTACAACTTGGGAACCCGGATGGTGCCGTCGCGCCGCTTGATGTCGGTGAGCATCCGGCAGATCGTTTCGATCGCATTGGGAGCGACACCACCATACGACCCCGAGTGCAGGTCGCGCTCCGCGGTTCGCACGTGTAGCTCCGCGTAGCACATCCCGCGCAGGGCGGTGTACACAGCCGGCCAGCCCGGTGCGTAGTATCCCATATCCGCCACCAGCACTGCATCGGCCTTGAGGCGTTCCGGTTCCGCGGCGAGCAGGTCGAACACCACGCTGCCACCGCATTCCTCCTCGCCCTCGAAGATGAAGTGGACGTTGAGTGGCGGGTTGCCGTCGGCGTCGCGCACTGCCTCGTAGGCCTTGAGCAGCGTGAACACCTGTCCCTTGTCGTCGATCGCACCACGAGCGTAGAGTCGGCCATCGCGGATCGATGCCGTGAAGGGCGGCGAGTTCCATTCATCGACCGGATCGACCGGCTGCACGTCGTAGTGGCCGTAGATCAGGATAGTGGGCGCGCCGGGCACCTCCGGGCTCTCCCCCCAGACCACGGGATGGCCGTCGCCCTCGATGAGCTGCACCTTGGGGCAGCCCAGCGCGAAGAGCTGATCGACCAGCCACTGCGCCGCTCGGCGGCAGTCGGCGGTGTGCTCCGGCAGCGTGCTGATGCTGGGGATGGCGAGAAAGTCGGCGAGTTCGGCGAGGAGGCGCGGTTCTTCGCGCTGGACGAATTGGGAATCCACGATCCGTTCCATCCTTGGGGTGTCAGGGGCAGTGCCGCAATCTACTCTGGAAGCGGCTCGAACAACGGCGGCAGATTCGTCTCGTTGGTGAGCGCCCCCAGCACACTCCACGGGTCGGCATCGCCAACCTCTTCCAGGGCAATCCGCATCGAGTACACGGCCACGTCCACCTGCGAGCCGTTCTGGTGGAACCAGTCGTCGAACAGCTCCAGCCGGGTGCGATAAAGGCGCACGCCGATCAGCGCCGCGTTGTTGATCGGTCGATCGGCCAGGCGGCGCGGGTCGATGGTGCGCAACGACTGGCCGAACGGCGACAGCAGCGTGTCACGACTCCACTCCTCGATGGCGAATCGTTCCGCCATCATCGCGGTGTGCGACATATCGGAGGCATACAGCGAATCGAGCCGTTCGATCAGCCGATCGTAGTAGCGTCCCAGCACTCGCTCGTCGTGCCAGCGCTGGAGCGCCCGCAGGGCCAGCGCCGTGTCACCGCGAGCCAGGAAGAACTGCTCCGCGGTGCGGTAACCGAGCCACTGCGCGAAGCTCTCGTTGAAGTCGGTGGCACCCTTGACCCAGATCGTGTTGTGACCGATCTCGTGGAACACCAGCGCGGCCAGTTCGACCGAGTCGGGCGATATCGCCGTGGACAGCAAGGGATCGTTGAACCATCCGAGGGTGCTGAACGCGGCTGATGGCCTGAGGTGCACGTCGTAATCGAGCTTGCGGTACTCCTCGGCGGCCGCGATCGCCTCTTCAGGATCGAAGAAGCCGCGGTACGGCATCCGCCCGACGAACGGGTAGCTCCAGGTCACCGGACAGAGACAGTTCTTGGGTGAAGCGGTGAGCACCAGGAGCAGCGTGTCGCGACCGACATCGCTGAACGTGGTGTAGGTCTGGCCCGCCTCCAGCCCCATCGCGCGCGCGTACTCGCGAATCTCCACCACCAGCGAGGCCGCCTCCCGCAGGTGATACGGTGCTGTCGAGTCGGCCGCGAGCTTGCTGATCGGAGTCCGGCCCATCAGGATCCTGGTTTCCTCGAAACCCGCCCGGGTGAGATAGCGCACGTCCTCGCTCGCCACGTATGCGGTGCCGAAGCCGAGCATCAGGGCACCGGCCGCGATCAGCAGTCCCATTCGCCATTTCCTCCGCTTGGTCATCACGGTGTCCAGTGCAGGCCGACGAGGTGTACCGCGCTGCCGATTGCCGTCTGCGGCTGGTACGCGTAGTCGATCCTGGCCCGCGACAGCACCACTGAAGCGCCGTACGCGGTCTTCCCGGCGCCGCTCAGCTCCGGCTGGCCGCCGTGACCGATCCGCGCCACCAGTCCGATGCCGTGAAACACCACGCCTCCCTCCAGCCCGAGCAGGGTGCGTCGCTCGGCATCCTCGGTCCAGATGGTCTCGACTGTGCCCAGCAGTCGACCGTTGGAATAGGTGTCGATGAAGTTGAGCGAGAAGCCCAACCGGGTGGCCGATGGCAGGTCGAGGCGCTCGCCGGTAAGCCGGGTGCGGCCGATGTTCTCGAACACCAGTGCCACCGAGGCGATGTCGAAGAACGCCAGCATCAGGGATCCGTCCTCGGTGAGAGTCCGGTAGATCGTGCCACTCGAATCCTCCACCGAGACATACTTGGCCGAGGCGCCGACGTGGAGCGGGGCGATGCGGCCAGCCGCGGCAGCCACCCACTGCAGGTTGCCACGGATCGGTCCGCCCTCGCTGTAGTCCAGGTAGCGATAGCCACCACCCACGCTCAGCCGGCCGACCCGAAGTGCCGCCGCACCGGTGGTGTACCAGCGATCATTGGGCAGTCGCGCGTACGACGCTTCCACCGACAGGGTTCGGATCGGGCCGATGGCCGACGGATTGTCGAACACCACCGCCGCGTCGCCGGTGAGCGGCACCGCCAGCCCGGCCATTCCCGCCGAGCGAACGCTGGCCGGCAAGTCCGGCAGTGCCGGCCTGGGCGGCGCCGGCGCCTGCGCGCCGAGCACCGACGCGCAGAACGGAACGAGCAGCAGTGCCCTGAAGCTCACCTGATCCGGACTACCGCGATCCGCGGCTTGAGGTGTGAACTGATCCGCACCACCCCGGTGTCATCGGCAAGGCGGACCACGATCTGGTCCTGACCCGCCGGCACTAGCACCCGCAGGTATGCCCCGCTCCCGCCGCGCAGCGTGCCGACCCGGCCGAAGTCGCCGGTGGCCAGGTCGGGAATCAGCGGGTACGGCCGGCTGAACACGTTGGGATAGTTGTTCAGGAAGAGCGAACGGAAATTCCAGTTCTTGTAGTGCGTCCGGCCGGTCTGGGGAAAGCCCTCCAGATTGTCGAGCCAATTTGCCAGCAGCCACTCGCCCACCAACCGGTCGAACGGTTGGCCCGTGACACCCTCGACATTGGGCGCGCCGGGTGTGCCGCGCTGCAGCAGCGCGCGAGTCACCTCCCGACCGAGTTCGCCAGTGCCGAAATGATCGGCCAACCAGCGCACGAAAAGCCACGCTGCACCGCGGTCGGAAATGCTGGGCCCGGCGCCGGACGGCGCCACCAGATACGTCTCCTCCGGCTCCTCCAGGAACAGGTAGGCATTCTGGACATTGCCGGTGGCGAACTGGCTGAAGCAGGTCGGCGCCTCGGGACAGCGCTCGTCCGGGATCAGCCGCTGGGCAAGCTCCTCGGCAAAGTGCGACAGCCCCTCGTTGAGCCATACCGCCTCGTCGGACTGGCCGCGCTTGAGCACGTGCTGATTGAACGAGATCATATGCTGCAGTTCGTGAATCAGCACCGGCGGCAACGCCCGCAGCGCCGAACTGCGTGTCACCGCGTTGCAGGTGGCCGTGGCCGGCTTGGGCGCGAATGCGAAGAACACCTCACGCTGATTGCTGCCGGGATTCGAGAACAGCAGATCGCCACCGTAGAAATAGCCCACTACCCGGCCGTCGGAGCAATCCGGCGACAGGTCGTTGACTCGCGGCGTGATCAGGATCGCAATCCGTTCGTCGCCGTCGATGTCGGAGACCTCGCCGAAGGCAGCGGTGTCGATGGGATGGAGATAGTCATCGAACAACGCCCCCAGTTGATCGAGGTCGGCCTGGGTGAACTGCTCGGCGCCGGTGGGAACATCATTGTCGAGGTAGATCACGCCCTCCTCGCCGACGTAGCGCACCGTGGCCGTCACCGACGCAGTGGACGAGCAACTGCCGTTGAGACAGACCCGGAACTGGTCTTCCTCACCGGGAGCAGGAACGGCACGCGCCGGCCTCGTCGACGCCACCTGGTTGAGCGCCGGCAGCGGCCCCCGGGCCAGCGCCGCCTCGGCCAGCCGCAACTGGTGGTGGAAATCAGCTCCACTGCGCTGGTGGGCCAGCGGGGACAGCAGGGCCGCCCTGGCGCTCGCCTGGGAGGTCGCTGCGCTGCCGGGTTCGGCCAGCAACTGGTAGCCGCCGCTCACCCCGGCCGAGGCCTCCAGGCCCTGACCGGAGTAGGGCACCACCAGGTACTCGCGCGCCTCGACACCGCCGGGCAGCCCCAGGCAGCTCGCCTCCGCAATCGGGTCGATGATGCGCGACTCCGCCACCGCCAATTCCAGCCGGGTGGGCGAGGTGCAGAGTGGTGCTGGACTGGGTCCGCTGCCTCCCTCGCCACAGCCCAGTACGGCGGTGGCCACGGCAATGACCAGGACGGCAGATCGGCTTGAATCCGGCATTGAACAACCCCCCGGCATTGACCCGGCGTGAATGGGCTAAGCCTAAGCAGGACAAGGACTTTTGACAATCCGGCCGGACCGGGATACGATTCCCCGTGGCCTTCGTTCACCTGCACACTCACAGCGAATATTCGCTGCTCGACGGCGCCAATCAGATCCCCGACCTTGTCCGTCACGTCAAGGATCTGGGGATGGATTCGCTGGCGGTTACCGACCACGGCAACCTGCACGCGGCCCGCGAGTTCTACGACGAGGCCCGGGCCCAGCAGATCCGTCCGATTCTCGGCTTCGAGGCCTACCTCGCGTTCGGACCGCGTCAGGAACAATCTCGTCCCAACTGGGCCCCGGCCAACTATTCTCACCTGGTCCTGTTGGCGCAGAACCGCACCGGATATCGCAATCTCATCAAGCTGAGCTCGATCGGGTACGTCGAGGGGTTCTACCGGCGGCCCCGGATCGACCGCGAGGTCCTCGAACGCCACAGCGAGGGGCTGGTGTGCCTGGCGGCCTGCCTGTCCGGGGAAATCGCGCTCTGGCTCCGCCAGCAGAACTACGAGCGGGCCCGCGAGACTGCGTCCTGGTTTGCCGGCCTGTTCGGCCCCGAACGGTTCTTCCTGGAAATACAAGACCACGGCATCGGCGAAGAGGACACGGTCAAGGACGGGATGCTGCGGCTGGGTCGCGAACTCGGCCTCGGCGTCGTGGCCACCAACGATGCCCACTACCTCCGTCGCGAGGACGCCGAGGCGCACGACGTGCTGCTGGCAATTGGCACCGGCGCCGACCTCGACGACCCCAAGCGATTCCGTTTCACCGGTACCGAGTCGTACGTCAAGAGCGAAGCCGAGATGCGGCTGCTGTTCGGCGACGTGCCGGAAACGATCGAGCTGACCCAGGAAGTCGCCAATCGCTGCGAATTCGACTTCGAGCAGCGCTACTTCGTGCCGAGCTTTCCCCGGCCCGAACAGTACGGAGATGACGACAGCCTGCTCCGCGACCTTACCGACCGCGGCCTCGAGCAGCGCTATGGCACGCCGCTGCCCGAGGCGGTGACCAGCAGGCGCGATTACGAGCTGGGGGTGATCGGCAGCGCCGGCTATGCCGGCTACTTCCTGATCGTGCAGGATTTCATCCGGGCGGCCCGCGAGCGCGGCATCCCGGTGGGTCCCGGTCGCGGCTCGGCCGCCGGTTCGATCGTGGCGTACGGCCTCGGCATCACCAACGTCGATCCGCTCGAGTTCGACCTGCTGTTCGAGCGGTTCCTGAACCCCGAACGCGTCTCGATGCCCGACATCGACGTCGACTTCTGCTTCGAGCGTCGCGGCGAGGTTATCGAGTACGTGCGCGAGCGCTACGGTCGCGATTCGGTGGGTCAGATCATCACGTTCGGGACGCTCAAGGCGCGTGCCGCGGTCAAGGACGTTGCACGCACGCTCGGGGTGCCTCCCGGCGAGGCCGACAAGCTGACCAAGCTGATCCCGTCGGGTCCGGCCTTCTCGATGACCGTGTCGGAGGCCGCCCGGAAGGTCGACGAGCTGCGGCAGTTGCTGAACGACAACGCGCAGTACCGCAAGGTGTTCGACTACGCCGCGCGGATCGAGGGAATGGCGCGCCACACCTCGGTGCACGCTGCCGGCGTCGTGATCGCCCCGGGTCCGCTCGACGATTACGTGCCGGTGTGCACCGCCCCCGGCAAGGCCGGTCGCGGTGCCGTCGAGGACACCCTGATCTGCCAGTACGAGATGAGTCCACTGGAGCGGACCGGGATGCTCAAGATGGACATCCTCGGGCTCAAGACGCTCACCGTGATTCACGACGCGGTGGAAATGATCGCCGAGCGCACCGGCGAACGGATCGACGTGGACGCCCTGCCGCTGGACGACCCGGCCGTCTACGAGATGCTGCGCGGCGGTCGCACCGCCGGCGTGTTCCAGTTCGAGTCCCCGCTCGCCACCGACACGTTGCGCGCGATGAAGTGCGACCGGTTCGACGACCTGGTTGCCACCAACGCACTGCTGCGTCCGGGACCGCTCGACGCGGGAATGCACACCGTCTTCATCCGGCGCAAGCTGGGCCTCGAGGAAGTCACCTACCAGCACGAGTTGCTGCGCGACATCCTCCACACCACCTACGGCGTGATCACGTATCAGGAGCAACTGATGCGGATCGCCAACGTGATGGCCGGCTTCTCGCTTGCCGAGGCAGACGTGCTCCGCAAGGCGGTGGGCAAGAAGGATGTCGACCTGATCAACCGGGAACTGGAGCGGTTCGTGTCCCGCACCGTCGAGCAGGGACACTCGCGCGCGCTGGCAAAGGACCTGGCTGCCCAGATCGCGACCTTCGGCCGCTACGGCTTCAACAAGTCGCACTCGGTGGCCTACTCGGTCCTGTCCTACCAGACGGCCTGGCTCAAGGTGCACCATCCGGCCGCGTTCCTCGCCGCGCTGCTGTCGTCCGAGATCGGCAGCACCGACAAGGTGGTGCAGTACATCAACGAGGCGCGCGAAATGGGCCTCGAGGTGTTGCCACCCGACGTGCACGAATCGGGATTCAAGTTCACCGCCACCGGCGAGCGCAGGATCCGCTTCGGTCTCGGCGCGGTGCGCAATGTCGGCGCCGGTGCGATCGACTCGATCATCGCGGCACGTGCCGAGGGGCGTTTCCGTGACCTGCACGACTTCGTGCAGCGACTCGACGTGCGGCTTTGCAACAAGCGTGTACTCGAGTCACTGGTCGCCTCGGGTGCCTGCGACTCGCTCGGCGACAATCGCCGCCAGATGGTCGAGATGCTCGATCAGGCGCTGGGCGAGGCCCAACTGGCACAGGAGGAACAGGCGGCCGGGCAGGCCTCGCTGTTCGGCGACGCGACATCCGAGCAACCGCCCCCTCGCGCCGGCCTGCCCGATGTCGAGCCGTGGAGCGAGAGCGAGCGGCTGGCCCGCGAGAAGGAAACGCTCGGGTTCTTCATTTCGGGGCATCCGCTGGAGCGGTACCGTCCGCTGGTGGAGCTGTTCGGCACCCGCACCACCGCCACGCTGGGTGAATGGAGCGAACATCCGGTGACGATCGGCGCGGTGGTCACCGCCATCAAGCGACAGGTGTCGCGCAAGACCGGCAACGAGTACGCCAGGCTCACCCTGGAGGACTTCCACGGCACCTCCGAGGCGATCGTCTTTCCTGATGCGTGGGCCAAGCTCAACCAGTCGATCACCACCGATGCCGCGTTGCTGCTGACCGGTGGCCATTCTGCCCGTGACCGAGGCGAGGAAATCGCACCGTTCATCGTGGAGTCGGTGCGCACCCTGCAGCAACTGGAAGGTTCCGGCCTGCTCGGCGTTGCGGTTCGCTGGGCCGCGCCCCGTGCGCCCGACCCCGACACAGCACGGCTCGCCGCCCGGGTCGCCGCGGCCCACCCCGGCCCTGCCCCGCTCTATATTGACTGGTCCGACGGCAACGGCACCGCCGTCCGGCTCAGGGCCCGCAGGTTCCGGGTCGAGCCGGTCGACGACACACTGCGCGCCTTGCGCGAGGTGTTCGGCCCCGACGCCGTCTCCTACGTACGCTCGGAGTAGCCGATGGCGATGGCACACGCGCTGGAATTCGAGAAGCCGCTGGTCGAACTGGAGCGCCAGATCGACGAGCTGCAGCGCGTCAGCAGCGAACGCGACATCGACGTCGCCGACGAACTGCGCACGCTCGAAGGCAAGCTGAAGGCCAAGCGCGCCGAGATCTACCAGGGCCTCACCCCGATGCAGCGGGTGATGGTTGCCCGGCACCCGCGCCGCCCCTACACGCTGGACTACCTCTCGTCGATCTTCACCGACTTCATCGAACTGCACGGTGACCGCCAGTTCCGCGACGATCCCGCGATCGTCGGCGGCTGGGCGCGACTCGCCGGCCAGTCGGTGATGGTGATCGGCCACCAGAAGGGCCGCGACACCAAGGACAACATCAAGCGCAATTTCGGGATGCCGCACCCCGAGGGCTACCGCAAGGCCCTGCGGCTGATGCACCTGGCCGCACGCTTCGAGGCACCGATCATCACCCTGATCGACACACCGGGGGCGTACCCCGGACTGGGCGCCGAGGAACGAGGCCAGTCCGAGGCACTGGCGCGCAACATCCTCGAGATGTCATCACTGCCGACCCCGATCATCTCCGTGGTGATCGGTGAGGGTGGTTCAGGTGGCGCATTGGCATTGGGTGTCTCGGACCGGATCCTGATGTTCGAGAACTCGGTGTACTCGGTGATCTCTCCCGAGGGTTGCGCCGCCATCCTGTGGAAGGATGCCACCCAGAGGGAACGCGCCGCCGAGGCGCTCAAGCTGACCGGCGACGACCTGGTCCGGCTCGGCATCGTCGATGAGGTGATTCCCGAACCGATTGGCGGGGCGCACTTCGATCCCGAAGCGGCCGGTGAATCGCTGCGCGAAGCGCTACTCCGGCACGTCAAGGAAGCCAGCCGCGTCAAGGGTGCCCGCCTCATCAAGAAGCGCCACGACAAGTTCGCCGCGATGGGCGCGTTCACCGAGTCCTGATGCCGCAGACCGTCGAGATCCGGTTCAAGGGCAACCGGCGCGCGTTCCACGCCTGGCACGACGACGCGGCGCCGCTCACCACCGGCACCGCAGTGGTCGTTCAGGTCGAGACCGGCACCGACTTCGGCTACGTGCAGTCCACCGGCAGCACCGCGGACAAGAAGTGCGGCGGTTGCGACGGCTGCGGACCGGTCAGTGCGGCCGCCGAGCCTGCCCCGCTTCCCGCAGTGCTGCGCCGCGCCGACGACTCCGACATTGCCCAGCACGAACAGTTGCGCCTGAGTGAGGACGATGTGCGGCGCGAGGTGGGGCGACGCGCGGCAGCGCAGAACCTCGAGATGCGGATCTCCGATGCCGAATGGCAGTGGGACCGCCAGCGCCTGACGATCTATTTCACGGCCGAGCGCCGGGTCGACTTCCGCGCCCTGGTCCGCGAGCTGGCGGGCCGGTATCGCACCCGGATCGAGTTGCGGCAGATCGGTGTGCGCGACGAAGCGGCCCGGATCGGCGGCATCGGCCGCTGCGGCCGTGAGCTTTGCTGCAGCACCTGGCTGACCGAACCCGGCCCGGTGTCGCTCGGGCTGGCCAAGGACCAGCGGCTCTCGCTCAATCCGGCACAGATATCAGGCGGCTGCGGTCGCCTGCTCTGCTGCCTCAAGTACGAGCACGAGTTCTACCTCGAGTCGCGCAAGCGCTTTCCCAAGGAAGGCAAGACCGTCCGGACCCTGCGCGGGGCCGAACGGGTAGTCGCGGTCGACATCTTCGGCGAACGGGTGCTGCTCAGAAGCGAGGAACACGGCAGCCGCAGCCTGCCGGTGGTCGCACTGCGTGAGGAAATCGGCCAGGCAGCCAGGGAATCGCATCGATGAAGCGCCCTTACTATCTCACCACCGCGATCGACTACTCCAACGGCGACCCCCACCTCGGCCACGCGCTCGAGAAGCTCGGGGCCGACGTGATCGCACGCTGGCACCGCCTCCGCGGCGAGCCGGTGCACTTCGTGATGGGGATGGATGAGCACGGCCAGAAGGTGTTGCAGTCGGCCGAGGCAGCCGGGGTCGATCCGGCGGTCTGGACCGACCGGATCTCCGAGCGCTTCGAATCGACCTGGCGGCGGCTCGGTTGCAGCCACGACGACTGGATGCGCACCACCCAGAAGCGACACGCGGTGGCGGTCACCGCGCTGCTGGAGCGGATCCGCGCCAACTCTCCCGATGACTTGTTCGTCGGTGAATATCACGGCCTGTACTGCGTCGGCTGCGAGGAGTTCAAGCAGGACAGCCAGATCGTCGACGGGCGTTGCATCGAACATCCGTCACGGGAGCTGGTGGAGACCCGCGAGCGCAACACCTTCTTCCGTCTCTCCGCCTGGCGTGATCGCGTCCTCGGCTGGATCGAGAGTGGCGAGTTCCGGGTCGAACCGGAGATCCGCCGCAACGAGATCCTGGCCGTGCTCCGCAGCGGCCTGCAGGACATATCCGTGTCGCGGGCCCGGCTGGCCTGGGGAATCCCGTTCCCAGGCAGCGAGGACGAGACGGTGTATGTCTGGTTCGACGCGCTGATCAACTATCTGAGCGCCACCGGTTTCCCTGAGGGCGACTGGCAACGGCTGTGGCCGGCCGACCTGCACGTGATCGGCAAGGGCATCACCCGCTTTCACTGCATCATCTGGCCGGCAATGCTGGCATCTGCCGGACTCGCCCTGCCGCGCCAGGTGTGGGCACACGGCTATGTGCAATGGGATGGCGCCAAGGTGAGCAAGAGCGAGGGCGTGGCGGTCTCGCTGGACCAGGCCATCGACCGGCACGGCGCCGATGCCCTGCGCTGGTTCCTGATGCGCGAGGTCGGCTTCGAGCAGGACGGCGACTTCAGTTGGGAGCGTTTCGACGCCCGCTACAACGCCGACCTCGCCGACGGACTCGGCAACCTCGCCTCGCGAGTCACCGCGATGCTGGTCAAGTATCGCCAAGGCAAGGTGGCCGAAGGCACCACCGTCACCGAACTCGACAAGGCCGCCGCGGCACTGGTGGCCAGTTACGTGACGGCGATGTCGGAGTTCGACCTCAAGGGAGCCGCCGTGGCGATCGAACGGATGGTGAGGGAGGCCGACGGATACGTGTCCGCCTCGGCACCCTGGGCGCTGGCCAAGGCAGGCGATGACGAGACACTGGACACCGTGCTCGCATCGCTGGCGCGCACCCTGCTGCGACTGGCACTGATGAGTGCGCCGCTGATGCCCGGCAAGGCGCGCCAGTTGTGGGCCGCCCTCGGCCAGGATGGCGACCCCGATGGCCAGTGGAATCGCGCCGAGCAGCCCGCACTCGGCGGCAGCGTGGTGAGCAAGCCGGAGAACCTCTTCCCCAAACCGGCAGCGTCCTAGAACTGCACCCGCGGCGGCTCGGTCGACCCCGGCGTCGCCTCGAAGTACTCTCTCGGCGTGCCGAGTCCGAACACCTTGGCGGTAAGGTTGGTCGGGAACCTGCGGATCATCGCGTTGAATTGCTCGACCGATGCGTTGTAGTCCTGCCGCGCGACGGCGATTCGGTTCTCGGTGCCCTCAAGCTGGTCCTGCAGCATCACGAAGCTCTGGCTGCTCTTGAGGTCGGGATAGGCCTCCACCACCGCCAGCAGTCGCGACAGCGGTGCTGCCATCGCCGCGTTGGCTTCGGCCATCTCCTGCAGGTTTCCGGTGGAGGCAGCCCCCGCCAACTGGGCCCGAGCCTCGGCGATTCCGAGGAAGACAGTGCTCTCCTGCGACGCGACTCCCTTGACGGTCTGCACCAGGTTGTCGATCAGGTCGGCGCGACGCTGCAACTGCGTCTGGATCTGTGCCTGCGAGCTGTTGACCTGCTCGTCCAGCTCCTGCAGCCGGTTGTAGCCGCAGCCGGTGGTCAACAGCGGAATCACGAGCGCCAGCGCGGCCACGCGTGCAATGCGGGTCATCGGTCAGCTCCGGTCGAGGTTTGGTCAACGAGATCGGCGATCTTGCGGATGCCGTCGAGATATTGCGCGAACAGTTCCGGCGAGCACGACCACTCCAGGTCACGACGATGACGTGCCACTTCGCGTGCCGCCTCGTGATTGTCGCCCAGCTCGTCCTGCAATGCGTCGATGACAGAGTCGGCGGTGCGGCCAGGATCGCGATCCAGCAGCACCGCGGTGCCACGGAACAGCACCAGCAGTTCGGAGCAGCTCGACACTGCGAATCCGCCCAGCGTGGGACGCGCCTCGTGAAAGCGCACGAATGCCTGGCGCAACCGCATCAGCTTGCCGCGCAGTTCACTCTCGAGTGCGCGGCGCAGGTCTGCCTTGCTCACCGCGAGTCCGGCGAGCGGATCGGGGCCGGCGAGCACGCGGTGGGCCAACTGCATATCGACCAGTTCGATCGGGAAGACGTCGGTGGCGTGGCGCCACTCGTGCCTGCCTATCAGCAGCGGTGGCGTGAAGCCAGCCGAATGCCAGGTGGTCACTGCCGACGTGAGCCGCTCCAATGCCGCTGGCGACGGGTCGTCTACCACCACCAGCAAGTTCACGTCGGAGCGGGAAGTGTCCCAGTCGCCGCGCGCTGCCGATCCGTAGAGCACCACCGAACACGGTGGACTGACCGCGTCGGAGAGCTGCTCGACCAGCTTCGACAGTGCACTTTCCAAGCGTGATTCCTGATCCATCAGAAGCTCCTCCCGGCGCCGCCGCCGCTGAAACCACCCCCGCCCCCGAACCCGCCGAAACCACCACCAAACCCGCCACTGAAACCACCACCGAAGCCACCGCCGAAGCCGCCGCCGAAGCCGCCACCGATCACCGGCGGCCCCCAATGGCTGCTCGACCGGCGCCGGGTCCCCGCACCGCGGCCACCAGCACCTCCGCCGCCGCTGCCGCTGGCCAGGAGAACCAGCAACAGGAATACTCCCAGCACCACCACAATCACCACGATACCGCGCCAGGGAACCGACGAATCTCGCTCCACCAGCAGGGCCGGGTCGGTGGCACCCAGTTCACGGGCGAACAGGTCGGTCAGCAGGGTGGTGCCCAGATCGATCGCGCCGCCGTAATCCCCGTCGCGAAGTTGTGGTACCATCCTGTCGATGATCCGGCCCGCTCGCGCGTCGGTGAGGAACCCCTCGGCGCCCTGCCCGCTGGCCAGGTGCACCTTTCCGGACTGCCCCTCCAATCTCGGCACCACCAGCAGAACCGCACCGGCGTTGCGGCGCGGGTCGCCGATCGGATAGTCACCCCCCACTCCCCAGGCTCGGCCGATCTCGAGGGCCACCTCGGCGGCCTCGCGATCGCCGATCGTCGGCAGGGTGACCACAGCCACCTCGCCTCCGGTGGAGTCGCGCAGCCTGGTCAGCCTGGAGGTGATGGCTGCCTCGATCTGGTCGGGAATCACTCCCGCCACATCGTTGACAAAGCCACTCGGCCGGGCCGGAAATGGCAACTGCTCCTGTTGGGCCGGAATCGGCGCCGGGACCAGGATCAGTTGGAGCGCCACCAGCGCACCGATACCTTTGAGCACAACCTGCCGCTGCACCACGGGCGTTCCCGTTGAGGACGCCTCAAGATACTGCCTCCGGGAGTGCCTGTGATGTTCAGACAAACCGCCCTCGCCCTGCTGATGCTCGCGCTGCCAGCCCTGGCCGGTGCCCAATCGGTGGCTCAGCGTTCCAAGGGGAAGGCCGACGCACCGGTCACTGTCTACGAGATGAGCGATTTCCAGTGCCCCTTCTGTCGCAGTTTCGCGATGGAGACATTCCCCACCATCGAACGGGAGTTCATCGCGACGGGGAAGGTGCGGTGGGTGTTCATCAACTTTCCGCTCACTCAGCTTCACGACAACGCCGTGCCCGCCGCGGAATTCGCTATGTGTGCCGCGCGGCAGGATCGCTTCTGGCCGGCGCACGACTGGCTCTACCAGTCGCAGGAATCGTGGGCGGGGCTGGCCGACGCCGGAGAGTTTTTCACCAGCCAGATCGCTGCCCTGTCGCTCGACCGCGAAAAGATGCTCGGCTGCCTCACCCGCGGCGAGGCGCTGCCGCTGATCCGCCAGGACGCTGAGGGAGCGGTCAAGTCCGGTGCGCGCAGCACGCCGACATTCTATATCGAGGGAGGTATCCTCTCCGGTGCGCAGCCGATTGCGGTGTTCCGCCAGGTGCTCGACAGCATCGTCAGGGCCAAGGGCAGGTGAGTCGTCGGCAGTGACGAACCAACGCCCGGGCCGCGCGTCAGAACAGGACCAGCACATCATACAGCGCGTGGGTCCACGCGGTGATGCCGAAGCCGCGCGTGAGATACAATCCGCTGAACACCAACCCGGCGAGTGCCCGGAAGGTGAACGATCCGATGTCGAAACTGTCGCCGTATGCGCCCACATAGTGGAATGCCGAGAAGATCAGCGCCCCGACGACGCAGGCGGCCAACCCCGACACGACCGGCGACCAGCGGAGCACCCGGGTCCCGACCGCCCACAGCGCACCCACCAGGATCACCCGGAACAGCAGTTCCTCGTACAGCCCCGCGCCCAGCGAGAGCATCAACCGCGTCGCCACGCCGGTGGATTCGATCTGGCTCACGCTGAGCGGCTCGAGCAGGACCTGCGTGGCGCGACCCACCACCACGCCGACCAGCATTGCGAGGATCAGCGACTCCAGCAGCATCGCGGCGAAGTAGCGCGGCTGAAGACTGTCCTTGGCGCGGCGCCAGTCGCGCACCACCAACCAGCCGGCCAGACCGATCAGCGCCACGGTGAACACCACCAGCCCGCGCGGACCGCCGAGTCCGAAGAACAACCATTTGAGCAGCACATCGGCACCGTTGCGGAGGCCGACGCCGTCGTGCGACAGCAGCGCCGCCAGCAGTTCGTAAGCCAGCAGGAGTGGCGCTGCGAACAGCAGCGAGTAGCGCGGCTCGCGCACGGCGTTGAAGTAGTGCCGCATCGACATCCGGGGAAGCTATCAGTTTCCGGTTCGCCGCGTCGGCGAGGTTGCAGCAATGAAACCCGGTCAACGTCGCCCCACCGTGCTGATTGACGCCGCGTATCGGATCGCGGTGGCGGTACTGGTGCCGCTGGCCTCGCTCGCGCTCCGATCGCCGGCGACCAGACGGGCGCACAAGGGCCGGCTCGCCGCTGCCGACCGGCTGGCGGCGTGGGCAGAAGCAGAGCGCGATCCCCAGCGACCGTTGGCGTGGTTCCACGCGGCGTCGGTGGGCGAGGGGCTCCAGGCCCGCGCCGTCCTGACCGAGCTGCGTCGACTGCGCCCCGAGTTCCAGACGATTTTCACCCATTTCTCGGCCTCGGCCGATTGGCTCGAAGGCTCGATGCCGGTCGACTTCGCCGGCTACCTGCCGTACGACCGCCGGAGCGACGTGACCCGTGCGCTCGACGCCCTGCGAGTCGATATCCTCGTGTTCGCCAAGCTGGACGTGTGGCCCGAGTTGGCGACCCAGGCCAAGGCGCGCGGCAGCCGGGTGGCACTGGTGGCCGGCTCGGTGGATCCGGGCAGCGCCCGCCTGGGCCGCGTGGCCCGTGCGGTGGGCCGGCGCGGCTACGCGGCGCTCGACCTGGCCGGGGTGATCTCCGAGGCCGACGGCGAACGCCTCTCCTGGCTGGGTGCCGACCCCGCCAGGACCGTGGTCACCGGAGATCCTCGCATTGATGCGGTCCTCGATGCGATCGAGACCCGCTGGTCCGATTGGTCCGGCACGCCGGACCCTCAACTGCTGGTTGCTGGCAGCACCTGGCCGGTCGACGAGCAGATGCTGCTGCCAGCACTGGCATCGGTGAGGGCCGACCATCCGGGCGCCCGGATTCTGGTTGTGCCACACGAACCCGGCACCGAACGGATCGCCGAGCTGCTCGCTTTGGCCGCCAGGTTGAACCTCCCCGCCAGAATCTGGCAGGAAGGGGCCGAGCTGGACACCGCCGTCACGGTGGTGGACCAGCTCGGGCAACTGGCCGGGCTGTACCGCCTCGGGGCTATGGCGTATGTCGGTGGGGGCTTTGGCAGCCGCGGCATTCACTCGGTGCTCGAACCGGCCGGCTGGCGGCGCGCGATCGTCATTGGCCCCAACGATCGAGGCGTTCGGGACGCCGAAATTCTGGCCAAGGCAGGCGGACTGATCCGGCTGCCCAACACCGCCGGAATCGAGCCGCTGGTGCGGCTCTGGTCCGACTGGCTGACCCGGCCTGCGGTCGTGACCCAGGCCGGCGAAGCAGCGGGAAATGCCGTGGCAACTGATCGTGGCGCCGCTAGACGGAGCGCCACCCTGCTGGCGGAACTCGTATAGGCACCGATCGAGGGTGCTATCCTTCTCATCTTGTCTGCACAACGTTCTCACGGGCCACTGGAGCACAGCCAATGACTGCTGCAACACTGCGTCGCGTCGGACCTCGGGTCCTGCTGCCATTCCTCTGCCTGATTGCAGCCTGTGGTGGAGGCGACGATGATGGTCTCCCGGACGGCGTCGCCGCCGTGGCGGATGCCGACACCCTCACCCAGGCGCAACTCCAGGGATTGCTGGAACAGGCACCGCAGATTCCGGCGTTTGACGATGCCCGCTCGCTGGTGCACACCTGGGTGGACCTCGCGCTGCTGAGCGCAGCCCTCGACGCCGATTCCACCCTGGCCGCCTACGAAGCCGAGGCGATGGCCACCGAAATCGATGCGTATGCCATCCGCGACTTCGCGGCCCGGCGCTCGGCCACCGGTCGGAGTGCCACCGCCGAGGAGGTCGACTCGGTGATTCGCGGTGATCAGGTGCGCAGCTTCGAAGTGTACTCGATTCACGGCGACCCGCGAGTCGATTCGGTGGCCTTCATCGATGCAATCCGCACCCTGGAGAACCTGCGTCAGGCGGCGATCGCTGGTGGTGGCGACATTCGAGCCGCGTACGAGGCCCTGCCCGGCGCCACCCGGGAACGCTTTGACCTGGTGCGGCTGCCCGCGGTGAGTCGTCGCGATCTTCCCGGCAACCTTTCCGAACAACTCTGGCCGCTCGCCGTGGGCGAGATGACCCCGGTAATCGCCGGTGGGCCTGGCGTGCAGATCATCGTCCGCCAGAACACCGCTGATTTCCGGGACGACATCGCCAACTGGCTGCGGCCGCAACTGCAGATGCGCGACGACGCTCGCGTGGTGGACAGCATCGTTGCTGCCCACGATTTCGAGCTCGCTGCCGATGCCGTGTCGCGCGCGCGTTCTGCAATGGCGGAGCCAGGCACCGTTGCCGGCACCGCTCCGCTGGCCACCTGGCAGGGTGGCGAGCTGACTCCCGAGGAAGCAACTCTCCGGATCGGCGGACTCGCGCCCAACCAGCGGGCCATTCTGGCTGGTGCTCCCGACACCGTCGTCGCAACTCGACTGACCCAGTTCGGTCGCGCCGAGCTGCTGCACCAGGTGGTGGCCGGTGATGTGACACCGGAGCGACTGGCCGAGCACAAGGCAATGGCCCACACGTACTGGACCAGTTCGATCGATACTCTGCGTGCCGGACGCGCTCTCCTGGGCGAGGACGGTCGGACGCCGCTGGGATGGTTGCAGGCGGTGGTGTCGGGTCGCGCGACTGCGCGGGAGCTGCCGGGAATGTTGGGCGGGACCTTGCGTCAGCGCGCGACGGTGCGGACAGACTCACTCAGTATGGCGCGGGCGGTGGCCGAAGCGGCCCGGGTCTGGACCGCTCCGACACCCTGAACAATCAGCGTCCGAACGACATCCCGACGCCGAGTGAGAAGATTCCCGGATCGCCATCGACCAGCAGTCGGTCGTAGGCGGTCCGGATCGTCATTCCGCTGAGGAAGCCGAGCTCGATGCCGCCGCTGATGCCGAATTCGGTGCGGCTGGTTTCGGAGTTCTCGACCGTGGTGCGGAGATAGTCGATCCGCGGTGCCAGCCAGGGACGGATCGCAAACACCGGGTTGGGGATCACCAGCGCGACACCGACCGATACCGGCACGTGCAGCGCCTCGACGATGCCCTCGTCCCAGACCGCAGCGCCACCCTGCAAGGTCACACGCAGCGGAATCAGGGGCCCGCCGAAGACACGCATCGACGCCGACGCTCCCTGCGACCAGACCGAGTTGCCGTCCACCGATCCGCGCGAGATCGAACCGGTGACACCGATGATCCCCAGTCCTGCCGACAGGTGTGCGCCGACGGTGGTGCCGCCGCCGGCGGCATCGTTGGCAAAGCCGATGTCCGCCGCGGCCCCGGCACCGAAGCCGAAGCCGCTGTTGACCACCGGCAGGCCCCGCACCTGCGCTACTGCTGCGGCGGGAACCAGCGTGAGCGCGAGCAGCAGGGCGAGCGGCCTCATCGCAGCCACGCGACCGTGAAGGCGATGCCGTCGTGGTCGCCGATGGCGGCGCTGAAACGGAGATCGAGTCGCGGGGTGATCCGGGCATCGAGACCGAAGCCGAGGGAGAAGGCGACATCGTCACCGTCACCGAAGGTCGGCGTCAGCACCGGGTGCAGATACGGCACCAGGGAAACCTCGGACCCCTCGACCAGCACCCGTCGTCCCATCGAGAAACCGACCGGGATGTAGCCGACGGTATACCCGTCGCCGCTGGCCACGCCGAGTCCCAGCGTGAACGAACCGTCGAGAGGGAAATCATCGCTGTGATCGAGCATCCGGTAGCGATAGTCGCCACCCACCAGGAGCGCGGTGCTGTTGCCCCGGTCGGCCAGGCCGGCGCGAATGCCGAAGTCGGAACGCTGCGACAGCCCGCTCCGCCACGACCCCTCCAGAGCAAAACCGCTGCCCGGATCGGACAGCGAAATCCCCAGCTCACTGTTGGCGAAGGCCCGATACGGCGCGTGATACACCGGCGTCCCGGTCGATTGGGCACCCAGCGGAAGTGCGAATGCAGCAACGCTGCTGGCAACGATCGCCCGGGCGATCGCCCGAGCACCTGCAATCCGGATCATCCATCGGCTCCTTGTATCGATTCGGCAAGAACACGCACCCTGTTCCTGACGACCTGCAGGAAGCCCCCTTGCACACGGAAGCGCCGCTCCGACCCGCCGGTGCGGAGCACCAGGGTGCCCGAACCCAGCGTGGTCATCATCGGCGCGTGATTGTCGAGGATACCCAGCTCGCCGTCGTGGGCCGGCACCACGACGGCGTCGGCCTCGCCGTCGAACACCGAGGCCTCCGGGGAGATCACGGTTACTCGCATCAGCCCTGCAGCTCCTTGGCACGCTTGATCACGTCCTCGATGCCGCCCTGCATATAGAAGGCCTGCTCGGGGAAGTGGTCGAACTCACCCGACAGCACCCGCTCGAACGAGGTGATGGTGTCCTCGAGCTTGACATACTTGCCGGGGAAGCCGGTGAACTGCTCGGCGACGTGGAACGGCTGCGACAGGAAGCGCTGCAAGCGCCGGGCACGGCCGACCACCAGCTTGTCGTCCTCGGAGAGTTCGTCCATACCGAGAATCGCGATGATGTCCTGGAGCGCCTTGTAGCGCTGCAGCGTGCGCTGCAGTCCGACGGCGACGGCGTAATGCCGCTCACCGATGAACTGAGGAGCCAGGATCCGCGAGGTCGAGTCGAGCGGGTCGACCGCGGGGTAGATGCCCAGTTCCGAAATCGCCCGCGACAGCACCACGGTTGCATCGAGGTGCGCGAACGCGGTTGCAGGTGCCGGGTCGGTCAGGTCGTCGGCCGGCACGTAGATCGCCTGCACCGAGGTGATCGAGCCGTTGCGGGTCGAGGTGATCCGCTCCTGCAGGTCGCCCATCTCGGTCGCCAGGGTGGGCTGATAACCGGCGGCGCTCGGCATCCGACCCAGCAGTGCCGACACCTCGGCACCGGCCTGGGTGAAGCGGAAGATGTTGTCGATGAACAGGAGCACGTCCTGTCCCTCGATGTCGCGGAAATACTCGGCGACGGTGAGACCGGTGAGGCCGACCCGCAGTCGGGCGCCCGGCGGCTCGTTCATCTGGCCGTAGATCAGTGCACACGAGTCGATGACGCCCGACTCGCTCATTTCCAGGTGGAGGTCGTTGCCCTCGCGGGTCCGCTCACCAACTCCGCAGAACACCGACTTGCCGCCGTGTCCCTTCTGGACGTTGTTGATCAGCTCCATAATGACGACCGTCTTGCCCACGCCGGCGCCGCCGAACAGGCCGATCTTGCCGCCTTTCACGAACGGCGCAATCAGGTCGATGACCTTGATGCCGGTCTCGAGAATCTCGGTCTTCGGCTCGAGCGCGGTGAAACCCGGTGACGGGCGGTGAATCGGCCAGCGCTCGACATCGGCGCCGATTTCCTTGCCGCCATCGACCGGCTCACCCAGCACGTTGAGGATCCGGCCCAACGCCGCGTCGCCCACCGGCACCGTGACCGGCGAACCGGTGTCGCGGGCGCTCATTCCGCGCGAAACGCCGTCGGTCGAGCTCATCGCCACGGCGCGCACCTGGTTGCGACCGATGTGCTGCTGCACCTCGGCGGTGAGGCTCACCGGCACCGGACCACTGCTGTCCTCGATGACCAGCGCGTTGTAGATCTCGGGAAGCTGCTCGGGCGGAAACTCCACGTCGAGCACGGGGCCGATCACCTGTACGACGGTGCCGGTGGTGGTCTGGGAGGCAGTGGCTGTCATCTTCGACGATCTCTGTTAGGGTCCGGTGCCTTGGTGAGACGCGAGCTGCAAGCTGGGGTGCGTCTCACGTCTCTCTTCATCCCTGCAGTGCGGCTGCTCCGCCGACCAGTTCGGCGATCTCCTGGGTGATCTGAGCCTGTCGCTGCCGGTTGTATGTCCGCTTGAGCGCCTCGATCAGGTCGCCGGCGTTGTCGGTGGCGCTCTTCATCGCGGTGCGACGCTGCGCCTGCTCGGCTGCTGCCGTTTCGACCAGGCCGCGATAGACGGCGTTGCGCACGTAGCGCGGCAGCACGTCCTCGAGCAGCGTCTCGGGGTCGGGCGACAGGATGTAGTCGGTGCGACTGCCTGACGACCTTGCCGGCGGCGCGATCGGCAGCAGGCGATCGGTAACCGGCGGCGTCACCAGCGCGCTCTGGAACTCGGAGCGGATCAACTCGACGGCGCCGAGACGGCCGGCGGCGTATTCCTCGAGCAGCGCGTCGGCGATCGACGCGGCGTCGGCACTGGTGGGCCGGTCGCTGATGTCGGTGCGCTGGCTCCGGATCGGCCGACCGAGATAACGGAAGAATCCGATTCCCTTCTTGCCCACCACCAGCAGCTCGACGGTGTATCCCTCGGCCTCCAGCGCCTCGATCCGGCGCCGGGCTTCCTTGATCAGGTTGGCATTGAAGCCACCCGCGAAGCCGCGGTTGCTGGTGAGCAGGATCACCGCAGCGTGCTTCGGTCCGCCTTCGGCGGGCGACAACGGTTGCCGCAGCAGCGGGAACCGGGCGGCAAGGTCGGGCGTGACCAGGTCGGAAATGACCTCGGCCAGCGCCTCGGCATAGGGCCGCGCCGCCACCATCCGGTCCTGCGCCCGCTTCAGCTTGGACGTGGCAACCAGCTCCATCGTCCGGGTGATCTTGCGGGTGTTGGTGACCGAGCGGATCCGGCCCTTCAGCTCGCGCGACTTGGCCATCTCAGGCAGGCACCGTGAACATCGGCTTGAACGCCTCGATCGCCGAGGTGATTCCCTGCACCACCTCGTCGGACAGTTCCTTCTTGTCGCGGATGGCGGCGAGCACTTCCGGCCGCGACGCCCGCATCCATTCGATGAACTGACGCTCCCACTCGCGGATCACCGCGACATCGAAGTCATCGAGGAAGCCGTTGGTGACCGCATAGATCGCCACCACCTGCTCCTCCACCGGCACCGGTTCGTACTGACCCTGCTTGAGGATCTCGACCGTGCGGGCGCCGCGAGCGAGCTGCCGCTGGGTCGCCGCGTCGAGGTCGGAACCGAACTGGGCGAACGCCTCGAGCTCGCGGTACTGCGCCAGCGACAGGCGCAGCGGACCGGCGACCTTCTTCATCGCCTTGATCTGCGCGTTGCCACCCACGCGACTCACCGAGATGCCGACGTCCACGGCCGGACGGACGTTGGCGTAGAACAGGTCGGTCTGCAGGAAGATCTGGCCGTCGGTGATCGAGATCACGTTGGTCGGGATGTACGCCGACACGTCACCGGCCTGGGTCTCGATGATCGGCAGCGCCGTGAGCGATCCACCCGGCACCTTGATGCGCGGGTCGAACGCGGTCTTCTCGGCGTCCTCGCTGATCTTGGCCGCGCGCTCGAGCAGGCGCGAGTGCAGGTAGAACACATCGCCCGGATACGCCTCACGGCCCGGCGGGCGACGAAGGATCAGCGACATCTGGCGGTACGCGGCGGCCTGCTTGGAGAGGTCGTCGTACACGCACAGCGTCGGCTTGCCCTCTTCGTACATAAAGTATTCGGCGATCGCGCAACCGGTGTACGGGGCGATGAACTGCAGCGGCGCAGGATCGGATGCCGACGCAACCACCACGACCGTGTATTCCATCGCGCCGGCGGCCTTGAGACGCTCCACCACGGTGGCGACCGTGGAGCGCTTCTGGCCGATCGCGACGTAAACGCAGATCACGCCGGTGCCCTTCTGGTTGATGATCGCGTCGATCGCGATTGCGGTCTTGCCGGTGCCGCGGTCACCGATGATCAGCTCACGCTGACCACGACCGATCGGAATCATCGCGTCGATTGCCTTGATTCCGGTCTGCAGCGGCTCGGTCACCGGCTGACGCACGATGATGCCGGGTGCGATCATCTCGACCGGACGCGCAGTCACCGTGTCGATCGGGCCGAGGCCATCGACCGGGTTGCCCAGCGCGTCGACCACGCGGCCAAGAATGGCGGGACCGACCCTGACCTCGAGGAGTCGACCGGTGCAGCGCACCTCGTCGCCTTCCTTGAGCTTGAGGTAGTCACCCATAATCGCGGCGCCAACCGAGTCCTGTTCGAGGTTGAGCACCTGGCCGATGATCACCTCGCCGGTTTCGCGAACGGTGAACTCCAGCATCTCGCCCGCGATGGCGCGCTTGAGACCGTAGATCAGCGCTACGCCGTCCTTGACCTCCAGCACCGTGCCGACATCATCGACATCCAGCGTGCCGAGTTCCGCGGCTGCAATCTCCCTGAGCAGCACATCCTTGAGTTCGCCTGGGCGAAGGGTCGAATCGGTGGCCATAGCACTCAAACGATAAAGGTGAAAGCCGGTTGCTCCACAAGCTTGTGAAAATAGTCACAAATACCGGGTTGCGACAACCCGACCGATCAGCGCCAGCGACGTCCCGGAGCTCCGATCAGTCGGGCCAGGATCCGCTCCGGCGGGATGCCGCCCAGGGCACGCGCACCAACCCCGGTGATTCTGCGCGCGGTGCGCTGCAGCAGGCTCTCCGAGGAGAAACCCACCAGGCGGGCGGCATCGGCCACTCGCCAGCCGGGCGAACCCATCAACTGTCCCACCGCGACCAGGCGCACGGCATCGATTGCGGCCTTGAGGGTGGGGGCGTGGCCCACCGCAAACCGTCGTGACAGCGTCTCCCGGCTGACACCCAGTTCGGCCGCCAACGCAGCGGTTGCCAGCCCGGCGGGCGCATCGACCACGATCCGCTCCCACGCCTCCTGCTGCAGGGCGTCGGTGAGGCCCAGCCGCTCCGCCAGCGGCAGCAGCGCGGCCTCGCGACGGGCTGTGAACCCCGATTGCCGTACCAGCCGGGCCAGCACCGGTTCGTCGAGGTGCTCCACCGCCACCAGGGCCGCACCCTGGCGGATCACCCGTCGCACCAGCGGGGCGTCTTCCGACTGGATCGGGCCATATATCAACGTGGGCAGCGAGGGGAAATCGTTACGGAGTGCCACGAACGTGGCGCCTCGGGCGGCCTCCAGGCCGATTACCACGCTATCTACCGGTTGCTTGCCCAACAGCGTGGCGAGATGTGCCGGCGACCGGGCGGTCAGGATCCGGAGGCTCTGCCGGGGCAGCGCCCGGCGAAGTTCGAGCAGTGAAGGGCGCCGCTCCAGCAGCGCGGCGACGGTCGCCACTGCCGGATCAGCCCGCCACGCCGCCGTTGCCGGAGGGGAGCGGTTCGGGTCGGGGCAGCGGCCGCCCGCGACCCACCGCGACCAGGCAGCGCGCCATTTCCGCCGCACGCCTCAGCACGCCGCGGGCGTTGTCGTAGCTGAGAACCTCGAGCGCCTGGTCGAGCTTCTCCCAACGGACCGCGGTGATTCCCTCGTCGGTCTGCGGCACCGCCTCGCCATCCACCGACTCGAACAGGAAGAAGTGGCAGAACTTGTGGATGTAACGGCCGCGGAAGCGGAAGTGCCAGTCGATCAGCCGGATCGGGCCGTGCAGGATCAGCCCCTCCAGCCCAGTCTCCTCCCTGGTCTCCCGCTCGGCGGCAACCGCCGGCGTCTCCCCGTCCTCCAGGTGACCCTTGGGGAAGCCCCAATGCCGGTACGAGTCGCGAATCAGCAGGAAGCGCGGCGTACCATCGGCATCCCGGCGGAAGACGATTCCGCCAGCGGAGACTTCGCGTTCGGCTTTCTTCTTCGACATAGGGCCCTGAACAACGTGAGACGCGAGACGAGAGACCGAGGTTGCGAGACCGGGACTCAGAAGACTGAGAATCTAAAGTAGCGCCTGGGATTGGCCTGGATGTCGGCCAGCAGCGTGCGCAACTGCACCACCGTCGCGGTGGCTTCGCGGTACAGCGTGGAATCCCTGCTCATCAATCCCAGCGTCCCTTCGCCTCGGGCCAGTCGGGTGAGGGCGGAATCGGTGTTGGCAATGATGGCCACCAGCCGCTCGCGTTCCTGGCCCACCACGCCCAGCACCTGGCGCGCCTCGTTGCCGGCGGCGCGCAGCTCGGCGGCTGCTGCGAGGGCATCGCCCACCAACTGGTTCACCTCGCCACCGGAGGTGGATGAATCGATCCGTGACAGCGTCGCCTCGAGGTGTCCGGTGGCCCTCAGGATCCCCTCGGAGCTGGAGGTGGCGTTGCCGACCATCCGCCCCAGCGAGGCCGTCTGCTGCTCGGTGAAGTCTGCCAGTCGTTCGCTCGAGGCACGAAGGGCGGCCACGCTCTGGCGCAGGTCGAGGATCGTGCTGGAGTCGACCAGCCCCTCGATCCGGTCGGTCACCGTCGCCACGTCACTTGCAATGCGCGACGCCTCCGCGGTCAGTTGGCCGATGTCTGGCAGGGTTGCACCAGGCCAGTGGTCGGTGCCCGATGCGTCTTCCAGCGACTGCCTGATCTGCGGATCGTCGGGTGCCTGCGCGGCTGCCAGGATGGCCACTTGCCACTCGCCGAACAGCGACGAGCTGGACGCAATCGCCACCGGCTCCCGGGGCAGCTCGACATCGGCGCTGATCCGGAGGTCCACCTCGACCCATTCGTTGTCGGCCAGTCGCACCGACTGCACCTGGCCCACCTTCACGCCGCGCAGCACCACCGGTGCGCCGACGCCGACGCCGCCGGTGGTGCGGAAGCGCGCGGTGGCGAGATCGCGCGCGCCACCGGGACTCCATTGTCCCAGCCAGAGTGCCGCCGCGACCACGACGATCGCAGCGATCAGCACCGTGAGTCCGACTGCGAAATCGTTGCGACCCTTCATTCGGGACGTCCCTCGATGAACTGTCGGACCACCGGATCCGAGGATGCACGCATTTCCTCGGGCGTGCCCTCGGCACGGATGGTTCCCTCGTGCAGGAGCACCATCCGGTCGGCGATCTTGAACGCCGATGCGAGATCGTGGGTGACGACCAGGTTCGTCACGCCCAATTCACGCCGCACCTGGAGCATCATCTCGTCCATTGTGGCAGTGGTGACGGGATCGAGCCCGGTCGTGGGCTCATCCCAGAGAATGTAACGCGGCTGCTGCACCACGGCGCGGGCGATCCCGACACGCTTGCGCATTCCGCCGGAGAGTTCCGCCGGGTAGCGGTCAGCGACTTCGTCGAGCCGCACCATCCTGAGCGCGGCCTCGATCCGTCGCCGCATCTCGTCTGCATCGGCGACACGGCGCCGGAGCGCCATTTCGAGGTTCTCGCCGCAGGTCATCGAGTCGAACAGCGCCGCGAACTGGAACACGTAGCCGATCTCGCCCCGCAGTTGGTCGAGGGCATCCTCGTCCAACGCCGCCACGTGCCGGCCATCAACCAGCACCGCACCGTCGTCCGGCGCGAGCAGGCCGACGATGTGCTTGAGCAGCACGCTCTTGCCCGAACCCGAACGGCCCATCAACACCGTCGTCGCGCCATCCGGCACGTCGAACGAAACACCGTCGAGCACGACGCGACTGCCGAATCGCCTGGCGACATTGTCGAGCCTGATCACAGCAACACCACCGCCCAGAAGGCATCCAGCACCAGGATCGCCATACAACCCTCGGCCACTGCCCGGGTGGTCTCGCGACCGACGCCCTCGGCGCCACCGTGAGTGGCGAGTCCGCGGCGACAGCCGATCAGCGCGACGGCGAACCCGAACGAAGCCGCCTTGACCAGTCCGAACCAGACGTCCTTGAACTGGTAGAAGGTGCGGAGGCCCTTCTCGAATTCCGCGGTGGTGAGGTCGAGCAGGTTCACGCTGGTGATCCATCCCGACACGACGCCCAGGCCGATCGCGAACGCGGTCACCACCGGGAACATCAGCGTCGCGGCGAGGACCCGCGGCACGACCAGGTACGAGCGCGGACTCCACGCCAGTGTCTCGAGCGCATCGACCTGTTCGGTGACCTTCATCGTGCCGAGTTCGGCGGCGATGTTGGCACCCACTCGTCCGGCCAGTGCCATTCCGGTGAGCACCGGGCCGAGTTCCATCATTATCGCCTTGCCGACAAGCGCGCCGACGAAGTAGAGCGGCACCGCACCGGTGAAGATGTACGACGCGAGCAGCGCCAGCACCACGCCCGTGAAGATCGCGATGAACAACGCGATCGGGATCGACGCGACGCCGAGTCGCGCCATCTGGGTGGTGAGTTGAGGGCCCCAGGCAGCGACGTCGCGCAGCGCGCGTCGGCTGGTGCGCACCCGAGCGCCGATGGCGGCGATCGCCGACTTCCAGCTAGCCTGCAAAGCTCGCCAGCGCCCGGCCGGTGTCGCCTTCCTTGAGCCGCTTGAGGGCCCGGTCGCGCAACTGCCGCACCCGCTCGCGAGTGACACCCAGCATCTGGCCGATCTCCTCCAGCGTGTGCTCGCGGCCGCCGTCCAGGCCGAAGTACAGTCGCAGCACCCGCGAATCGCGCGGCGGCAGCGTAGCCAGTGCCTGCTCGATCTCGTCGGAGAGGAAGCGATCCATCGCCTCCTCCTCGGTGTCGTTGCCGTAGGTCGCCGAGAAGCGGTCGATCAGCGAACGATCGCCGTCGGGATCGAGTGGTGCGTCGAGGCGGACATCGGCGGTGTTGAGGGCGGCGAGCGACTGCACCACGTCGACCGCAAGCCCGGTGACGTTGCCGATCTCCTCGGGTGTCGGTTCGCGGCCGAGTTCCTGGCGCAGCGCTTCGGACGAGCGGATGATGCGCGACAGGTCGGCGGTGCGGTTGAGCGGCACCCGCACGGTGCGGCCCTGGCGCGCCAGTGCCGCGAGGATCGACTGCCGGATCCACCACACGGCGTAGGAGATGAACTTGACGCCCTGGTCGGGATCGAACTTGCGTGCCGCGGTCATCAGGCCCACGTTGCCCTCGCCGATCAGGTCGGTGAGCGCCATTCCGCGATTCTGGTATTTCTTGGCGACCGAGATCACGAAGCGCAGGTTGCGCGTCGCCAGCTCCTGCATCGCCTCCTCGTCGCCGGCCTGCACCCGACGCGCGATGGCAACTTCCTGCGCCTGGGTGAGCAACGGAGTGCGCGACACCTCGTACAGGTACTGATCGAGAATGTCGCCGTCGGCATCGTAGACGCCAAGCGAGCGCGCAGTCTCGGGCTTGCGCTGACGCCGCGGCCTGGGCGGTGGCTCGCTGGCGAGAATCTCGTCGAGCGTCAGCTCGGACTCGGGGGGATCTTTCCGCTCGGTCATCGTGACGAAGAATACCAGCACCGGCCGCAGGGCACAGCGTCGCCTCCGCGGTTGCTTGACTCTCGCTCGCCCGCCCGATAGCATTGTGGGCTACCCGAGCGGGCAGGCGGTCGGCTGCCTGGAGGGTAATGGGGGCGTAGCTCAGTTGGGAGAGCGCGTGAATGGCATTCACGAGGTCAGGGGTTCGATTCCCCTCGCCTCCACTCCCGGGCCTGGCGCCGGGGCCGGTCCAGGGCTGGAACCGGCGGTTGCTGCCGGGGCGGCGCGGCCTTAAGTTGGCCGTCCGCAGTACGACGCGGGAATAGCTCAGTTGGTAGAGCACAACCTTGCCAAGGTTGGGGTCGCGGGTT
>CBFGRM010000003.1:0-85628 GCA_965651205.1 uncultured bacterium
GCAGCGACGCGGTCTTGCTGATGCCCCGACCAGGACTCGAACCTGGAACCTAGTGATTAAGAGTCACGTGCTCTACCAATTGAGCTATCGAGGCGCTCCGGCATAGCCCCAACGGGAATCGAACCCGTCTCTCGACCTTGAAAGGGTCGCGTCCTAACCGATAGACGATGGGGCCGATTCCCGTGGTCCTCCATAGCGCTAACGGGATTCGAACCCGTGTTCCAGCCTTGAGAGGGCTGTGTCCTAGGCCTCTAGACGATAGCGCCGTGGCATTACGAGCGGCCAATATAATACCGGCAACTCGGTCTCAAAGAACGCAGCCCCGGGAATCGGAGACCGGAGGATGCGTTCCCCGTTCTCTCATCTCGGTTCTCTGCCAGCAGGCCCGGAGGGAATCGAACCCCCAACCCCCGGTTTTGGAGACCGGTGCTCTACCAATTGAGCTACGGACCTGTGCCCTCACCTGTCCAGGGTGCCTGACGGGGATCGAACCCGCAACCTCCGCAGCCACAGTGCGGCGCTCTAACCGATTGAGCTACAAGCACCACGTCGTCACCCGAACCACCAAAAATGCCGGGAGAGACCGGCAGGGTCAAGCCGTTCGCCGCCGCCAGAAACGCTCGGCGATCGCCTGGGTGCGGAAGTTCCCCGGCACCGGCTCGCCGTCGAGCGAGTGCACCGGCACCAGGCCGCGGGCCGCGTTGACGGCCACCAATGCCCGCCAGGCCAGTTCTTCCCTGCGGATTTCAACCTCACGGATGGTGCCGCGGATGGTCTCGGCGATCCGGCACCGGCCCACACTGGGCAGCCCACCCAGCGCGAGGGGCGGGAAACAGAGCACTTCCTTGTCCCACCAACCGAGCGCCCAGATGGTGCCCTCAACCACGATTCCGCCGCGGAGCAACAGCGCCTCGTCGGCCCCTAGCGGCTGGACCGACATCCGTGCCGCCTCCAGCCAACTGCGCTCGGTCACCTTGTGAGGATAGCCCCTGTGGTCGGCCGGTGAGGTGGCCAGTCCGACCGGCTCGACCGGTGGTACGTCTCGCTCCGAAAGTTCGACGCCTTCGCCGGACACCTCGTAGCGCACGATCCGGTCGTCGCCGCCCGCCGGGGGATCAAGCCGGGGCAGCGTGATTCCCAGCTCGGAGGCACTCCGGCTGAGCCGCTCCAGATGCAGCGGCCAGAGCGGAGCCGTCCCCTCGAACACCCTGACTGTCTCGATCAACCGGCTCACGTTGCCTCCACCGGTGCTGGCACTTGAGCTGCGGCCCTGCTGTGCAGCACCGTGGCACCAACGATGACGACACCACCCACGACCGCCAACACTGTCGGTGCCTCGCCGAGCAGCCACCAGGTCCATACCGGATTGAGTGCCGTCTCGATCATCAGCAGCAGCGCGGCATCGAGCGCGCGCACCTGGCGCAGCCCCCAGGTGACCAGCAGGTAAGCCAGGGCGATCTGGACGACGCCCAGATATGCAATGAGCAGCCAGTGTGATGCCGGATGCCCTGCCACCGGCAGCGCCATCGGCAACGCCACGCCGCACGCGATGACATTGCCGAGTACCACGGCACCGAGCGTCTCGTGAGGATTGCCACCGGGACGACCCAGCCAGCGGAGTCCGCACAGCATCAGTGCGTAGCTGAGTCCGCTCCCCAGTGCGATCAGGTTGCCGCGACCGGGATCCGGCGCCGTTGCGCTGGCCACGTCGGTGCCCAGCATCACCAGTGCGAGACCCGACAGCACCGCCAGCATCACCGGCAGGTCGCGTCGCTGCAGTCGCTCGCGAAGCAGCAGCGGACTCAACAGCAGCACGAACAAGGGCGCAGTCGACTGCAGGTAGATCGCATTGGCGCCGGTGGTCAGCCGGTTGGCCAGCACGAACGCCACCAGTGTTCCGGCGTATGCCATCGCGACCAGCAGGGCCCGCCAGGTGAAGCCGCGGTGCACCCCGCGCAACAGCAACAGGAGCGTGAGCGCGGCGATGCCCGACCGCAACGAGGCAACTTGCCAGGCGCTGAAGCTGGCGTACTTGATTGCAACGCCACCGGTCGAGAAAATCAGCGCACCGGTGGCGATTGCCAGGCGCGGGGCGCCGGCACCGGGGGAGGCGGCTTCAGGGGTCACCGCCGGAAGCTATCTGCTCGGCGCAATCCGGGCCAGCGGGCGGCTCGCCCCGGCCAGTCCGTGCCTTTCGGCAGCTCAGGTGCTATTTCTTCGCGATGGTGACTACAATCTCTTCCTCGCGGGTTGCCCGCTTCGGCTGGCTGGCAGTGGTGGTCAACCTGGCCGTGATCGCCTGGGGCGCCTTCGTGAGGGCAACCGGCTCCGGTGCGGGTTGCGGCAATCACTGGCCGCTCTGCAACGGCACCGTGGTGCCGCGCGCACCGGCCACCGAAACGCTGATCGAGCTCACCCACCGCATCACCAGCGGAATGGCGCTGGTCGTGGTCGCCTGGTTGCTCTGGCTCGCCCTGCGCGACTTCCCGCGACGCCATCGCGTCCGCCTGGCGGCGTGGACTGCGCTGGTCCTGATCATCGTCGAGGCACTGATCGGCGCCGGCCTGGTGAAGTTCGAACTGGTCGCCGACAACGCCTCGGTTACCCGCGCCGTTACGCTCGCCGCACACCTGGTCAACACCCAGTTCCTGATCGCAGCCCTGGCACTCGCCGCGTGGTGGGCCGGTGGCCACCCCGGCATCCGCTGGACCGCCGTGGGTGCGCGCGGCCTCTGGTTGGCAGTAGTGGCGATCGGCTTGATGGTCGTAGCGGTCACCGGCGTGGTTGCCTCGCTGGGCAACACTCTCTTCCCTGCCGCCACGCTTCGCGAGGGAATCCTGCAGGACCTCGATCCCGCTTCGCACCTGTTGCTCAGGCTGCGAGTGCTGCATCCGTTCTTCGCGATCGGTGCGGGACTTCTGGCGCTGGCCGTGGCGATGGGTGCGCTGCACTGGCGGTCCCAGGCGGTAGCTCTCGGCAGGATGGCCCGCAACGTGACCGCGCTGGTGATCACTCAGTGGGTACTGGGTGCCACCACATTGCTGCTGCTGGCGCCGATTCCGATGCAGTTGCTGCACCTGATCACCGCCGACGTGCTGTGGATCGCGTGGATCCTGTTCGCTGCGGCTGCGCTGGCCGATCAGTCGGGAGAGTCGAGCCGCACCAGCGCCGCTATTGCGTGAGCCGAGTCGGCGTCGAATACCGTGCCTGCACCCTCGACCAGGTGTGAGGTGACACGTGCCGGTGCCCACGCCGGTCGATACGGCCGCTCGGTTCTGAGCGCCACGTAGATCGCAGCGACCCCCGTCATCCGCGATGCCCAGTGCAGTGGCGGAGCGAAGCGGCGGCCCGGGTAGCCGGTGCCGTCGGGACGCAGGTGATGCTCGAACGCCACCGTGGCAGCCAGGTCGAGCGATCGACCGCCGCGACTGAGCAGGAACCTGGCGCCCTCGGTGGTGTGCGTCTCCACCAGGGCCCGCTGCTCGGGCGACAGCGTTGCGAGCGTCGACAGTTCCTCCGGCAGCCGTGACATTCCGATGTCGTGCAGCAGCGCGGCAACCCCGAGCCGGTGCTGGCCCGGACGGTCCACCCCGGCACTGCCACCTGCTGCCATTGTCAGCAATGCGGTGTTGACAGCGTGGTACTGGGGATAGTTGTGGTGGCCCTCGGGCATCATCGCCTGGGGCAGGTCGTGACGGTCGAGTTGAGCGGCCAGGATCCGGACCACAGCATCCGCCTCGGCGCGAGCCAGCACACCGCGCCGTGCCTCTGCCAGCACGAACGCCGTTGCATCCAGTTCGTCGGCAAGATCCAGCGCCAGCTCGCGCGAATCAGCTTCGTCGCTGGGCTCCGATTCCGACCTGGTCTCTTCGCCCAGCGACTCCACCACCGCAACCGGGCCGAACCGGAGCCCGCTGAACTCGGTGTCCTCGGGAAACATCGGTTGTGGCGCCGCCCCGGCACTGAAGCGGATCTGCATCAGTCCCAGGAATCTTTCGAGTGAACCGGCCACCACTGCGTCGTCGAACTCGAGTCGCTGCACACCAGCATCGCGCAGCCTGCCGCTCCACGGCCAGTCGGACAGCTCGTGCAGCGCGCGGCCGTTGTACACCGGTGCGCCGCCAAGGAAGTAAAACGTCGGTCGTGGATCGCCGGCCACCAGCGCCTCCAGCGTTCCCCACACTGACTCGAGCGCGCGACGCGCCGCTGGATGTCCCGGCGAGTACAGCGAGATCGCCGAGAACGCCTGCGCCAGCGCGTGCAGGAAGCGGATCGCGTCGCTCACTTCGCCACGCCCACAGTCCTGCGGATCTCGCTGTCAGTGGAACGCGCGGCCATCTGCATCACCGGCAGCACCGGACGGTGATTGGGCCAGCGCCGGGCCAATGCACCGAGTGCGGACAACATCACCGGCGACTTGGCGCGCAGCTTCCACCGTCGCAGGAAGCCGCGGCGCTCACGCACCAGCCCCAGCAGCGGACCCACCACCAGCGGATTGTCGGTGTCGCTAATCAGGCGGATTGCCTGCATCTGGGCGTCCTCGTCGTCCATCATCAGCACGCCCAGCACCGGGGCGACGAGCTCGGGCGGGCACTCGCCACCCAGCGACGCCAGCGCAGTGCGCACCAGCGGCGGCTCGCCACTCTCCAGTGCCTCGGTCACCGCGGTCCGCCTGGTTGACGGGCTGCGCAACAACACCTTGAGTGCCTCGAGTCGCACCCGTGGCTCGGGGTCGCGCAGCCGGGGCATCGTCTGCTCGGCGTTGCTCACCTCCGGAAACTGGCCCAGCACGGCGAGGATGTTCCGGGCGAGGTGCCACTCGGCGGTTACCAGGCGAGCCAGCAGCTCCGGCTCTGCCGCCGGTCCCACCGACACCAGCAGGTCGAGCATCCGACGACGCCAGGTGCGGTCCTCGGCGCGCTCCAACCCGTCCAGCAGCGGCGACACTGCACCAACGCCGGAGTGCTGGACAACTCGCTGCACCAGCGCCCAATCCGGCGTGGGGTCTTCGAGCAGCCGCACCAGCACGTCTGCATCGAGTACCGCACCGGCGATGGCCTGTTCCACCTCGGGCGTGTTGCCCGGTGCGTCCACTGCGCGAAGCACCTCGAACAGGTGGCCGTGCGCCGAGAGCTGACGAGCCGCCTCCAGCACCGGCTCGCTGGCAACCCCAACCTCAAGGCCCAGGTGCAGTGTGCGCGAGTGCTCGGCGGCCAGTCTCGGGTCGTCACGGTAGCCGACATCGTCGTCGATGCCGTCCCATTGTTCGATCAGGCCCATCACCTCGGTGGCAAACACGCCGTCGGGGATCGCCTGCAGGCTTCCCTCCGTCCCGGCAAGCTTGCCCAGCAACCAACGGAGGTGTGGCGAGATCGGCTCGCCATCGGCTTCGGCCACCGACTCGAGCAATTGCAACAACAGGGTGGGCGGCACCTGCTCGAGCGTCTCGCGCAGGAAGCGACGGCGCTGTACCCGCGTTGGCGCTGCGGCCATCACCCGCGTTGTCGCGGGTCGGGAGAGCGCAGTGAGAACCTCGACGAACCGGCGACGCGCCGTGCCGACAGCACGCTCACCACGCGACGCAAGTGCGGACGCAAATGCAGCCAGGGCCTCGAAGACTCGCCGGGCGCCCTCCGGGCTCTCGGTCGCTCGCTCGTTGATCGCCGCAGCGAGCTGCGACGCAGTCGGAACCGGCGCCCCCTCGGCCAGCCGGAACCCGAACGCCGCCTCGACCAGGCGGGTCCAGAACACTTCGTCGAAATCCTGCTCACCACCGCCGGTGTCGCCGAACGCCAGCACCTCGTACACCAGCGGCTCCGCTCGTGCGTGCGGCAGGCGCAGCCCGTCTCGACCGATCGTCTCGGCCGCATCGGAAGCCGCCAGCGCACGCAACAGCCCGTCGATCTCCTCCACCGTGATGCCGGGAGAAAACTGTATCGTGCCGATGTTGCGTCGGTGCATCCGCTGGGTGAACTGGATGAAGTGGGTTGGTAGCGGCTCGATCGCGGTGCCGTCGACCAGCAGTGCCTTCGGCGTGAATCCGAAAGTCAGGCTGCCCCTGGACTCCAGCACCGACGTCAGCCGGTCGGCAAACTGTGTCGCGGTGCGGATGGCCAGCTTGTGGCCGACGGGATACATCCCCGCCTTGGCCAGCGCGTTGATGAATTCGCGGATGACATCGGTGGTGTCCCGGGCCAGCGAGCCGGCCGACTGTTCGCTCATCGGGCTGCCAGCCGGATCGGCGGCGAAACCGTCAGGGCGCCAACCACCCACATCGCCCGACCATCGAACCAGTAGATCGCCGACTGATCCCAGCGGCGCGCCAACTCGACAACCTCCGCCATTGGTCTCCGGATTGCCACCCCGATTTCTCGATGGCGCCGGTCGGGTGAGAGTCCGTCGATGCGCACTGCTGTCATCCGCATTCCCTCGAGATAGGCACGCAGGCAGGCGCGACGCTCGGCATTGCTTGCCGGGGTCGCGGGGCGCCCGAATGGATTCTCAGGGGTGAGTATGCCGAAGGTTCCTGCAAGTCCCGCACCTGCGAACAGCGCCAACGCCCTCACGTCGATGGGGCGGGACAGGTCCACTTCTCCCCGCACCGCCCCGTGGACTTCAAGTATCGTCTCGCCGTAGCCTTCCCATCCCGGATCATCCGAAGGGTGCAGCACCGGAGCCGCATCCCTGTTGTCGGGTTGCACCGTTCAGGACGTCATATTGGCAACCACCGCCCGGCCGAACGCACTGGTCGAGAGCTTGGTTGCACCCTCCATCAGGCGCTCGAAATCGTACGTGACCTGTTTCTGCTCGATGGTGCGACCCAGTGCCGAAATGATCAGGTCGGCCGCCTCGTGCCAACCGAGGTGACGCAGCATCATCTCGCCAGAGAGGATCACCGACCCCGGATTGACCATATCCTTGCCGGCATACTTGGGGGCCGTGCCGTGGGTGGCCTCGAACACGGCGTGTCCGGTGACGTAATTGATGTTGGCGCCGGGTGCGATTCCGATGCCGCCAACCTGTGCCGCCAGTGCGTCGGAGAGATAGTCACCGTTGAGGTTGAGCGTGGCGATCACGTCGTATTCGCGAGGCCGGGTGAGCACCTGCTGCAACATCGCGTCGGCGATCACATCCTTGATGATGATTCCGTCAGGGGTGACCTGCCACGGTCCGCCCTCGTAGTCGGTCGCGCCGAACTCGCGCCGGGCGAGCTCGTAACCCCAGTCGCGGAAACCACCCTCGGTGTACTTCATAATGTTGCCCTTGTGGACCAGGGTCACGCTCTTGCGGCCCTGGGCCCGGGCGTATTCGATCGCGGCGCGGATCAGCCGCTCCGACCCCTCCACCGACACCGGCTTGATACCGATCGCCGAAGTCTCGGGGAAGCGGATGCTGTCCACCGACATCTGCTCCTGCAGGAACCTCACCACCTTGCGGGCGCCTTCGCTGCCCGACTCGAACTCGATGCCGGCGTAGATGTCCTCGGTGTTCTCCCGGAAGATCACCATATCGACCGCACCGGGATCGCGCACCGGCGACGGGACGCCGGTGAACCACCGCACCGGACGGACGCAGGCGTAGAGGTCGAGCTGCTGACGCAGCGTCACGTTGAGCGACCGGAATCCACCGCCCACCGGCGTGGTGAGCGGACCCTTTATCGCGACCAGGTAGTGACGGATCGCGGTGAGCGTGTCCTCCGGCAGCCAGGAATCGAATCGTTCCTTGGCCTTCTCGCCGGCGTAGACCTCGAACCAGGCCAGGCGCCGCTTGTTGCCGTATGCCGCGGCTACCGCGGAGTCGAGCACGTGCTGAGACGCGCGCCAGATGTCGGGACCGGTGCCGTCGCCCTCGATGAACGGGATGATCGGCGTGTCGGGGACCACCAGCTTGCCGTCGCGGAGAACGATGGTTTCGCCGTCGCTGGGCACGGTCAGATTGTCAAAGGCGGGAATGGTAGGCATCCGTGAATAGTACCAAAACCGGGCGGCGTTGGCAGCGGGGGCGGTATGATTGTGAATGTCAGCTCCTCAACGGGGCACCGCTCAGCGCCCCTCGGTGGACCACCGCTACTCCGGGGCTGGGCGCGTGGTTCGCGTCCTGGAACGGGTTTCTCCCGAGGCCGCAGCACGGCTCGCCGAGGCCCTCTTCGTCCGCACTGTGCGGCCGGAACGGCGGCCGGACGAGGTCCGCTGGCTAGCCCAGGCCCGCCGGGAGACCATCGCGATCCACGGCCGCCGTGTCGTGGTGTATCACTGGGGCCCCCCGACGGCCCCGCTGGTCCTCTGCTGCCACGGTTGGTGGAGTCACGCCGGGCGGTTCGTCGCGATGGCCGCCCCGATCCTGCTCCGCGGCTGCCGGGTGGTGGCGTTCGATGCACCGGGTCACGGTGCGTCGTCTGGCTGGCGCGCGTCGATGCCGGAATTCGCCCGCGCCCTCGAGGCGGTCGCGGCGCACGTGGGCCGACCCCACGCGGTCATCGGGCATTCCCTTGGCGGGGCCGCGGCGGTGTATGCGATGTCTCACGGACTGGCCACCGATCGTGCGGTAGTGCTGGCCGCTCCCACCAGGCTGGCCGCCTGGGCCGATCGCTTCCGGGATGCATTGGACCTGTCGCCACAGGTGGACCGCACGATGCGGGCCCGGCTCAGCGCCCGCCTGGACTTTGCCTGGTCCGAACTGGAACTGGTCAACCACGTGGGCCGCCTGACCGTGCCTGGCCTGGTGGTTCACGACCGCGACGACGGCGATGTGATGATCGAGGAGGGCCGCCGACTGGCCGCCGGCTGGAGAGGTGCCACTCTGCTCGAAACCAGCGGACTCGGCCACCGTCGGATCCTCCGTGATGCGGAGGTGGTCCGGCGAGTGGCCGATTTCGTTTGCCCGACGGCTTAGCCGGTCAGAACGGCTTGTAGATCGCGACCCACGCGGCGAGGCCACCCACGAGCGGCATCAGGACCAATGTGAGCCTGGCGTACTCGGGCTTGCGGGCGCCGATCCAGCCGAGGATCGGCAGCAACACCCAGATGCTGAGCTTGACGTGCAACCAGCCAGGCCAGCCGGTTCCCATAATCCCCATCCGGGCCATCATTCCGAATCCACCGATCAGGATCAACAGCAGCGAGGTCCCGTGCAGCGCGGCGACCAGCCCGCGGCCGGCGTTGGATTGCTTGGTGCCGCCATTGAGGGCGTGGAGCACCGACCCGCCCATCGCGGTGAACAGCGTGACGATGCCGAGCAGATGGACAACCTTGTAGAACGAATGCGGGAACATCAGTTCTCCTGGTGGGGTGGCCGGCCGGGGTTCGCATCACCGGCCGGGTCGGGGGCAATCGCAGTGCAATGATAGCACTGGCCGGGAATCACGGCCTCTCGATCGGCGTGCGCACCGAATTGCCCCATTCGGTCCACGAACCGTCGTAGTTGCGGACTCCGGGCCAGCCCAGCAGCCAGGTCAGCGCGAACCACGAGTGCGACGAACGCTCGCCGATGCGACAGTAGACGATCACTTCGTCGTCCGGACTCAGGCCCTGCTCGCCGGAGTAGATCGCGCGCAACTCTTCGGCGCTCCGGAAGACCGACGTGGCCGGGTCCACCGCACGGGCCCACGGCACGTTGCGCGCCCCGGGGATGTGACCGCCGCGCAACGCTCCCTCGTTGGGATAGTCGGGCATATGCAGTCGCTCCCCGCGAAACTCCTCCGGCGAGCGGACATCGACCAGCGTTCCCCCGATTGCGACCCGGTCGAGCACGTCTTCCTTGAAGGCCCGGATCGCGGCGTCGTCGCGCGGCCCCACCGTGATGTTGCCGGGCGACACTGTCGGCTTCTCCTCCTGCAGCGGCCGGCCCTCCTGGATCCAGCGGGCGCGACCGCCATCCAGCAGCCTGATGTTGCCGATGTTGAACAACTTGAGCACCCAGAAGGCGTAGCAGGCCCACCAGTTGTTCTTGTCGCCGTAGAGCACGATGGTGGTGTCGTCGTTGATGCCGCGCTCACGCAGCACCTGCTGCAACCGTTCGGAATCGACGTAGTCCCGCATCACCGCGTCATTGAGATCGTCGATCCAGTCGAGCGCCAGCGCACCGGGGATGTGACCGGCGCGGTAGAGCAGCACGTCCTCATCCGACTCCAGCAGTCGCACGCCGGGGTCGTCCAGGTGCCCGGCAACCCAGTCGGTGTCCACCAGGACTTCGGGGTGTGCATAACCGCGGCTTTCAATCGGCGTCACTGCCGGTACCTCGGGCATCAGTCTCTCCATTGCATTCGTGAAATCGGTGCGCTGGTCACTCGCCGAGCAGGTCGCGAAGCACCTTGTCCACGACTTCCACCACCCGGCCCGAAACGATCCGCTCCAGCACGTCGAGCGTCTCCAGCGGCAGCGAACCCGGATGCTTGCGATCCTTCTCGAATCGCACGATCTGCCCCAGCATAACCACCGCTGTTTCCGGCGCGTCCGCATCGTCGTCCAGGGCGTCTGCCGCCGCGCGTTCGTAACCGGAAGACGGCACCGAGGCCGCCCACGGCTCCCTGTCGTCGTCGCCGCTGTCGTCATCGCGCTCGAGCTGACCATCTGCGACATCGGAGAGCGGAACCAGCGCATACAACTCGCAGCGCAGTCCCGGTGCCTCCTCGCGTGCCGCGAGCACCAACTGCCGTGGCTTGTCGAACACCTCGTTGCGGAACAGGAACTCCACCAGCTCGGGGGCCACCGCGGCACGCGCCACCAACTGGCCGTCCAGGAATGTTCCGAGGCAGCGAAGCCCCTCCGGCACCCGCTCGTCCTCTATCTCGCGGACATCCAGCGCAACCGGCTCGTCGGTGGCAGCCAGAACCGCATTCGGCAGCTCGGGCTGTCCGCCGCCCGGCACTGGGTTGTCGTGTTCATCCATTGCGTACCTCCCTGAGGCGTTGCCAACCAAATCTACCACCCGTGCCCCGCCGTATCTTTGCAGCGTGACCACCATCACCGCAGCGTCCCATCTCGACCGGGCCGCACTCGCCCGCTGGCCGATCCGGATGGCAGCACACCTCCTCGGCATCGGACTGGTGCTGACAGTGCTGGCGGCGCTGCCAGTGGCGCCGAGCGACCTCGACCGTCACCAGTTTCCGAAGGAGACCATCTGGCACGCGACAGTGTTGCTGGCGGTGCTGCTTGCCAAGCCCTGGCCCGGGCAGGGTAGCCGCCCGTCGCAACGGTCTGCACTGTTGTTGTTCGGCTTCTGGACCGTGGTCACCGCCGTTGCAGCCACCAACCCCTGGCTTGCCTGGCGTGCGGCATCACTCACGGTCACGTCGTTGATCGCGCTGCACACCGCAAGGCACATTGCCGCGAACGGCGCCGGTTCGCTGCTGGTGGGTTGGGCTGCCAGCGCCGCCGCGGTCGGCTCGCTCACCGGCCTGGCCCAGGCCTTCGGTGTCGAGCATTCGTTCTTCAACGAAGTGCGCGCACCCGGCGGCACCCTGGGCAATCGCAACTTCGTTGCTCACCTCGCCGCCGCTGCACTGCCCGTCCACGCCTGGCTGATGTTCACCGCAAGACGCCGCAGCCTGCCGCTGGTGGCGATCGGCCTGGCCGCGTGCACGGCGATGCTGGTGATGTCGCGCTCGCGAGCCGGCTGGCTGGCGGCGCTGGCCGGAGTCGCCGTGCTGCTGATGCTGACACTGCTCGCTCGTCGGGGTGCCGGTCTCGCGCTGCCGACGGGCCGGATCCTGCTGACACTGCTGGTTCCCGCAATCGGCGTGGCCGCGGCAGTGGTGCTGCCGTCCAGTCTGGAGTGGCGCAGCGACTCACCCTACGCCGACACGCTCGGCAACATCGCCAACTATCGCGAAGGATCGGGTCGTGGCCGCCTGCTGCAGTACCGGAACTCACTCAAGTTGACCGAGCAGAATCCGCTGCTGGGCGTGGGTCCCGGCAATTGGGCGCTGCACTACGGCTCGGTGGCTCCTCGCAACGATCCGTCGTTTGCCCGCAACGATGTGGTGCCGCTCAATCCGTGGCCCAGCAGCGATGCGGTCGCATTGCTCACCGAGCGCGGAGTGCCCGGTGCGCTGGCGGCGCTGTTGCTGGCATTCGCGATCGCCTGGCGAGCGGTTCCCGCGGTGCGGGCTGGCGACTCGCGGGCACTGGCTGGTGCCGCATTGGCCGGCACGCTGGTGGCGGTGGCGGTGGCCGGACTGTTCGATGCCGTGTTGCTTCTGGCGATCCCGGCGGGATTCGCAGCGGTGAGCATCGGCGGATTGCTGGGTCTGGCCGATGGCGACAGTGGCGACCCGGCGGTTTCGCCGGATAGCAGGGCGGCAGCGTTGCTGGTGCTGCTGGTGGCGGCCGGCCTGGCTCGTTCAGTGTCGCAGACGGCAGCGTACCTGGTTGCCGGTGACGGCAGCAGCCGAGCGCGAGTGGAACGCGCGGTCCTGATCGATCCGTTCAACTACCAGTTGCAGATCCGGCTCGCTCGAGGCGCCTGTCGCGACGCCCGACCGCACGCCGCCGCTGCGCTCCGGCTGGCACCCACCTGGCCTGCAGCCCGTGCCGCTGCCAGGCGATGCGGTGTCGAACAGGACTGACCAGTCAGTTGATCCGGCCGTACTCCGCCCAACTGCCGTCGTAGATCGCCACCGGTGGCCCCACAGCGCCGGGATCGGAAGCGCGGATCGCCTCCACGGCCAGCGCCAGCACGCAGGCACTTGTGCCCGATCCGCAACTTGCCACGATACGACGATGCAGGTCGATCCCCCGGTCGGCGAAGATCGCCGCAAGCTTGTCCGCCGGCCAGATGCGGCCTGACACCGGATCGGTGAACTCGTCGTAGGGGATGTTGGCACTCCCCGCGATGTGACCCCGACGCAGTCCGGGACGCGGTTCATCCACCTCACCGCGGAAGCGCGCCTCGCTGCGACAATCGATCAACTGTGCTTCGACCTCACCGGCGGTGATGCGCTCTATCTCCGCAAGATCCACCACCAGCCTCGCGTCGATCTCCGGAACGGGATAGCCGGTGCGGGGTCGTCGCTGGACGCCGGTCTGGATCGGCCGGGTCGCGCCGGCCCAGGCGGGAAAGCCGCCGTCGAGCACGGTCACCGCAGTGTGACCGAACACGCGGAACGTCCACCACGCGCGCGCCGAGCCCATTCTGGTGATCGAAGTGTCGTAGACGACGATCTGATGTCGTCGGCCGATGCCGTACGCCTCGCAGCGCGCCGCGAACTGATCCGGCGTCGGCAGCGTGTGGGGCAACGGACTGTCCGGATCGGATATCGAATCGAGCGGCAACCTGATGGCTCCCGGAATGTGTGCCCTGCCGTACTCCGCCTCGGGATCGCGTTGGGCGCTGGGCAGATACCAGGAGCTGTCGACGATCAGCACGCCCGGTGCGCCGAGCAGGGCGCTGAGCCGCTCGGCACTGATCAATGGGGGGATGGTAGATTGTTGCGCAGTCACAAGCACCTCGGGGACAGATGATCTTCGACAAGTTCATCACAAGGTTTCAGAACGCCGATCGCGATCTCCGGCTCGACACGCTGTTGGCTTACGCCGGCAAGCTGGCCGAGTTGCCACCTACGCTGCACGACGCTGTGGATCGGGAGGGACATCGCGTCAGTGAATGCCAGACTCCGGTGTTCCTGTGGATCAGCGTTGAAGACGGCGCAGTGAGCCTGCAGGCGGACGTGCCACGCGAATCACCAACGGTGCGCGGATACGTCGCGTTACTGCAGTCCGCAATCTCGGGCGCCTCGCCCCAAGAGGTCGCCGCCATTCCTGCCGACTTGCTCGACCAGCTCGGCCTTACCTCCGCACTCGGAATGACCCGCACCCAGGGCCTCACCGCGATTCTCGGCCGGATCAAGCGCGCGGTCGCGGCTCAGGAGGGATGATGTACGCAATCGTCCTGATACGCTACCGCCGCCCGCCCGACGAGGTGGCCGCGGCCACGCCCGACCATCGAAGCTACCTCGCCTCGCTGCACGACGCCGGCCTGCTGCTGGCCTCCGGACCGTTTGACCCGCGCAGTGGCGGGCTGCTGCTGTTCCGGTTGCCGGACGACGACCCCGACGCCCTCGACCGGATCCGCGACGGGGACCCCTTCTGGCAGCGGGGCATCGCCAACTACGAGCTGCACCGCTGGGCACCCACCATCGGAGTCGAGGGCCTGAATCGGCTCTGAGCTGTCTCCGCTCTCGCACAACACCCTGCCCCACCTGCCCCGCCGCCCGACCCGGCCCAGGGGCTGCGGCCACCCTGCTGCTCCCTTCAAGTCGTTGCAGCGACGTGACCTCGGCGCAATGAGCCGGGTCGAGGTAGTGCCTGCCAGGCCTCTCCGGTGTGTGGCACGGAATGTGAGATGCAGTACGGTTACGTGGGCAGCCAGTCCCCGAATCCCGCCGGATCGCTGGCTCACGTGTCACCTGGACGCGTGGCAGATGGACGCGCTGCGAAGGATGGACCCGATGTTCGGTGATGCAATGTTCGACGAGGAAGAGCGGATACGCCGGGCGGCCGAAGGCCAGGCCGATGGTGCCGACGACCTGTCTGGAGCCGACCAGGACGACCTGATGGCGATGGGTGGGCTGGATGAACATCTCCGCCGCCGCCTGGCCATCACCCAATTGCTCCGCGAGGTTGGCGGCTGCTGAATCTGGAGCCGGTCTCGGCTCCGGATTGCGGCCTGCGATCCCCGGATTTCGTGTCGGCAGCAAGCACCTTGCGGACACACTCCGTGGCGTGCTGACCACCACGTGCCGGCAACCCTGCCCCCTCCCCCGATCGATTACCCGGTGATCGGTCCCAGTTTTTCGGCCCCCTTCAGCTCCTCGCCCGGGTTGACGTAGCGGTCGATCGCCTGTCGGTACTGCCGCTGGTACAGCCCCTGGTACACCCCGCCCTGCTCCACCAGTTCGTCGTGCCTGCCTCGCTCGACGATCCTGCCCTGGTCCAGCACCAGGATCTGGTCGGCAGCCACGATGGTGGAGAGCCGGTGTGCAATAACGAACGTGGTGCGACCAGCGCGGAGCCGAGTGAGTCCCTCCTGGATCAGCGACTCGCTTTCCGAGTCGAGCGAACTGGTGGCTTCGTCGAGGATCAGAATCGCCGGATCGGCGAGGATGGCGCGCGCGATGGCCACTCGCTGGCGCTGTCCCCCCGACAACCGAACCCCGCGCTCCCCGACTATGGTGGCGTAGCCATCAGTGAAGCCAAGCACGAACTCGTCGCAGTGGGCGATCTTCGCGGCAGCGCGCACCTCGTCGTCGGTGGCGTCGGGCCTCGCAAAGCGGATGTTCTCCAGCACCGTGCCGTCGAACAGGAAGTTGTCCTGCAACACGATGCCCAGTGAGGCGCGGTATTCCCGCAGGCGCAGCGTGGCCAGGTCTCGTCCGTCGACCAGGATCCTTCCCGACCCCGGATGGTTGAACGCCATCACCAGTGACACCAGCGTGCTCTTGCCCGAGCCGCTCGGCCCCACCAGCGCGGTGGTGCTGCCGGCAGGTGCGTCGAAGCTGATGTCGTGCAGCACCGGCTTGCCGGCCTCGTAGGCGAACGACACGTCCTCGAACCGGATGTGTCCCGCCAGATCACCCACCGGCTCGCGCGACTCGTCGTCAGCATCTTCCGGGGTCACCTCCCGCAGCTCGCGGATCCGGTCTAGTCCGGCGAACGCCTCGGTGATCTGGGTGCCGATCGATGCGATCTGTACCAGCGGTGCCGCCACTATGCCGGTGAACAGGATGTACATCAGGAAGTCACCCTCGGTCATCCGGCCGGCCATCAGGTCGCGACCACCGACGATGATGAGCAACGTGCCAATTGCCCCCACCACCACCGTCGACAGCGCGCTGGTGGCCGAAATGCCGGTCATCGAGCTGGCCACGTTGCGGAGCAGGCGATGCACGCCGCGAGTGAAGTCGAGCTTCTCGCGTCGTTCCGCGGTGTACGCCTTGACGACCCGGATACCCGAGATGCTTTCGACCAGGCGCCCGGTTACTTCCGCGTTGATCTTGCCGCGTTCCCGGAAGATCGGCCTCAGCTTCGTGAACGCGAATGCCATCCCGCCCGCGAAGATCAGCAGCAGCAGCAGCGTGACGCTGGTGAGCCGCCAGTTGATCCAGAACAGCACGCCCAGTCCGACGCTGGCGGTGATCGCGCCGCCGACGAGCTGAACCAGGCCACTGCCGACAAGATTGCGGATGCCCTCCGCGTCGCTCATCACCCTGGAGACCAGGATGCCGGTCTGGGTGCTGTCGAAGGTTCCGATCGGCAGGCGCACCAGGTGCGCCTGCACGGCACGCCGCATCTCGGTGATGGCGCGTTGCGCTGCGACGCCGAGGATCTGCGACAGCGCGAACGACGAACCCGACTGGATCAGGGTGGCGACTCCGACGACAATCGCGAGGGTGGTCAGCCTGGACGGGTCACCCGAGGGCAGCACGTCGTCGATCAACTGCTTGGAGGATCCGGGCAGCACCAAGCCGGCAGCGCGATTGATGAGCATTATCACGAAGCCGAGCGCCAGGCGGCTGCGATGCTGCCAGACCAGCTCGCGCGCCTCGCGCCAGGCCACGCTGGCCGTCACCTTGCGCCTGGGTTCGGTGGATCTGTTCTGTCCGCCCCTGCCCGGTCCCTCACCAGTCGCGCGCGCACCCTGGCCCGCAACCCCCAATCCACGTCCCGGCATCGTCATTCCCAACGATAATCGGGGACCGGACCCGGGGCAGGCCAGACCCGCTGCGCCACGATCACGATCCCGATGCAATCGTGAAACGTCGCGGCCCCCGACCGGTTCGGGCGCAGTATCTTTGGGGAGCCGTTCGGAATCACACTTTCGCCCAGGAGGAAACCGTGGACGAGTCACAGTCACCCCAGGAGATCGAATTGTCTGTCAACCGGGAACCGGATCCGGCGGCCAATCGCAAGGGCGAGATCTTCGACCGGGCCCGGGCCAAGATCGAACGTGCCCTCGAAGAGGCGCGCGAGGAACTGGGCGAACTGGCTGAGGATGCCAGGGAGGAGTTTGACGAGCTGAGGGAGAAGGCACCAGGCTGGATCAACGATGCGCGCCGCAAGGTGGCCGACTTCCTCGAGCCGGATCCGAAGGACAAGCCACCGGCGGCGGGCTGAGCGCTTGCGCTACAGCTCCACCGCGACGCCCAGTCGCACTGTGGACACCGACGGAGTGACCAGTGGCCGCTGCAGGGTGAGTTCGCCGCTGGTTGCCAGGCGGAAACTCTGCAGATCGGGGAACGCCACTTCACCGCCGGTGCTCCAGTCGGCACCGGCGACCAGCCCCACGGCAGTACCGTAGGGCCCGCGGAACAGGGCCAGGTGCAGGTCGACCGCCACCTTGCCTGCCAGGGCGAAGTCGCTCTCCGAGATCAGCGCGCTGTGCGCCGTGGCACCCTCTCCTCCCCGCACGTTGGCGTCGGTGATCACCCGCACGAACCCGCCCATTATGCCCGCGCCGATCGCGAACGGGCCCAGCCTGCCCTCCAGCCTCGGCCCGGCACCCGTGAAACCGATGGTGCCGCGTGCGGTCACGGTGATTTCCTGGTGCTCACCATCTGCTGCAATCAGGATCGCCCTCTCGGGGAATGTCAGCACCGAGAACTCGGCCCGGATGCCGACCGCAGTGTTTCGCGCCAGTGGCAACGCGAGCTGGGCCGTGAAGCCACCCGGCGCCTCGGCGATGGTACCGAGGTTGCCGTGAGGCGAACCACTGGTCCACGCCACCGCGAACCGGATGGGTGACGCACTTTCCTGACCGGCCAGCGGGGACGCGACCAGCAGCAATGCGACGAGGGGGTGGCCCGGAAGCCACCCCCACCAGCGCCGCCCCAGCCTGTCCCACGGCTCGTTGCCGCGACCGACAGTGCGCACAGGCATTCGTCCGACCTACTTGACCCGCTCGATGTAGGCACGCTCGCGCGGATTGACGCGCACCTTCTCGCCATTCTCCACGAACTCCGGTACCTGGATCGTCACGCCGTTGCTGAGCACCGCCGGCTTGGTGCTGGCCGTCTTGGTGGCGGTCTTCATCGCCGGGTTGGTCTCGACGATTTCGAGTTCCATCGAGCTGGGCAGCGTGAACGAGATTGGCTTGCCCTCCAGCCACACGGCGTCGAATGTCATTTCCGGCAACATCCACGGTGCATCGTCACCGACCATTTCGTTGTCGAACGTGAACTGCTCGAAGGTCTGCGCATCCATCACGTGAACACCGTTGCCGTCGGCGTAAAGCACCTGCATCGCCTTGGTGTCGAGCCGCGCCTCCTCGACCACCTCGGTCGCGCTGAAGCGATGATCGAGCGACATACCAGATGCGAGGTTGCGCAACCGCACCTGCACGAAGGCGCGCAGGTTGCCCGGTGTGCGGTGAGTGAAGTCCATCACGAGGTGCGGCTTGCCCTCGAAATAGATGACGTTGCCCTTGCGGATGTCGTTCGCTTTCATCGGCCTCTCTCTCTCGCTGCCCGTGGCCCGGGCGAATCCCGGACCGGAGGCCAATATAATTTGCGCTCAGGCGGTGCCGGCGACCGCTGCGAGGAGTTCCTGACGGGAGAACGGCTTGAGGAGCACCGGCCGGGAATCCCGCACCGCGGTGGTCGGATCCGTCATCTGGCCGGTCATCAGCACCACTCGCGTGGCCGGGAAGCGGACCGCGATCTCGTCGGCGAGTGCGCGGCCCGACATCCCCGGCATCCCGATGTCAGCAAGGACGACCTCGACGCATCCACCGGCCACATCGGCCAGGACGTCCAGCGCCTCGGCGGCATCACCGGCCTCCAGCACGCCGTAGCCGGCACGTCGAAGAGACCGGGCGGTAACCGCACGCACCCATTCGTCATCGTCTACCACCAGCACACCGACTCCGGCGGCACCGCCCCTCGCCAGCACCTCCTTCGGAGTTCCCGACGGCAGCCAGACGGTCACCTCGGCGCCATTGCCGGGGCTCGACTGCACCGATACCTGCCCTCCGAGCTGGTGGGCGATACCCCAGACGGTGGCCAGACCGAGTCCCGAGCCACGGCCGGGCGGCTTGGTCGTGAAGAATGGCTCGAACAAGCGGGAGAGCACTTCCTCCGACATCCCCTCGCCCGAATCGCGCACCTCAATCGTGACCCAGCGACCGGGTGCGATCGTTCCGAAGCGGTGGGTCCGCTTCGCATCGAGCTCGTTGTGCCGCACCGATATCCCGATCTCACCGCCGTCGGGAAGGGCGTCGCGAGCATTCACCACCAGGTGGAAGATGATCTGCTCCACCTGGCCCGGATCAGTGGTGGCCCACGCGTCGGGATCGATCCCGGTGGCGTCGATCGTCACCGCCGGACCGGCCAGGCGTTCCGCCAGCGGCAGCAGATCGGCGACCGTGCGACCGATAGCGCGCGGCTCGGGCCGCGACGGGGCACTCCGCGCAAGCGACTCGAGCTGGCGGGTGATCAGTGATGCACGGGAGAGCGACGCACTCGCCTCCTCGAGCCGGTGGCGGGTGCTCTCGGTGGTCGACGCAGTGGCCATCGCCTCGCGTATTGTTGCGGCGGCGAGGTCGACAAGATCACCAACATCGTGCGACAAGCCGCCAGCCACGCGAGCCACTGCACCCATCTTGGCGGCGTGCGGGCCAGGGGTGGTGGCCGTCGGTGGCACCTGATCGAAGTCCAAGTCTGTTCTCCAAGCCGTCTGGCCCCTCGGGGGCCGGTGATCCGATCTTCCTGCTCGGCCTGAATGCAAGCGGTGGGCCGCCACAGCCACTCCGCCACCTGCGCCGCAAGCTCTTTTGCGACAACAACTTCCAATGCAGGCGCCAAAGCCGGTCGAAGCCCGGTTGGCAACTGTGGTCCGGCTCCGACAGCTCGACGCGACAGCCCGACACCCGGCCTGCAACTCCGCCGACGCCCTTGTGCCCTTGCCCCGGACCGGGAACCTTACGGGATGAATCGCCGCCGTTGGACCGGACTCGCCGTGGCCGGCGTGGTGTTGCTGGCGGTGGGCTGGCATTTCCGGTGGGACATCGGTCTACGCGCCATCCGGATTGTCGATCCTGTCGTTCGTCGCTGGGCGACACGAGAGGTAGATCGGCTGAGCCAGGGGGCATACCAACTGGTTGCCTCGCCGATCCGGGTCGAGACCGATGCCCGACGGGTCTCGCTCGACACCATCCTGATAACCACTGATTCCGCAGCCAACGCGCGCCGTGAGTCGCCACTGCCGACGTTGACATTGCGCTTCCACAACTGTGCCCTGGAAGGCATCGAGCTCGATGTGCTTGCCGCTGGCGACGGCCTGCGTGCGGCGCGGGCCGGCTGCGACACTGTCGCGGTGGACGGAACGGTGCCGCAGGGCGTGTCGGGCGACAGCAGCGGTTCGTTCCTGTCGCTGCGCGAGGATCTCGACCTGCCGCGTACGGTGCCATCCATCGAGGTCGACAGCATCGACTTCCCCGATGTCAGCGTGGCACTTGCCATCGAGGGTCGCACCGGTCACCGGACCGCTTTCGCATTCGAGCGACTGGGAGTGCGGCTGGATTCGCTGTATTATCGCCGCAACTTGCCGGAGGAGCAGGAACGCACCCTCTACTCCCGCAACGTGACCGTGCAGCTCGACGAGTTCACCGGTTCACGTGAGGCATCCGACCGGCTGGACATCGCAATGATCCGGGCCGACCTGGCCACCGGGTCTTTCGCGATGCACGGCTTCGCGTGGGCTCCCCTCCCCGGTGCGTTCAGCGACTCGCTGGGGCTGCGCGAACTGGAGGTCGACACGCTGGCACTCGAGGGCGTGGACTGGCGCGCCTTCCTGACTCGTGGCGACGCGGTGATCGGCAGCATCAAGCTGCGCGGTGCGCGGGTGGCGATGCACCAGGCCACGACCGATGAAAGTGTTGACGCCACGGACCAGTCGACCTCCCCGACTCGTCGCTGGGTGCTGGAACGGTCTCTCCGGGCACTCGACCGCGGTGTTCACCTCGACAGTCTCGATGCCCGCGCAGTCCGGGTGATCGAGCCGGGCGCCGACAGCGGCGCGGTGATCACTGCCGACACCCTGACCGTGGCCGGCGTGCACTTCGGGTTCGACCTGGCGGCGTGGGGCGGCAACCTGCCACTGGGACCGGTGCGCCTCACGGCGAGTGGCGTGCAACGGAACTGGGAGGACTACCGCACCGCCCTGGAGACGTTCTCACTCGACCTGCCGGAAGGCGTCGCCACTGCGACCGGCGTGAGCTACGGCACTGTCGGCAGCGATGCCGATTTCAGCCGTCGCCGACGCTGGCGCACCGACCGGATCGGCGTCACCGCCGACAGCCTGGCCATCACCGGCATCGACGACGCCGCCTGGGTGCGACGAGGTGCGTACCGGGCGGAACACATCGGCGTCAAGGGTCTCCACCTCGACGTGTTCAGCGACAAGCGACGGCCATCGCGAGGCACACGCACGCGACACGATTATCCGCAGCAGTGGTTCCGTGCCACTCCACTGGACCTGCACGTCGACTCCGCCACGGTGACCGGCCGGATCACCTATCGCGAGCGCGGTGCCAGCAACCCGCGCACCGGCGTGCTCCGCTTCGAGGACCTCGAGGCGACGCTGGCCAACGGCGGGATCGATCCGGGCCGGATCCGGGGCGACTCCACCATCCGCCTCAACGCCTCGGCGCGACTTATGGGTGCCGCGCCGCTGCAGGTGAGTGTTTCACTGCCGGCATTCGCGCAACGATTCGACGCCGACTGGTCGGGGTCGCTGGGCCGGATGTCGGTGCTGCCGCTCAACGAGCTGGTCACCGGCATCTCCACGCTCCGTTTCACCAACGGAACCATCGACCGGATCGACTTCCGGGCGACCACCCGCAACGGTGTGAGCCGCGGCACCGTGCAGCCGCGCTGGCGCGACCTGTCGGTGGACCTCCCGGGAATCGCCCGGAGCGGCATCCTGCAGGGGCTGCGTCGCGCCATCGCCAAGTTCGCCGCCAATCAGTTCGTGGTCCGGATCGACAACCACGTGGGGATGGGCGACGAGGACAATCCCAAGCAGCCGGTCAACGGCACCATCCAGCACCGCTGGGTGCCGAGCGAGACCCTGCTGCAACACCTCTGGTTCTCGCTCCGCGACGCGCTGCTGGTGACGGTCACGCTGTAGCCGCTCGGCGGGGGTGGCAGCCCCCCGCACCGCCACGTATACTCTCCCGTTGCAAACCCGGGGGGCACGTTGTCCGATCCGTCCGCAATCCTGCAGGCTGAGCTCGGGCCGCGATACGCAGTCCTTGAGGTCATCGGCAAGGGCGGGATGGCCACGGTCTACCGCGCCACCGACCGCGACCTCGGTCGCACTGTCGCCATCAAGGTGCTCTCCCCCGACCTCGCCCCACTGCTGGGCGAGCACCGCTTCCAGCGCGAGATCGAGTTCGCAGCCAGGCTGCAACACCCGGGCATAGTTCCGCTGTACGAAGCGGGAGGCAGCGGGGCCGTGCGCTACTACACGATGCCGTTCGTGACCGGTGAGACACTGCGACAGCGACTCGACCGTTCACCCCAGCTACCGGTCGACGAGGCGGTGCACATTGCGCTCGAAGTGGCCGAAGCGCTGCGCTACGCGCACGAACAGGGCGTAGTACATCGCGACATCAAGCCGGAGAATATCCTGCTCACCGGCGAGCGAGTGCAGGTTGCCGACTTCGGCATCGCCCACGCCATCAGCCTGGCGGGACACGACCGACTTACATCGGCAGGCGTGGCAATCGGCACGCCCTCCTATATGAGTCCGGAACAGGCGACCAGCTTCGACACCATCGACGGGCGGGCGGACATCTATTCGCTGGGCTGCCTGCTGTTCGAGATGCTGACCGGCCAGCCACCATTCACCGGTGCCACACCGCAGGTGGTGATGGCCCGTCACGTCGGGGAACCGGCACCGTCGCTCACGCTTCTCAGGCCGACGGTGCCCGCCCCGATCGGCAGCCTGGTTGCCCGGACGCTTGCAAAGTCCCCAGCCGACCGACCCGATGCCGCACAATTCCTGGCCGACCTGCACGCTGCCCTGACTCGAGCGGACGCCAATGCTGCCCCGCGTTCAAGCCGGCGGCGCGTCGCGATCGCTGCGCTGTCGACATTGACCGCGGCAGCAGCGGGATTCGCGTTGATGGCTCGCGGCAATCCCCCAGGCGACCCCGACGCCGTGGTGGTGTTCCCGCTAACCTCGCCCGGCACCTCGTCCAGCGACGGCAAGTTGGTCGCACTCCTGATCGGCAGGGCACTGGAGCACACCGAACCGCTGCGCTGGATGGCCGGCTGGAAGGAACTCGAGCCCGGTGTGCGCGACGACCCGGCTGCCCTCTCGATGCGGGTCGCCGAGCGCACCGCGGCGCGGATGGGAGCAAAGTGGTACATCGATGGTGACCTGGTGCCGCACGGCGACTCGCTCAGCGTGATCCTGCGCCTGCACGACATCGCCGACGGCAGCACCAGGACGGCGAGCGCCGGCTCACTGGTTGGCGACGAGACGGTGCAGACAGCCACCACGCTTGCCCTCAAGGCGGTGATCCCGCTGCTGGAGACACTGGTCGGCCCCACTCGCCACGTTGACCTTGCGTCACTCACCAACCGCAACCCGGCCGCGGTCGCACTCTGGCTCCGCGGCGAGCAGCAGATGCGCTCCGCCGATTTCCGCGGCGCCCTCGACAGTTACCGCAGGGCGCTTGCCCTCGACTCGACCCTGGCCGTGGCCGCACTGACCGGTGCAGGCGTGGCAATCTGGACCTACGAGGAGGCGTTCGCCGACTCGCTGGCGCACCTGGCATTGCTGCACAGCCACGGCCTGCCACCTCGCAACCTGGCCTACACCCGCGGCCTGGTGAGCTACCTCGCCGGCGACGCTGACTCTGCGGTGGCCCAGTTCACCACTGCGTTGCGGGCAGACAGCCTTTGGTCGCACGGCTGGATGATGCTGGGTGATACCTACCACCACCTGATCACCAGCAGCAGCTCGCCCGACGAGATGTCGGAATCCGCGTTCCGCCGCAGTGTCGAGCTCGATCCCGGATTCTCCCCCGCGATCTTTCACCTGGCTGAGGCGGTGCTCCGTCGTGGCGACACCCGTGCCGGAACGGAGCTGCTCCGCCAGTTCGAGCGCGAGGCACGCGATTCGGACCTGGCCAGTCAGCTCGAGATGATGCTGACCTGTCTCGAGCGCGGGCCGGCGGCGGTCGACTGGGATTCGATGGCCGTGGCCGCGCCGCAGCGCGTGTTGATGGTGGCCGCGAACTTCGGCACTGGCGCAGCCCACCTGCCCTGCGCCCGGGCCGCCGCCAGGGCGCTCTACCAGGGCGACACCGAGCAGGTGGGGCAGGCGTCTCGTTGGGCCGCATTCAAGTGGCTGCATCACGACCTGGTCGCAGGCGGCCAGCTCGCACACGCCACGGCACTCACCGACTCCGCGGTTCGGTCTCTCACCATCGAGGCCATCGGTTTGCACATCCTCGATGCCGTGGAACTCGGCGCCGACACCACCGCCGCACTCCGGGCAATCGACGTGATCGGGTCCTCGCTCGAGGGAATCCCGGTCAACCAGCTCTGGCACCTGGCGATCTGGGGCCTGTTCCGGCACGACCTGCCCCTTATCGACTCGATTCGCGCAGAACTGGGGAGTCGCCTCAACGATCGCGAGGCCGCCGTGCTTCGCGACCTTATCGATGCCCGACGGCTACTGCTCACAGGCGATACCACCGCCGCGATCGGTGCGCTGGCCAGTCTGCGAGCCGGCTCGGAGGACGTGCAATGGGACCTGTGGCACTCAATGGCATCGGAACAGTTGCTGCGGGCTCGACTGTTGCTCGCCAAGGGACGGGCAGACGAGGCGTTCGAGGTGGCCTCAAGGTTCGACAACAGCCAGAGCGCCATCTACCTGTACTACCTGCCCGCCTCGCTGGTTGTCCGGCGAGCGGCAGCGAGACAACTCGGTCGCGGCGCAACCGTCGAGTTGATGGAGGAACGGTTGCGCAACCTGGGACGGGCCGACCTGCTGCTGACGAACACCGTCCCCTGACACCAGAGGTACCGATATGGCCAACAAGCGCAAGTCGGGCAGCACCGCCAGGCAGTCGACCAAGGCGGCAAGGAAGAAGGCCACCACGCGGGGCGGAGCCGAGGCACTCCGCCGCCCGCTGAGTCCGGCCGGCAGGTTGAGGCGATTGGAGCTCTTCGCCGGCAGGACGTCGGAATGGATGGCCGGTATGTATGAGTGGGCGATCTTCGTGCACGAGGAACTGGTGGATCGACTGGCAGACCCACCACCCAAGCCACCGACCTGGGACAAGCCGCCCAGGCCGGGACAGGACGACTGAGGCGCGAGACGTGAGACGCGAGACGTGAGACGTGAGACGTGAGACGCCAGGGATGGGACGAGTCGAATCCCGTCTCACCCCTGGCGTCTCACGTTCGTGGAAATGGGCCTGCGAGGAGTTGAACCTCGGACCTCACGCTTATCAGGCGTGCGCTCTAACCACCTGAGCTACAGGCCCCGAAACCAGCCGCAACGCTAAGGGATCGCCCCTTGACGGTCAACCCTGCGCCGTGGCCGCTGCCCTGCCCGAGCCGCCGCGGATACGGCCCCTGCCGCCCCCCGGTAAGATCGCCGCCCGGCGAACCGATAACCCACGTCGGAGCGTGCATTCACCGGTGAGGAGCCGCTGTGGTCGCTATTGTCGGGATCATCGTTGTCGTCGTGGCCGTGCTGGGCGGATTCGCTATGGCGAACGGCCCGTTTGGCGTGCTGCTGGCCTGGTCCGAATGGGTGATCATCGTCGGCACCGGCCTCGGCACGATGCTGGTCGCCACCCCGGCCCCGGTGCTCAAGTCGATGTTTGCCCGGATCCCCAAGGTGTTCAGGCCCAGCCCATACGACCGCTCGTTGTACCTGGACGTGTTGCGGCTGCTGTTCGAGCTGTTCCAGACCGCCCGGCGCGACGGCCTGATCGCAATCGAGTCCCACATCGAACGGCCCGAGGAAAGCGAGATCTTCAAGCGGTATCCCCGCTTCCTCGCCAACCATCACGCAGTCGAGTTCCTCAGTGACGCGCTCCGAACCGTGCTGGTGGGCAGCGTGTCGGCGTTCGACCTCGAGGCGATGCTCGAAGCGGAGATCGAGGTGCACCACGACAGCGCGGCCCTGCCCGTTACCGCACTCAACCGGGTGGCCGATTCGCTGCCGGGCATCGGCATCGTGGCCGCCGTCCTCGGCATCGTCGTGACGATGCAGAGTCTGGGCGGACCGATCGAGGAGATCGGTCACCACGTCGGCGCGGCACTGGTGGGCACCTTCCTCGGCATCCTGCTGTCCTACGGTTTCCTGGCGCCGATCGCGGCCAATATGGAGGCCCGCAACGGCGAGGAACACGGGCTCTACTTCGCACTCAAGGCCGGCATCGTGGCGTTCGCCAAGAACCTGCCGCCGATGGTGGCGGTCGAGTTCGCGCGCAAGGCAATCAACGGTGATTCCCGGCCGACGTTCCTGGAGATGGAAGCCGCCTGCAAGGCAACCAGGAAGGAAGCCACGGCGTGAAGACCGAGCGCGAGCAGGTGATTCGCGTGGTCCGCAAGCGGCGCAAGGCGCACGGCCATCACGGCGGGGCGTGGAAGGTGGCGTTCGCCGACTTTATGACGTCGATGATGGCGCTGTTCCTGGTGCTGTGGCTGATCACCCAGAGTTCCGAGGTGCGCACCGCAATCGCCGGCTACTTCCAGGACCCGCTGGGACGCGCCAAGCAATTCGGTTCGTCGGTGGTGCCGGGCGAGGGTCAGCCCTTGCTGCCCGCCAAGCCTACGGTACAGGTGACGATGGCCGACGGCCGACGCGAGCAGTTGATCGCGCTCAGCGAGAAGCTGCGCAACGCACTGCCCGACAGCACCGACCTGGACGATCTCCGCGATCACGTCGAGATCGTGATCACCGACGACGGCCTGCGGATCTCGCTGCTGGAGGATTCCACCGACGTGTTCTTCGCCAGTGGCGACCCGCGACCGCTGCCACGCGCCGTGGTGCTGTTCGCCGCGATCGGACAGGTACTGAGCACCACCGGCTACACCGTGGTTATCGAGGGGCACACCGACGCGATGCCGTATCGCGGTCGCGACGACTATGACAACTGGGAGCTCAGCGCTGGTCGAGCCAATTCGGTGCGCCGGGCCCTGCTCAAGGGCGGGCTGGGTGACGTGCAGGTAAGCGCGGTGCGCGGCCTGGCCGATCGCGAGCCCCGCATCGCAGCCGATCCATACGCCCCGCAGAACCGCAGGGTGACGATCCTGGTGTCGGTGCCTGATCCGCTGGCGGAGGCCGATCCCACCGTGGCAGCGTTCTCCACCGGAAAGTCCTCCACTTGAGTGGCCAGGCCGGGCAGCGACTGCTGCTTGTCGACGACAGCGCCCCCCGTCGAGCCGAGCTCGGCTTTACGCTGGAATCGAGTCACGGCTTCCGGGTGACTTCGTGCGCAACCGTTCGCGAGGCGCGCGACCGACTGGCCGAGTTTCCCGACTACGTGGCAGTGGTGACGCGCGCCACGCTGGGCGACCAGGACACCATTCCGTTGCTGCAGCGGGTGGCACGCGCCGGTTCCACCGGTCCCGTCGTGGTGGTGATCGCCACCGCCGCAGAGCAGGGATTGCGCCGATTGGCGTGGAGCGAGCGCGCAACCGCCGTGATCACCGAGCCGTTCGACGACACCGAGCTTGCCGCAGCACTCAGGTCGGCGCTGCTTCAGCGGCAGGCCCGCATCGACGCCATATCAGTGCAGCACGAACTGGCCAGCAGTGTCGACCACCTGCTGGACGTGCTGGTTCGGGTGCTCGACGCCGCGGTGCCGGGTTCGGCCGATCGCGCCGCCGAGCTGGTCCGACTGGTGAGCGGCATCGGCGCGCACTTCACGATGGAATCGGTCCTCAGTGACGACCTGCTCCGAGCCGCGCGACTTGCGGAAGTGGGCCGGATCAATGCCGGCGTTGCGTCCGGTGATCGTGCCTCTCCCGGCGGCGGCTGGCCGCTGGCCTCCGCGCGCGTGGTGGCCCAGGTGCCGTTCCTGGAGAATGTCGCCACGTTGCTGGAACACGTCAGCGCCAACTGGGATGGCAGCGGCTGGCCGCAGGGCGTGCAGCGCGGCGAGATCCCGCTGCGGTCACGGATCCTGCGAGTGGCCCTCGACGCCCTGGCACTGACATCGGGCGGTGGCGACACGCCGATGAGCCTGGCCGATGCCGCGACGCACCTGTCGACCGACAGCGGTCGGCGCTACGACCCTGCCGTGGTGGCGGCGCTCAGTGCGCTGGCTGCAGAAGGAAGGCCGTCGCTATCGGGGGAACAGACCAGCTCGGTCAGTTATGACCGCCTTGCGGAGGGAATGCAGCTCGCTGCCGACCTGCACACGATGTCGGGAGTCAAGCTGCTGTCGGCAGGCACGGTGCTCACCGGAACCACGCTGCAGTTCCTGCGACGTCGCCACGAGCTCGATCCACTGGTGCTGCCGATACCGGTGCTGCAACGCTGACACGACTCAGTCGTCGGCGGCCCCGGGCCGGGGACGTGCCAGGGCCGGAATGAGCCCGTCGGGCAGGGCGACATCCGCGGTCACCGCCGCGCGACGGTTTTCCTCGGCCACCTGCTGCAGCAGTTCCTCGCGCAGCACCGACCGCTCGCGCGGCGCTTCGATGCCGAGCCTTACGCCCCGATGATCGCTTGAGAGCACCACGACGCGCACGTCACCGTCGATGACGATCGCCTCACCTTCCCTGCGCGTCAGGACCAGCATCGTCAGACCATCCGCAGCACGTCTTGCATCATCTCGTCGGCGATGACCACCAGGCGGGAGGCCGCGGAGAATGCCTGTTGCTGCTGGATCAGCTTGATCATTTCCTCGTCGGTCGACACGCCGTGCACCGCCTGCCGCTGGGATTCGATGCTGGCTGTCAGCACGCCGGACGACTCGGCTGCCTGTGAGACATCGCGCACGATGCCACCGAGACTGGCCACAACACCCGACAGGAATCCGGCCGGCGTGTCGCCGTTGAGGGAGGCGAACGGTGTGTGCCGCAAGGCGGCGATCTGCAGCGCCACGGCGTTGTCACCACTCGCTGCCGTGGCACCCGCGGCGATGTTGCGTACATCGGCAAGCGCGTCGCTCGACAGCGCGATGGTGCTGGCGGTGACTCCGGCCGGATCGAACAGCGCCACTCCGGTGGTGCCGTTGCCGGTGTATCCCGCAGCGTGCGCCGAGTTGACCGCCGTCACCACTGCCTGGGCCAGCCGGTCCAGTTCGGCGCGCACGCCGGGGATTCCCTCGTTGATCAGTTCGGTGAGCCCCTGCAGCTTGCCGGCACCGTTGTTGACCAGCCGGGTGGAGCCGACAGTGCCCACCGCCAGCGCGCCGCCACCTTGCGGCCGTACTTCGAGGTCCTGTGCAACGCCGCCATCTACCAGCATTGCGTCGCCACCCATCACTGCAACCACACCGTGATCGCGGGGCAGCACCCTCACCTGGATCAGCCCGCTCAACTCGTCGATCCGGGCGTCGCGGATGTCCTCGAGATCGGGCGCGGTGTTGAGCGGACCGCCGCGAGCGGCAATCTCCTTGTTGAGACCGGCGATCTCGCGGGACAGGGTGTTGATCCGGGCCACCGTGTCATCGTACTCGCGACGGATCGCCACGCCTTCGCTGTCGAATCGCGCACCGGTCTCCCGGAGCCGGCTCGCCACCAGTGCCGCGGCGCTGCGCACCGCCACTCGCGCCGAACCGCTGGTGGGAGAATCGGCCAGATCGCTGAATGCGTTCCAGAAGCCATCGAGCGCCGCGCTGATTCCCAGCTCTCCCGGCTCCATCAGGGCGCCCTCGACTCGGGCCAGCGCGGTGCGCAGCGTGTCGGCGCGGGCGAAGTTGCCCTGTTCGCGCCTGAACGCAGCATCCAGGAACTGGTCACGGGCATTGAAGACCGCGACACCGCGAACACCGCGACCTACGCTGCCGTACGGGGTGTACAGCGGTGTCTCGGCCGCAAGTTCCAGCCGCTGACGGGTGTACCCCGGAGTGGTGGCGTTGGCGATGTTGTGCGACGTGACCGCCATCGCACGCTGGTGGGTGGTGAGCGCGGTCCGCGCGATGCTGAGAAGTGAGGCAAGCGACACGGTCAGGCGCTCCGGTTGACGAGCGTGCCCCCGGGCATCGCTGGTTGCGCCTTGCGGCGCTGCGGATCGCCGTACGATGTGGACTGCGGCACCACCGAACTGAACAGCGCCTGCAGGTAGGCATTGCCGGCGTGCATCGCGCCCTGAAGCACTTCCTGTGTCAGCGCCAGGTCACGGATCGTCGCCTCGGCTTCGCGACGCAGCGCGGCGCGCGATTCCTTGAGACCCTCGACCGGACCGAGCTCCTGTTCGAGAGTGTCGAGTCGCACCGGCCGGCCGCCCGACGCCAGCCGCAGCAGGTCCTCCCGGCGGCGCCTGGCAGCGTCGAGAGTCAGCACCGTGCTGGCCACCGCGCGCGATGCCAGTTCGATCGCCTCGGGGTCGCTGCTCGCCACTCCATCGCGTTGCTGCCCCAGCGCCAGCCGCAGTTGTCGGAGCAGTTGCTGCTCGCCGCGCGTGGACGCCACGATTTGTTGCGCGGCGTCGCGGGCTGATTCAGCGATCGGATCCATCTGCCGCCTCCAATGTCCCCTGGGGCACGACTGCAGTCGCTCCCTCGGGTGGCAGGTGGCGACTCAATTGGCGATAAAGCGACACTGCAAGCCCGCGATCATTCTGCCTGACGGCTTCCAGTGCCACCTGTTCATCCAGCATCCCGCGGAAGATCCGTTCCCCCGCCGACGGCTCCATCAGGCCGCCCTCCGGAACAGCATCCCGCATCGCCTGCAACATCTGCTGCAGGAACACCGCTTCGAGCGCCTGCGCCTGCTCAAGCAACCTGGCGTGATCGCTGCCCGGCGGCGGTGCCACGGGCCTGATCGGTGGCGTCATCGCACCACCACCGCTGCGGTGACCGCACCGGCCGCCCTGAGCCCGTCGAACACTGCCACCACATCGCTGGCACGCGCGCCGAGGGCGCGCAGGCCGGTTGCGATGTCCTGCACCGTTGCCCCGGCTTGCAGTGCGATCAGTCCCTCGGGCAATACCGCATTGCTGTCGGCGACCGAGCCACCGACCCGCAAGGTCAGCCCCTCGAGCGACACCACTGCATCGCTCACCATCACCCCGCCACCGGCTACCACCGTGCCGGTGCGGCCGTCGATGACGATCCTGGCCGGTGCCGACACGGCAACCGGGATGGTGTCGATCGAGGCCAGAAAGCTGACGAGGTTATCGGTCGAGCCCTGGGGTGGGCTGAGTTCGACCGCACCGGGGTCGATCGCCCGCGCCGTACCATCGCCGAGTGCTCCGTCGATCGCCTCGGCGATCCGGGCGGCGGTGGTCAGGTCCGGTGTCTTGAGAAGCAGCCTCGGCGTGCCGCCGTCGCCCACCGCCGGCAGCGGGGCCTCCAGGATCCCGCCGTCGGGGATCCGCCCGCTGGCTCCACCGCGACTGCCCCAGCGACGACGACCCTCACCGACCTCCACCGGCAACGCGCCCTGCGCGCTCGCCAGGGGCGGCGCATCGGGCGAGGCAAGCATCGGCGTGATCCACAGTACGCCGCCCTTGAGCGAGGTCGCATCGCCCAGTGACGCCACCTGCACCTCGAAGCGGCCACCGGGCCTGGTGTGGGGCAGCAATTCGGCTGTCACCACCACCGCCGCGACGTTGCGCAGCCGCAGCCTCTCGGCGGGGATCTCGACATTGAAGCGGCGCAGCAGGTTGGTCACCGAGCGCACCGTGTGAACCGCGCCGACATTGCTGCCGAACGAACGATCGCCCGTGCCGTCGAGTCCGACCACCAGACCGTAGCCGACCAGTCGCACCGGGATCTCGCCCTCACGGAAGGTCAGATCGCCGACCAGCGACTGCGCGACCAGTGCTGTCGGCAGCAGCAGGGCGAGCAGGCCCAGTCGGATCACGGCCACAGGAACCCCAGCAGCTTGCCCAGGATGCCGGTCTTGGGGCCGATCTTCTTGCCGAGATAGTAGATCTCGCCGTCGGCAATGCGCGAAGAGAGCACCGTGTTCTGTTGCGACACGTCCTCCGAGCGCACCACGCCGGTGATCCGCAACTCCTGACGGCGGCCATCGATGGTCACCAGCTTGTTGCCCTCAACCGTGGCCAGCCCGGCCTGGTCCACGGTCAGAACACGGACGCTGACGACCGCTATCAGCGAGCCGGAGCGCTCGCGCCTGCCGGTCTGATCGGACGATGCACCGTAGCCGATCCCCAGCGCCTCAAGATCTTCAGGGGCAAACTTGGCGCTGAGTGAGGCGCGCTGATTGCGGTCGGATCGCGCCACGTCGGAAGCCCGTTCGGTGGCCAGGGCTCGCTCGTCGACCACCACTGTCAGGATGTCGCCCACTCGAAGCGGCCGACGATCGCTGGTCCACGACTGCCGCACCGGTGGCCCCGAGATCACCACTTGAGCGCCGCTGTCCGCCACCGCAGGCACCTGGGCCGGTGCCAGTGCGATGTCCAGCATCAGCAGCAGGGCGCACACCACTGCACAGGTTCGCATCTTCATCGTGAGCCGCCTTCCAGAATGGCCTCTCCGGGGCCGGTGGCACGGCCGGTCAACCGCGCGTCTCCTGCCCGGGCACGGACCGATTCTCCCAGCCGTGCCGATGCGATCGCGGTGGCCACCCTTTCGAGTCGCACCGCACCGCGTTGCCACACGAACGCCACCTTGTCGCCGGCCGCAATCACCCGAGGTGATTGCAGCATAGACTGATCCAGCGGCTCGCCGGTTGCCACCGCGCGGCGCACTTCCCACCCGATCGGCAACTCGTCCTGCAGGCTGTGGTTGGCGCTGCCCCACGCCACAGCACAATCCCAGGTGACATCGGTATCGGCTATGATGTGGCCGCGCCCGAGCGGTCGCGATGCGACCGGCAACCGTGACACCACGCCGCCTCGTACTCTCACCGCCACCGGTCCGGCTTCGCCGCGCCGCACCGTGGCGACCAGCCAGCCGCCCTTGCCAACCGGCCCCAGTCTCACGGTCACCGCACCGGTGTCGGCCGCCCAGGCGGGCAGTCGCCCCCACTCCAGCACCAGTTCTTCCGGATCGGCGTCCAGTTGCTGCGCAAGCGCCTCGCGCACCGCCCGCGACACCGGCAACGGCGGCACGGTGTCGGCAGTCGGCGCGGGGAGGCCCGCCACCAGTGTCAGCAGCAACTCAGCGGATGAGATCATTGATCGACTGCATCATCGTCTCCGCGGTGCGGATCGCCCGCGAATTGATTTCGTATGCGCGCTGAGCCGCGATCATATCGGTCATTTCCTGCACGATCTCGACGTTGCTCGACTCCAGCGCGCCCTGCACGATGCGGCCGTAGCCCTCCTCGCGCGGGAAGCCGACCATTGCGAAGCCCGATGCCACCGACTCGGTGAACAGGTTGCCACCAATCGCCAGCAAGCCGGTCGGATTGGCGAAGCGGGCCAGCTCGAGCCGACCGATCTCGATGGTCGAACCGTCGGCAGTGTTGGTCACCGTCACGGCGCCTGTCTCCGAGATCGTCACGGCGGTGGCGTCGGGCGGCAGCACGATCTCGGGCACCAACGCGTGCCCGGCCGAGGTGACTATCTGACCGGTGTCGGACAAGGTGAACGAGCCATCGCGCGTGTAGGCGAGGGTGCCATCGGCGAGTTCCACCTGGAAGAACCCCTCGCCCTCGATCGCCAGGTCGAGCGGTCGACCGGTGATTTCGGCCCCGCCCTGCGCGTGGATCCGGGTGATCGTCGCGAGCCTGACGCCGTGTCCGACCTGCATCGCGCCGATGGTTCCCTCGCCGGCGGTGGCCCGCGGTCCCTGCACCGTTTCGTAGAGCAGGTCCTCGAAGTTGGTGCGGCTGCGCTTGAAGCCGGTGGTGTTGACGTTGGCCAGGTTGTTGGCGATCACGTCGACGCGCTTCTGCTGGGCGATCATTCCGCTGGCCGAGGTACGCAGGCTGTCGGTCATTGCAGGTTCTCCAGGCTGGGCAGGTGGCGCATCAGAAACGCCCGATGTCCGTGGTCACGGTTGTCATCACCATATCGTGCGTCCGCATCGCGTCGACACCGGCGGCATAGGCGCGCTGGATCCGGATCATCTCCACTGTTTCCTCCAGTGTCTCGACGTTGCCGTCCTCCAGCGCGCCCTGACGCACCCTCGCCGAGTCGAGGGTGAAGGTCGGAGTGGTGGCACGGAAGCGGCCGTGCCCTTCCTTCTCCAGTGTCATCGGATTGGCCACCGTTTCGATCCGGAGCCGGTCGACCCTCGCGCCATCGACTATGATCGTGCCGTCGGGTTCGATCACCAGTTCGCGTCCGTTGACGTGCAGCTCACCTTCGCGCCCGAGCAGCCGGTGGCCGTCGCGGTTGACCAGGAAACCCTGGCCGTCGATCTCGAGACCGCCACCGCGAGTGAGTCGTTCACCGGCGGGAGTCTGCACGACCAGGAACCCCTCGGTCTCGAGCGCGACATCGAGCACCCGATGGGTGTCGCGCAACACGCCCTGACTCAGGTCGAGACGCATCAACGCCTCGGGCCAGTGCGACTCGAAGCTCTGCGCCGACATCCGGTCGGCCTTGAACGCCTCCGACGATGCGTTGGCGAGATTGTTGGCGGTGACCTCCTGCAGCCGGGAGTAGTAGGCCAGGCTGCGGGCTGTCACCACCACGCTGGGGACCGTCATTTCACCTCCAGAGCGGTGTCAAGTGACAGGGAGCAAGCGGCGTGCCGCCCATTGACAGACCATAACTCCTTGCCAGGCAACACTTTGCAGACCTTCCCCGGGCCCTCCCGAGGCGGACATTCCTGCCGGTCGGCAACGGCTGCCGGTCACCTGTCACCCAGCACCGAACGGACCGCATCGCGAGCCAGCCGGGTGTGTCGGGCGATCGATCCCAGGTCGGCACCGTCCGCTGCGAGTCGGGCCACCTGGACCCGGCGCGGGTCGCCGCCCTGCATTGCGGCCTGTTCGAGCACCGCTCCGAATTGCTGCGCCTCGGCTGCAGGCACGGTGCCCCTGTCGCGCCGCAGCAACTTCCGCATCAGGCCGATCACGCTGCCAGCCGCTGCTTGAGCGAACGGATGGCGGCGGTCCTGATCTGGGAGACCCGGGATTCTGTCACGTGAAGCACCTCTGCTATCTGGCGATGGGACAATCCTTCGTAGTGGCCCAGCGCGAGCACCGTGCGTTGCTGTTCGGGCAGTTCCCGGATCGCCTCGCGCAGCAGTCGACGCTGTTCCTCCTCTTCAATCGCCGCACCGGGAACCGGTGCGTCGTGGTCGGCTAGTTGTTCGCCGCGCGAGATGCCGGCCCCGTCGGCGTCGGCCAGCGCGGCATCCAGGGGAACGGTCACGCCGCCCTCCGCGTCGCCTCGCCAGCGAAAGTAGGTCTCGCGATCGATCTCCAGTTCGGTGACGACTTCGTCCACCGTGGGCGGGCGCTGCAGACGCTCCTGCAACTCGCGCGTGGTGGTGGCGATGCGGCGGGCGCGTTCACGCACCGATCTCGGTCGCCAGTCGGCCGCGCGCAACTCGTCCAGGATCGCGCCCCGCACCCGCGTGGTGGCGTACGTCACGAAACTGACCCCACGGTCGGCATCGAAGCTGCCCAGCGCCTGGACCAGCCCGAGCGAGCCGGCGCCGACCAGGTCGTCAAACTCGACCGCGTCCCCGACCCGGTTGGCGATCTGCCGCGCCACGTGGTGCACCAGTCCCATCAACTGCGACAGCAGCTCAGCGCGCGCCTCCGGGTCGCCATCACGGTGATAGCGAAGCCAGAGGGCGTCGGTGGTTGCCGGCGCGGTCCCGGTCACGGCTGCAATTCGTCCGGCATCAGGTGGTTGGCGAGGATGTCGCGCACCTGCCGCTGGGCCAGCCCGCTCGCCGCCGGATCGACCAGTCGCGCCGGATGGGCCAGGCTCGCCCGCATCGCGGCATCTTCCTCGACCGCGCCGAGGTAGCGCACGTCGCGACCGAGGAAACGTCGGCACGCCTCGTGGATCCTGGTCGCGGCTGCTGCACCCTCGTCGGCGTGGACGGTGCGATTGACCAGCAGGTCGATCGGCAACCGCGGCAACCTGCCGTGCACCAGCTTGATCAGTGCGTACACGCTGGTCAGCGCTGCCGGTTCCGGGGTGGTGACCAGCAGCAGTCGCGACGCCTGCATCGCGGTCACCCGGAGTGCCCCATCGAGCCCGGCTCCGCAGTCGACTATCACCGCGTCGTAATCGGGAAAGATCCCGGTGACGCGCCGGTGCCAGCGGACCCGTTCGTGCGGCCCGAGACGCTGCAGCGACTCGGCGCCGCTGGCAGCCGGCATCAGCCACAGGTTGTGGCACACCGGGATCACCAGCGACTCCACCGATGCATCCGGATCCATCAGCGTCTCGGGTTGCACCTCCGGTCGCACGCCAAGCAGGACGTGCAGGGTGCCGAGGTTGAAGTCGGCATCGACCAGCAGGACCCGCTTGCCGGCCGCCGCGAGTGACGACGCGATCGTCACCGCAACCAGCGACTTGCCGACGCCGCCTTTGCCGCTACCCACCACCAGTGCGCTGCCGCTATCGACGTGAGCAGGTGGCTCGAACGTCAGCGGCCGGGTGTTGCGCAGTGCCTTGGCCTGGTCGGTCACGCGAACGCCTCCACCGCAATGCGGCGAGCCGCGAGGTGTGCCTTGGCTGCCTCCAGCCGACCGGTGGCAGCGTGCAGGTCACCGGGCACCTCCTGGCCATCGGTGTACCAGCGCATCTGGCAGCCCTCGCGTGCAACCACGTCGAACACGCGCGAGTCAACCGGGCACTCATCCAGCTTGGTACAGAGCGTGTGAGTCACCCCGAACACCCTGAACTGCTGCAGGGTTCGACGGATCACGTGCGGCATCAGCGAGGCTGGCAGAGCCAGGTGCACCTCATCGGGATCGAGTAGCTCGAACCAGTTGCGCACCGTGGCGAGGTCTTCCGACTGCCTCGGCCCGCGGCCCGGCGTGTCCACCAGCACCACGTCGCACTCGATCAGGCGTCGGAGTGCGGGTTCGATGTCGCTGGAGTCGTACACCACCTGGCACGGCAGGTCGGCGAGCTGAGCGTATGTCTCCAGTTGCTCGACCGCACCGACACGATAGGTGTCGAGCCCGAGCAGCCCGACGCGACCGCGACCGTATGCTCGTGAGTTGGTGGCGAGCTTTGCGATGGTGGTCGTCTTGCCGGCACCGGTGGGACCCACCAGCGCGATGATCGGGGGCCGGATCCGTCCGGCCCTGGGCCTGCTCCTCGGCATTGTCGGCCTGGTCGACGGCGACCGGACGGCAGGGCTGGCAGGCGCAGGGGCGGCCTCCCGCGGCATCGCCGGCATCGCCGGCGCCGCACCGCGGAAGAACAGCGGATCGAAGTCGTCGACGGCGGTGCGCACCACCGGGTCGGCGTGCTGCGGCGGATGGAACGGATGCGCGGTCACCGCGATCTCCGACGCAACGACCTCGACTCGTCCGTTGTCGCAGGTGACGTCCACCACGCAAGCATTGTCGCCCAGCGTGCGACGGACTTCCGCGAGGACGGACGGCAGTTGTGTACCCGAAAAGACTCTAAGCACGCGGCAACTCCCAGAGTGCGGTTCCCTCGACGGGGATCGTCGGCGGCAGTTCGCCGAGCGAGATCACCGGCAAGTCAGGCAGAATCGGTTCGACCAGGCGACGCACGCCGACCCGGAGTCCGGGCGGCGTGATCAGGATGCGACCGCGCTGGTCTCGACGTGCCCTGGTGACCAGGTCAGTCAGTTGACGCAGCAGGTTGCTGAGTTGCTCCGGCCCGAGCGGCGGGCCGCTCTCGTCGCCCTTTGCGGTCGGCGCGAACAGTTGCATCAGTGCTGTCTCGAGTCGCGGCCCCAGCGTGATGCCACGGACCATCCCGTCGGGATCGGCAACCAGTTGTGCGATCACCGTGGCGAGGGCACGACGCACCTGCTCGGTGAGCACCTCGGGATCCCGGCTGGCGTCGGCATTGTCGCTCAGTGTCTCGAGGATGGTGACGAGATCGCGAACCGGAATGCCCTCGCGGAGCAGGCGTTGCAGCACCCGGTGGAAGGTGCCCAGCGCCAGTCGGCCGGGGATCAGGTCCTCCACCAGTGCCGGGTGAGTCGAGCGCAGACCATCGACCAGCTCGCGCGCATCCTGCCTACTGAGCAGGTCGGCGGCGTGACGACGAATCGTTTCCAGCAGGTGAGTCACCATCACCGTGGCTGCTTCCACCACGTTGTAGCCGGCCAGCTCCGCTTCCTCGCGACGATCGGCGGTGATCCACACCGCCGGCATCTGGTAGGTCGGATCCTTGGTGCGGATTCCTTCGATCGGGACCGCACCCCCGCTGGAATCCAGTGCCAGCAGGTAGCGCGGCATCGCCTCGCCACCGGCCACCTTGACGCCGCGGATCCGGATCGCGTATTCGGTGGGAGCCAACTGGATGTTGTCACGGATTCGCGCCGAGGGCACCACGATGCCCAGTTCGAGCGCGACCTGGCGCCGCATCAACGCGATCCGCCGGAGCAGGTCGCCCTGGGCAGACTCGTCTGCGAGGGTCACCAGGGCATAACCCATCTCGATCTCGAGCGCCTCGACGCCGAGCAGTTCACCGATTTCCGGCTGCTGTGCTCCGGCCACCTTCTCTGCACTGGCGGCGGCGCCGGCCTGCACGGTGCGCTGCTGACGCCGCCAGGCAACCGCAGCGATACCGGCGGCGAGGAACAGGAACGGTGCGGCGGGCAGCCCGGGCACCAGTGCCAGGGCGGCGACCACGCCCGACGCAAGCCACAACGCCCGCGGCCTGGCGGAAAGTTGCGCACCCAGTTGAGAGCCGGGGCTGTTCGATGAGGCGCCATAGGTGACGATGATGCCGGCGGCAGTGCTCACGATCAGCGCCGGGATCTGGCTCACCAGACCGTCACCCACCGTGAGGGAGCTGTACGTGGCGGCACTCTCCGCGGCACTGAGGCCGCGCTGCAGCATTCCGATCGCGAAGCCACCGATCAGGTTGATCGCCGTGATGATCAGGCCGGCAACCGCATCACCGCGCACGAACTTGGCCGCACCGTCCATCGCGCCATAGAAGTCCGAGTAGCGGGCAATTTCGGTGCGCCGCCGCCGCGCCTCGGCCTCGTCGATCAGTCCGGCGCCGAGGTCGGCATCGATCGCCATCTGCTTGCCCGGCATCGCGTCGAGCGTGAACCGCGCGGCAACTTCGGCGATGCGACCGGCACCCTTGGTGATCACCACGAAGTTGATCACTACCAGGATGAGAAAGATCACCAGCCCCACGACGACATCGCCGCCGATCAGGTAGCCGCCGAACGCCGCAATGACCTCGCCGGCGTGACCGTCAGCCAGGATCAGCCGGGTGCTGCTCACGTTGAGTCCGAGCCGGAACAGCGTCAGCAACAGCAGGAGGCTCGGAAATGCACTGAACTCGAGCGGATCGCCGGTGCTCAGGGTGACGATCAGCACCACTATCGACAGCGCCAGCGACAGGGCCAGCAGGCCATCGAGCAGCAACGGCGGCAGTGGCACCACCAGCAGGGCCACGATGATGACTACGCCCAGTGCCAGCCAGGTTTCGGTGCTCGAGTTGAGCAGGTCGCGCATCCGGCGTGCAGGGGAAGCGCCGGTGGGAGGCTTGCCCGGAGGCGGGGTGCCGACCCGGGCGCTGTTTCCGGGCGCGGTTGCGGTCGGTGCCACTGCGGTGCCGGGAACGGTGGCGATCGAACTCATCGGCGGCCCCCGGCAAGCACCGCAGGCAGTCGGCCGCGCTGGCGGTATACGAAGGCAAGTATCTCGGCGATGGCACCGTAAAGTGCCGGCGGTATCGGGCGGCCCACCTTGGCGGTGGCGAGCAGTGTCCGCGCCACGGGAACGTTCCGGACCAGCGGAATGCCCTTGCTGATGGCGATGGCGCGAATCCGCTCGGCCAGCTTGCGCTGGCCCATCGCCAGCACCATCGGTGCCGAGGAATCGCCACCGTCGTACTTGATTGCCACTGCGATATTGGTCGGGTTCACGATCACCACATCGGCTTCGGCAACGCTCTGCAGCATCCGCCGTCGCGTCAGTTGCTGTGCCAGCGACCGCATCCTGCTCTTGAGCAGCGGATCACCCTCGCTCTCGCGGTGCTCCTGGATGATCTCCTGTCGGGTCATCCGGAGCTGCTTCTGGTGCCGCCAACTTGCAAACAGATAATCGACCACCGACAGGGCCAGGAACGCGAGCGCGGTCAGCACCACGATCCGGATCGACACCGAGCGCGTCACTGCGAGGGCAGCGGCCGTCTCACCGCCCAGCAGGGTGGCGATCGTGGGCCAGGCCGACTCGATCGCAACCCAGGTGATGAGCCCCAGCACCACAACCTTGACCACTGCCTTGAACAGCGTGAACCAGCCCTCGGCGCCGAACAACCGCTTGATTCCCTTGATCGGATCGAGGCGCGACAGGTCGGGGGTCACGGGCTTGGCGGACATCACTCCTCGCGCCTGCATACCGCCCACCAGCAGCACCGGGGCAAGCACCATCAGCATCACCGGCAACAGTGCCAGCAGCGCCCCCTTCATCACGCTCCGTAGCATCGCAACCGCATCACCCTCGGCCATCGGGTCCGCCGCCAGCGTCCAGCCCAGGTCGTGCATCAACCCGACGGCGTGGCGACCCAGTCCGCCGCCGAGCCAGGCGATCGTCGCGGCACCACTCAACAGCACGGTCGCGGCCAGCAATTCCTGGCTGCGCGGGACCTGGCCTTCCTGCTGCGCCTTGTCGAGCCGTCTCGGTGTCGGCTGTTCGGTGCGTTCCTGTGCGGGCTGCTCGGCCATTGTTCAGGCGCCTCCCGCGGCAACCGGCCGCAGCGCACCTGTGAAGCGACCGATGTCGGACTCTATTCCGCTCACCCAGCGCGCCACCTCGGCGCCGAACAGCAGCAAGGTGGCGCCTATTGCGAGCAGGCCAACCACCACCGTGATCGGCACTGCAACCATCATCGTGTTCAGTTGCGGCACCGCCCGGTTGAGCACGGCGAGTGCCAGATTGACCACCAGCAGCGCCACCATAACCGGTGCCGCAACGCGAACCGCCGCCACGAACACGCCACTCGACATCGATAGCAGGGTGCGGGCGCCCTCGCTGCCATCGAGTGCACTGCCCGGTGGCAGCGCAGACAGGGAACCACCGATCGCGGCCACGATCAGCAGCGGCCCCCCGAGCGTGGCGAAGATCACCAGCGCCGACTGGCCGTAGAACTGGCCGATTCCCGGCGTGCCGATATCGGTCATCCCGCCGAGCGCCGCGCCCAGCGAGAGTCCCATCTGGAGCGACACGACCTCCGCTGCAACAGTGAGACCGTGGGTGAAGAACGCCGCCGTGAGGCCGATCGCCACGCCGACCAGGAACTCCACCGGCAGGCTGAGCAGCGGCATTGCGCTGGTCAGGTCGATCGGTGCAGCGGCAGCGGTGGGCATCAGCATCAACGTGATCACCACGGTGGCCGCACCGCGCACTCGTGCCGGCACTGCCTGCATCGACCACAGCGGTGCGACCATCAGCACTCCCACCACCCGCGCACTCACCAGCGCGAACAGCGGCCAGTGCACCGGACGGAGCAGTTCAACCAATGCATCGCTCATCCGGCGACCCCCGGGAGCCCGCGCAGCAACTGCACCGTAAAGGCGACCATCGCCCGGATCATCCACGGCAACGCCAGCAGGAACACCAGCGCCGTGCACAGCAGCTTGGGAATGAACGTCAGGCTCTGTTCCTGTACCTGGGTCACGGCCTGCATCAGCGACACGGCCACGCCGACGATCAGCGCGGTCAGCAGCATCGGGGCCGCCACGGTCACCACCAGCGTGAGGGTCTGCTGCAGCAGGTCGAGGGCAAATTGCGCCGACATCAGGCCAGCCGGAACGAGGCGACGAGACCTTGCATCACCAGCGACCAGCCGTCGGCGAGCACGAACAGCAGCAGCTTGAACGGCAGTGACACCATCACCGGCGGCAGCATGAACATTCCCATACTCATCAGCACCGACGCGACGATCAGGTCGATCACCAGGAACGGGAGGAACAGCACGAAGCCCATCTGGAATGCGGTCCTGAGCTCGCTGGTGACGAAGGCCGACACCACCGTCATCGTGCTGACATCCTCCAGCGATGCGGCATCGGCCTCCCCCGACATCTCGACGAAGGTGCGCAGGTCCTTGTCGCGGGTATTGGCGAGCATGAATCCGCGCATCGGCACCAGCGCCGCCCGGTAGGCATCGGTCTGGCCGATCTCACCGCGCAGGTAGGGTTGCAGTGCAGTGTCGTTGGCTTCCAGCAGCACCGGGCGCATCACCAGTCCGGTGAGTATCAGCGCGATTGCGACCAGCAATTGAGTGGGTGGTGCGGTCTGGGTTCCCAGCGCGGAGCGCAGGAAGCCCAGCACGATCAGGATCCGGGTGAAGCTGGTCATCAGCAGCAGGATCGCGGGGATCAGGGTCAGCACGCCCATCAACACCACGACACCAACCGCGCCCGACAACTCCACTTCCTGGTCGCCGCTGCCGACGCGCAGGTCGATCGACGGCACGCCGGGGCCGTTGACCACCGGGCCGGCGGCTCCGACGGCGGGATTGGCAGCGGGCACGGGCTGCGGCGAGGTGACCACCTGCGCCTGCATTGCAGCCGGCAGCGCGACCAGCGCCATCATCAGGCCGATACGGGCCAGCCAGTTCGGGGACATCGCACGGGTCGTGACCCTCGATTCCTCCAGTACCCGGCCCGATTCGCCCTCCGAGAGTTCGCCGATCAACGAGATGTCGTCGCCGAGCCCGACGATCAGCACCCGTTCGCCCACGCGCAGCAGGCCGATGCCCTGCCGCGGGCCGGTTGCGACACGCTCCAGCAACTGCAGCTCACCGCCGCGACCGGTGCCACGTGGCACGCCCTGCATCCGGCCCAGCCACCGCAACGCCAGCAGCATCACGGCAATGGTGACCAGCAGCGCTGCGAGCGCGGTCAGCATCAATCACGATCCTCGCGGCGACACTTCGGAGATGACCCGGGTGATCCGCACGCCGAAGTGATCGCCGACGACCACCACTTCTGCCTCCGCCAGGCGGCGGTCGCTCACCAGGATCTCCACCGGATCGCCCATCAGGCGGTCGAGCTGGATCACCGAGCCGCTCTCCAGCGCCAGCAGCTCCTGGATGGTCATCGTGGTGCGACCGAACTCGACGGTGACCGGCAGCGTCATATCGAGCAGCGAGTCGAGTCGCTGATCGGCGCCGGGGCTGAGCGGAGCGTCGACGGCCTCGACGCGGGCGGGGTCACTCATAGGTTGTCCATTCTCCTGAGCAGGCGTGGTGGACTGGCAGCGCTATCGGCACGCTCGAGCAGGCGAAGCGCTACCCGCTCCTCGTTCTTGCCGAGTGCGCCGAAGAAGGCGGGCTTGCCGTTGAAGTCGATCTCGACGGTGCCGGCGAAGATGTGCGGTGCGGCGTAGACCTGTCCGACAGAGAGGCGGGCGCTCTCGCGCGCGGTGAGCCGCAGCGAGGTGAGTCGGGCGCGCACCGGCACCCGGGCCCCCAGCAGCACCCGGGCTATCGACGCGCGCACTTCCGCCGCTGGCTGCGGCAGGGGGTCAATCTCGCCGCTCTTGCCGGCGGCGAACCGTGCAATCCTGCTCGCCGGCAACACCAGCGTGACGACGCCGCGATCGGTGCCGACCACGATCGCCATCTCCACCACCAGCAGGCGTTCGTGCGGCTCGACGATCGCCAGCGATTCGGCGATCGACTCGTATCGTGACTGGCCGGGCGTGAACACCGCAACTTCACGGTAGGCATCACTGGTCGCGCCCAACAGCCGGTCCGCCAGCTTGCCGAGCACTGCCTGCTCGACTGCAGTGAGCGCTGCTGGCCGGTTCGTCACGTCCCCGCTGCCACCCAGCATCCGGTCCACCAGGCGGCAGGCCAGAGTCGGCTCGAACAGCAGCGCAACCTCGCCACCCTGCTCGGGACCCAGCGGGGCGACGAACGCGGTGATCGGGGTGCTGATACCACTTCGCCAGTCGCTGAAGGCCACCTGCAGCGAATCGCCGATCTCGACTGACACCTCCGGACGCACCGCCTGGGTGACCAGGCGTTCGAGCTCCGCGGTCAGCCGCTCGTGAACGCCGTCAAGCACCGCGCGCCGTTGCCGGGAAATCCAGGGAGGCCGCCGGAAGTCGTACGGCTGGATCAACTCGGAGGAAGGATCGACGATCGGCACGCTACTGGACGATGAACTGTGGCAGGTAGACCTCGACACTGCCGCCCTTGAGGTATGGTGCGACGATGGCGGCTAGTTCGCTGCGCAGGTCCTCGCGAATGCCGGGTGAGGTAAGCACATCGATCGACTTGCGCTCCAGCATCGATGCCACCGCGTCGCGCAGCATCACCTCGGAACCGCGCAGCTTCGCCTCGTCGGCAGCGGACTTGACCTTGTAGGCCACGGTCACGATCAGGTGGTTGCGTCCCCGGGAACCAGCCGGATTGACGATGATGCCATCCAACGTGAAGATCAGCGAGGTGGCCGCGCCGCCACCGTGCCCGTCATCGCCGGCTGGTTCCTCCTCGGCGTGCTCGCCGCCCGAAGCCGCGAACGCCGGCCCGATGAACTGACGACCCACGCCGAAGCCGATCACCAGCGCCAGGGCGATGGTGACGATGTTCCTGATGCCGCCGGCCGATTTCGTGGCCGCCTCGCCTGTCGGCTCCCGGGATTGTTCCATCGATTGCTTCTCCGCTTCGCGGGTGGGACTGCCCACCAGTCGCAAGAAGCAACCGCTGTACCATCGCGGTCGAGCTTCGCAAGTTGTGTAGTGGCAATAGCTTGCAAGGCAGGTGTGCGGCGGTGCCGGGTCGTTCCGGACTCGCCGGGTCGGCAGCTTCTGCCGCCCGCTCCGGACCTCCTTGCCGGGTGGAACGACCGGGCGGCGCCGCGGAGACCGCGACGCCGCCCGGTCCTGCAACAGGCCAGCTCAGCGACGCAGGTTCACCAATTCGTTGAGCATCTCGTCCGAGGTGGTGATCACCCGGGCGCTGGCCTGGAAGCCGCGCTGAGTGACGATCATCGAGGTGAACTCCTGCGACAGGTCGACGTTGGAGTTCTCCAGGGCGCCGGCGGTGATGGTTGAGGCATTCGAGCTGCCGGCAAACCCCAGCACCGCCAGGCCGGAGTTGGCCGATTCGGCGAACATATTGTCGCCGCGCCGGAGCAGGCCGGTCGGGTTGTTGAACCTGGCCAGCGCGAGCTGCGCCAGGGCCTGGCTCACGCCGTTGGAGAACACGCCCGTGATCACGCCGGCGTTGTCGATCTCGATCGACAGCAACTGGCCGGACTGGTAGCCGTCCTGGGACGACGCAACCGCATTGGACGCACCGGCAAAGCCGGCCAGGCCATCGATGTCATCGACCGTGCCAGCGTTGACGACGAAGTCGAAGGCGTCGGCACCGCTGGTCGGCGTGACCGTGAGAGCCGCGCCGCCGCCCGGATATTCGAAGGTCGCGAGGGTACCGTCGGCGTTGAACGTGACGGTGCCGGTGCCGGCGGAGAGGTCGGCAGTGGGCGACGTGGCCTCCCACTCCCACGCGTTGATGCCGGTGTTGGTGAAGGTCATCTCCACCACGTACGGGGTGCCCGTCTGGTCATACACCGTCACACCGAGCGAGTGAGTGTCGCCGACGTCGGCGTTGGCGTTGAGGTTGCCGGTGACGGTGACGTTCTCGGTCTGTCGCGGCGGAGTCTGCTGACCGAGCGGCAGGTTGACATCACCGATCTGGGACGACGACGAGAACACGCCGGCGGTGTCGGCGGTGATCCCCTGCACCACGAAGCCGTTGTTCGCCGCGATCAGGCGGCCGTCGGCATCGATCTGGAAGTTGCCTGCCCGGGTGTAGAAACGGCGATTGCCGCTGTTCACCACGAAGAAGGCGTCGCCCTGGATCGCCAGGTCGGTGTTCTGTCCGGTCGATTCGAGCGATCCCTGGGTGAACACCTGGTCGATGCTGCCGATGTTCATCCCGCTGCCGACCTGGATCGGGTTGACGCCGCCGAGGTCGCCCGGCGGGCGGGTGGCGCCCTGCAGGAGCTGGGTGAACGCTTCCTTGAACGTGACGCGCGAGGCCTTGAAGGCGACGGTGTTCACGTTGGCGATGTTGTTGCCGATCACGTCGAGCCGGGTCTGGTGATTGCGCAGTCCCGAGACGGCGGCAAAGAGGGAACGCATCATTGTTGGGGTTGCTCCTCGGTGGTTGTGGTGCCATCCGCGGCAGGACCCGCGGCAATGATTTCCACGATGTCGACCATCGGCACCAGCGTGCCGTTGATCCGCAGCCCGACCTCGCCACCGTGGAAGGAAACGCCGTCAACGTGACCGACGGTGTACAACTCGCTGCCGACTGCCTCGCCCTGCAATCCCATCGCAGTGACCCGGTACTCGTACACGCCGCCCTCCAGGTCGAGGCCCTCGAGCGGGACCATCTGCCGACCCGGGGCGAGATTCTCCATCTCGATGCTCCCAACCACCTCGCCGTCGGCGCCGATCACCTCGATGATCACGTCGCGACTGGCCGCATCCAGCTCGAATGCCACCCGTGCCGGGGTCTCGCCGTCGCTGGTGAGCGTCGATCCGCGCAGCAACACGTCGCGACCGATCAGCGAGCTGCCAAGCATCGTCTGGGTGGTGAGTGAGTTGGCGGCGGTGGCGGCTGTGGTCGCCTCCAGCTTCGAGTTGATCTCGATCAATTGTTCCACTGTCGAGAACTGCGCCAATTGCGCAGCGAACTCGGTGCCGTCCATCGGCGACAGCGGGTCCTGGTTGCGCAACTGGGTGACCAGCAGCTTGAGGAAGTCCTCCTTCCCCATAGCCGGCCCCAGTGCATTGGCGGTGCTGGCCGTGTCGGTGCCGACTGTGGGACCCAACGGTGTTGTCATTCTGCCTCCTCATCGGGATGGCGACGATGATGACGCCCCTCATCGCGGCGCGGATCGGGATGGGCCGTCCGCTGCTCGGTGGGGTTGTGGTCGGCGCCAGCAGAGTTTCCTGGCTCGTTCCGACCGCCGGCAAGCAGCACCGGTGCTGCATCGACGCCGGCGGCCCGCACCGCAAGCTGGGGGTCGCCGAACCCCCTGGCCTCGAGGTTGCGGCGCAGTTCGGGCAGCCCCAGTTCAAGCGTGGCTACCACGCTCGGCTCGACCAGCATCGTGGCCCGCACCTGATCTCCGACAACGGCCACGCGCAACCGGCCAATGCCGCCATCAGGTGCCTCGAACGGCAGCGTGACAATCTTCGGTCCGACGGCGGACATCCCCGGATCAGCCACGGTCCGCAACGCCACCGGAGCATCCAGCTCACGCACCGATGTGCTGGCGATGGTGCTGACTGCGGTGGGTTGAGCACGAACTGCAGCGCCACTGGCCTGTTCGATCTTCGCCCAGGCCTGATCACCACGATGCTCGGCCGCCGCTTCCCCACCGCCGTCGTCATCATCTGCAATGGCGGCCGACAGTGCGGCGACCACCTCGTGAACCCACGATACCGGTTCCGATGACTTCGCCGGCTCCGCCGATTCCCGCGCCTGTCCCATCTCGACGGGGGCGACCTGGGCAGTCGGAGGAGCAGGTGGTGCAGCGCCGGACGGAGTCGGTGGTGCAGCCGCCGGCTCTCCAGCGGGCTCCGATGAAGACACCATCGAGGCTGCTGCCGGAGCAACGGGGACCGAGTCTTCGCGGCGAAGCGCCGCAAAGATCGACTTCCGGACCGGAGGCCGAACGGTGTCGATCACCGCCTCTGCCACGGGTGGCGGCGCCGCCGATGCACCAATCGGTCCTGGTGCCTCGTCGGCCGGCTGCCTTGTGGTGGCAGTAACCTTCGCGACGGTTTCCGCCACAACTGATGGCTCGGCAACTTCGAAGCTCTCCCCAGCCATCTGCACCGGCAGGTCGGCACTTGCTTCCAGAATCGGCCGCGGTGGTGGCGCAGGACTCAACGCCGCCTGCGGCACCGGAGCCGGTGCTGCTTCGACCGCGGTTTCGTCATCGGCTTCTACCTCGACGTCGGGCTCAGCATCCGCTGTGGATTCTGCAACCACCTTCGGTCGTGGCTCAGCATCCGCTGTTGATTCTGCGACCACCTTCGGTCGTGGTGCACCATCCGCTGTTGATTCTGCGACCAGCGTCGATCGTGGTGCAGCATCCGCTAGCTGCTGTTGTTCACCGCCTGGCACGCCCTGGCTGGTCGCCGCAAGTACTGCGGCGAAAGTCGACTCAGCCGCCGCTGCGATCGACTCAGGGGCCGCCGTGCCGCTGGCGTCGGTCACCGGCAACAGGATTGCGGGGACAGGGCAGGTACTCACGATCACGTGCCGGCCCCGGCCAGCAACAGCAGCCGGCTCAGTTCACTGCCCCGCTCTGGTGGCATCGCAGCCAGGATTTCGGACGCACGCGTCAGTGGCATTCCCTTGAGCACACCGATCGCCTCGGCGTTGCTCAGTCGCGCGACCATCGGCGCGGCCTCGGTCGCACCGAGTTCCGCAACCGCAGCGCGCAGCGCTTGCAGCGCGTCGGTGGTGTCGACCGGTGGTGGTTCACTCCTGGGCAGCTCCGACACCGGCTGTGGTACCACCGGAGTGGCCGACTGGACCACGGCATTGGTATCTGCGTGCTCGTCTTGCGGCACGACGGCGGTTCGCGCTGGCGACAGGTATGTGCCGAGTGCCAGCCCGAGCCCCAACGCCACGATGGCGAGGGTCGGGAACTTCATCTTGAGTCCTCCTTGCCGTGGCGCAGGCGACCGATCTCGTCGCTTGCGGCCTGTTCCTTCCTGCCGATATCCGTCGTCCAGTCCGTCTCGCGCTTTTCGCGCAGGCGCTCCAGTGACCGGCGGGCAACGTGGGCGTCGGTCAACCTGGCGAGTTCCTCCTGCTGCGCCGCCTCGGCGATCCGCAGTTGATCACCGGCAAGTTCGAGTCGGCACCTTGCCGCATCGGTGGCCATCCCCCAGGCAGACCGGATCCCAGCCGGTGTCACTTCGGTGGCGCTGGCCTGGGCGGCTACTGCATCCAGTTCGGAAGCCCGCTCCGACGACACCTCACGCCGACGCTCCGTCTCCTGGGTTGCCCGACCGGTGGCTGCCGCCTGCGCCCGTTCCGCTGCCTTGCGCAGGTCGAGCAGTCGTTGCAGCGCAAATCGGAATCCCGACATCAACTCGCCCCGCTTTCGATCGATTCGGCACGCCGCGCCAGCTCGATCACCGCGGCGCGGGTCTGCGCGAATGTGCTGTGGTGCTCGGGACGCTGTTGCAGCAGCGTGAGCAGTTCACCGCGCACGACGATCGCCGTGTCCACGGTCGGATTGGCACCGCGCTGGTAGGCACCCACCGCGATCAGGTCCTCGTGCGCCCGGTATGCCGCCTCCAACCGGACCAGCGCGTTGGCCGCGTCACGATGCTCGGCGTCGATCACCGAGTCGCGTACCCGGCTCACGCTCTCGAGCACGTCGATCGCCGGGTAATGCTTGGCCACGGCGAGTCGGCGAGCCAGCACCACGTGACCATCGAGGATCGAGCGTGCCGCATCGGTCACCGGCTCGTTGAAGTCGTCACCCTCCACCAGCACCGTGTACAGGCCAGTTATGGTGCCGGTGGCAGAGGCCCCTGCGCGCTCCAGCAATCGCGGCAACCCGGCAAACACCGACGGCGGATATCCCTTGGTGGTCGGCGGCTCTCCAACCGCCAGCCCGACCTCCCGCCAGGCCATGGCCACCCGGGTGACCGAGTCCATAAGCAGCAGGACGTCCTTGCCGGAGTCGCGGAAGTACTCGGCGATAGTGGTTGCCACCAGCGCCCCGGCGGAACGGATCACCGGCGACTGGTCGGAGGTGGCCACGATCACAACCGACCTTGCCAGTCCTTCCGGCCCGAGGTCGCGCTCGATGAACTCGCGCACTTCGCGACCGCGCTCACCCAGCAGCGCAATCACGTTGACATCCGACGACGCACCCCGCGCGATCATCCCGAGCATCACGCTCTTGCCGACGCCGGAGCCGGCAAGAATGCCGACCCGTTGACCTCGCCCGAGTGACTCCAGGCCATCGATAGCGCGGATGCCGGTGGTGAACGGCGTGGTCACCGGCGGACGGTCGAGCGGCGATGGTGGATCGGCGTGCATCGAGCGAAGTGCAACCGGACCGACCGGGCCACGCCCGTCGATCGGATTGCCGAGCCCGTCGAGCACCCGGCCGATCAGGCCCTCGCCGACACCCACATACAGCGGTCTCCCCAGCGGTGCCACGATCGCGCCCGGCTGGATTCCTTCGAGGTCACCGATCGGCAGCAGCATCACGCCACGCTCCTGGAACCCGGCGACCATCGCGAGTACGGTCCGCGAGCCAGTCATAAGCCGACACACCTCGCCCACCGCAACCGGCAGCGCCGACGCCTCGACCACCTGACCGATCACCCGGGTCACCCGACCGTAGGTCACCAGCCGCTGCGCGGTGCGCACCTTTTCGAGCAGTGCCTCACTCACTGACGAGTCGCTCATAGATGTCGAGCAGCACGCGGTCGATGCGACCATCCACCACCGAACTCGGTCCCTCGATCACGCAGCCACCGCGCAACAGCGATGGATCGGCCAGCCACCGAAGTTCCACCGCACTCTGGGTCGACTCGCGCACCACCGGCAGGTCACGAACCGATTCGAGGTCGTCGGGATGCAGATGAACCGTCAGTGGCCCACCCAGCGGCGCCAGCGACAGGGCTCGCGCAACCAGCGACCGGATGTGCTCGGGATTGCGCTCCAGCTCGGCACCAAGCACGTGCCTGGCCACCCCGATCGACAACGCGTGCACGCTCTCGGTGAAACGCTGCTGCAGCAGTTCGGCCGCCTGCGCCAGCGCCCTCTCCACCGCGGCAAGCGTGGCGAGCCGGGCAGTGAGTGAAGTCTGGTCGTCCTCGCGCAGCGCGTTGCGTCCCTCCTCCCAACCGCGCTGATAGGCGGCTTCCTCGGGCGACGGGCCCTGATCCGCGCCGCCCGGCGCAGCCACAGTGCGCAGATCGGGGAGCCGCCAGGCGGCAACTCCCCGGGACTCAGGCGATCGTGTCATCATCGCCACCGCGGTCGATAGTGATTTCCCCTGCTTCCTGCAGTGAGCGCGCGGCGGCAAGGATCTCGGCGTGTGCACCTTGCACGTCCTTGACCTTGACCGCGCCCAGCATCTCCATCTCCTCGCGGAGAGTCTCGACTGCACGCTCCGACATATTGCGGAACACCTTGGCCTTGAGCGGCTCGCTGGCGGCCTTGAGCGCCAGCGCGAGGTCGCGGCTCGGCACGTCGCGCAGCAGCCGCTGCAAACCCCGGTCGTCGAGCAGTTGCAGGTCCTCGAACACGAACATCAGTTCGCGCACTTCGTTGGCCAGTTCCGGCTCCACCGCGGCGAGTCCCTCGAGCAGCGCCTGATCGCGGCCGCCACCCACGCGGTTCAGCAACCGCGCCACCGCTGCCGGGCCTCCCACGGTCGACGGTGCGGCAGAGAGCGTCAGGGTGGCCTCACCACCGAGCACCGCCTCCACCTGCTCCAGCACGTCGGTCGCGATCGGCGCGAGTGTCGCCATCCGTCGCAACACCTCCGAGGCGAGCTCGGCCGGCAACGCCGCGAGGGTACCGGCGGCAAGCGCCTGATCGACGTGGGCCAGCACCAGGGCAATGGTCTGCGCCTGTTCACCGCGCAGCAGGCCGAGCAGCACCGGCGGAGTCGCACGCGCCAGACTCGGCAGGCCGGTGGCAGGCGTGGGTGTCACGATCCGTTCAACGGCCGCGCGTGCGCGTTCGGTGCCGAGCGCGGCCTCAAGCAGTGATTGGGCAACCGGAATGCCGCCATCGGCCACTTCGGACACCTTGGCGACCGCACCGAGATACTCCTCCACCACCTGGCTGATCACGTCGCGCCCGACGGCCGGAATCCGGGCGATCTCCTCGGTCACCCGTTCCACCTCGTCAGGCGTGAGTTGCCGCAGGATCACCGCGGCCTGTTCGGTGCCCAGCGCCAGGCAGAGAATTGCTGCCTTGCGAACTCCGGTGAGCGGTTCCGCGATTGCGCGCGCGGTCACGTCGACTCGGTGAGCCACGAGCGCAGCACTCGGGCACTGGTCTGCGGAGCCGGCAGGGTGTCACCAACCCGGCTGCTGATCCCGGTCGCGCCGGGTGCCCCTCCGAGTTCACCCGCACGGCTGCCGGCAGCGATGGCCTCCTCCTCGCTGGTGCGGATCGTTCGCACGGCGCGCCAGCCGATCGCTGCCGCCGCGATCAATGCGAACAACGCCAGCACCGGGAAGGCCAGCCGCGACACTATCTCCAGGGCACCCGGGCCGGTTGGTGCCGCCAGATCCGCCGGTGTTTCAGCCAGCGGACCCGCCACTTCCACGCCGTTGAAGGCGATCGCCATCACGCTCACCCGGTCACCGCGTGCTTCGTCAAATCCGATCGCGTCACGGATGATCCCCTCGAGCTGGGCACGGTCCGAGTCGAGCATCTCGCCTCCCGAACCACTGCGACGGCTGTCGACCAGCGCGCTCACCGTGAGGCGGGTGACACCACCCACGCTGCCGACGATTCGTTCGACCGTGCGCGAGTTGAGATATTCGTTGTTCTCGACCGTGGCGGTGGCCCCACCCGAGAGCGAATCAGTGCGCGACTGGCTGAGCTGCTCCACCTTGAGCACCGCTCCCGCGGTGTCGTACGCCTCGATGGTGCGCTCCACCTGGTCGAAATTGAGCCGCGCCGCCACCTGCACTCGCACCGCGTCTGGACCGATCGCCGCGTCGAGCAGATTCTGCACCTTCGCCTGCAAGTGTCCCTCGACACCGCGCTGAAGCTCGAGCTGCCGACTGGTCAGTCCGGCGATGTCGTCGGCCGCCGGGACACCGACCAGGGGCCGACCGCTGTCGTCGAGCACTGCCACGTTCTCGGGCGCAAGCTGTTCGACGCTGCTGCTGACCAATTGGGCAATGCCGCGCACCTGTTCCGCAGTGAGCGACAATCCCGACTGGAGCGCCACCACCACCGCCGCCTGTGCCGGAGTGTCCAGTTTCCGCAGCGCACTCGATTCCGGGATCGCGAGGTGTACCTGGGCCCTTTCGACCCCGCGCAACGTGCCGATAGTCCGCGCCAGCTCACCCTCGAGTGCCCGGCGGTAAGTGACGTGCTGGGTGAAGTCGGTCATTCCCCACGTCGGCTTGTCGAACAGCTCCAGTCCGGGTCGACCTGCTCCCGGCATCCCCTGCTGTGCCAGAGTGACGCGGGCGCGGGCGGCATCGGCTTCCGCCACCGAGATGCTGCCACCGATGCCCTCCAGTTTGTGATCGATGCCGGCCTTGCTGAGTGCCTCGCTCATCTGGCCGGCTTCGGCCAGATCCGCGCCCTGGAACAGCGTCACCCGCTTGGTGGAGGTGGCGGTGCGCGCCAGCATCAGGGCGGCCACCAGCAGCACCGCGACCGCCGAGAGCGCGACCACGCGACCGTTGCCACTCAGCCGTGTGAAGGCAGCGAGCATCGCGTCAGGCCTGGATGTTCATCACCGTGCGATACGCCTCGGTGAGCTTGTTCCGGGTCTCGACCAGCAGCTCGAGCGACAGGCTTGCCTCCTCTGCTGCGGCCATCACCTGGTGCAACTCGACCGGCTCGCCGCGCAGGAACGCCGCGATGATGTCTGCCTTCTGCTCCTGCACCCGCACCACGTCGCCGAGGGCACGTGACAACAAGTCGCCGAAGGGCGACTCCGGCTGCTCGGTGCCGAGCGGTGCACCGATGCCGCGCTCGATGGGCGAAACGACCTGCCCGGGTCCGTTGGGACGAATCGGAATCGTCATCGCTCAGCCCCGGACGTCGAGTTGGCGGCCGAGCGCCGGTGCAGCCACTGTGGTGCTGCCCGCCGTGTCATAGCCAAGTGCCTGCTCGCCATCGGGCGCCAGGAAAAAGGCGCGCTCTGCATTGGACAGCATCGCCCAGAGCGTCGGTTCGCGAGGAGTCGAGGATCGGGTGGCGTTGGCACCGTGCACCGACTGGATCGGCGCGGCACCGCCGGGAATTCCGGAGATCGTCACTTTGGCATCATCCTAGAGATCGAGGGCTCGGCGCAGCATCGCCTTGGCGGCCTGGAACACGCTCACGTTGGCATCGTGCATCCGGCGTGCAAGCATCAGGTCCACCGTTTCGTAGGCCAGATCGACATTGGGGTATTCGACATAGCCGTCGGCGTTGGCATCGGGATGAGAGGGGTTGTAGACCAGCCGACCCGGCGACGTGTCGGTGATCACCTGGGTCGTCGGGGCACCGGTCACGGGATCGATGGTGGCGATCGCCATCTGTCGCTGGTACGGGCCGCCCTCGGCGGTCCGGGTCACGTCGGCGTTGGCGATGTTGCGGGTGATCACGTCGATGAACCGCTGCTGTCGCGCCATCCCGGTCGCACTGATGCCGAGCGGTCCCAGCAGGGTACGGATCGGCCGGCCACCGGCCCCTCCTGTCGGATCAGCCACGGTCGCGGATCGCCGTGCGCAGGTCGGCGTAACTCTTCTGCAGCAACCGGGCAGTTGCCTCGTAGCGAAGCTGGGTGTCGGCCAGTGCCGCCATCTGTCGGGTCAGCTCGGCGTCGCTGTTGGCGATCGAGTCGTTCAACTCTCCTGCGAACCCGGTGATGCTGCTCTGGCGAACATCGGCCACTCGTTCAGCGATCGCGCGGTGGGTCGCCGATGCCTCGTCCAGGCCACCACGCAGTGCCTGAGTCACCGTGCCTGCCCCGAACAACCTGCTGATCACGCTGCCTCCCGGATGGTATGGTCCGGAATGCGGAGGAGCAAGCGCCGTACCAGTTCAACGGGTGTGGCGGAACTTGTTGTGTTATAAGGAGTTGACGCGCTCGACCGGGCAGTGATGGGGGATTGTCGGGCGGCAGGAATTTCCTGCCGGATGGTCCGACCTTCCGGCCCCTGTCAGGCGCTGAGCGGCAGGTTCAACCGGTTGCGGAGGGTCCGCTCGGAGATCCCGAGCAGTTGTGCCGCCTTGGATCGCACTCCACCGGACAGGTCAAGTGCGCGCTGGATCGCCAGCGATTCGAGCTCGGCAAGATTGACCGGCAGGTCGTCGGTGGCCGGAGCAGTTCGGTCTGCCGCGGAAAGACGGGGCCTGCCGCCGTGCGACGGTGCGGTGTCGAGCAGGAAGTGCTCGACCGTCAGCCGGGCGCCGTCCGCCAGGATCAAGCCCCGATAGGTGGCATTGATCAGTTCGCGAACATTGCCTGGCCAATCGTAGGCCATCAGTTCCTCGAGTGTCTCGTTCGGCAGGGTCGGTGTCGGGATCCCCATCGAGTGCGAAGCCAGTGCCATCGCGTGGTTGAGGAGTTCAGGCACGTCATCCGGGCGCTCGCGCAGCGGCGTGGTCTTGAGCGGCACCACCTGCAACCGGTAATAGAGGTCTGCCCGGAACCTGCCCGCCTCCACCTCGGCCTGGAGGTTCCGGTTGCTGCTGGACACCAGTCGCACGTCGACCCGGATGGTGTCGCGCCCGCCGACTCGCTCGAAGTCGGACTCCTGTATCACGCGGAGCAACTTGGCCTGGAGGTCGAGCCGCATCTCGGAAATCTCGTCGAGGAACAGGGTGCCGTTGTCGGCGCGCTCGAACGCGCCGAGCTGCCGCTGGGTGGCACCGGTGAAAGCGCCCTTCTCGTGTCCGAACAAGGTGCTCTCGATCAGTCCCTCGGGCATCGCGGCGCAGTTGATCGAAACGAAGGGCCCGTCGGCGCGGCGGCTGCGCTCGTGCACCGAGCGCGCCACCAGCTCCTTGCCGGTGCCGGACTCTCCCTCGATCAGCACCGAAACGTCACTGGCGGCAACCAGCCCGATCATCCGCCGCAGCTCCTGCATCTGACGCGACACCCCCACCAGGGCGCGTGAGCCGCTGGCGCCATCAGCCTGACGGCGGACTGCCCGGCGATCCCGCTTGAGTGCCGCACCGGTGCGGGCGTGCTCCAGGGCCAGAGCGAGTGCCTCGACCCGCACCGGCATCGGCAGATAGTCGGCGGCCCCGCTGCGCATCGCGTGCACGGCGTGCTCCACGGTGCCATCGCCTGAGAGGATGACTATCGGAGTGGGGCAGTTGTCGGGGTCGATGCGGCCGAGGAGCTCGAGGCCAGGATGATGGGGGCGCTGACAGACGACGACGGCGAGGTCGCCAACTCCGAGGCTGAAGGGTCGCCAGACGCTGTCGACGTCGGCAAAGAATTGCGACTCGTAGCCCAGTCGTTCGAGGTGTGCTTCCAGATTTGCGGCATCGGCAGGGTCCTCAGCCACACAAAGGATCCGCGTCATCGGATCATTCTGGTCTGTCCAAGTGGGTTCCGTCCGTTGTCGGGTGGCTAAGCAACAAAAGAAAGCATCCGATAACCGTGTGTCAACCAACCACCGGAACCAGGATGCGCATCTCCGACAGTCAACGTTTCGATTCGCTCGCCAGACAGCTTGCCGTACAGCAGGCAGCACTGGTTCGGGCAAGCGAGCAGATGAGTTCCGGACAGCGGTGGTCGAGGGTCTCGGAGGATCCGGTTGCTGGTCGTGAAGTGCTTGACATCGACACCACGCTTCGTGCCCTGGCCCAGTCGCGGCGCGCCATTGGGCGGGCCCGCGAACGATTGGCAACCGAGGAGACTGCGCTGCAGCAGCTCACCGACATCACCGCCCGGGCCAAGGAGCTGGCAACAGGTCAAGGGAGCGCAAATGCCACCGCGAGCTCCCGCGCAGCCACCGCTGCCGAGATCGGACAGCTTCGTCGCGAGATGATCTCGATCGGCAACCAACGCGTCGGCGGCGAGTACATCTTCGGTGGACTCGAAACCGCCACGGCTCCGTTTGCGGCCGACGGCAGTTACCTGGGCACCCCCACTGCACGAGTCACAACCTTCGGACCGGGGTCCGAATCCGAAGTTATCCACAGTGGCCAGCAGATCTTCGTCGACACCGGATTGCTCACCGCGCTGGCCGACCTCGAGGCGGCACTGCTCGCCAACGACGTCGATGCAATACAGGACAGCGTGACGGCCCTCGACCAGGGGTTCGATGGCGTCCAGTACCTGCTGACCGAAATCGGCGCCCGCGACCGGACCCTGGACCAGACGGTGGCGACTCTCGACAGCCGCGAGGACACGCTGAGTGTCCGCCGGGCCGAACTGGCGGAGATCCCGCTGGAGGAGGCGACGATGAATCTCGCCACGGTACAGACCGCGCTTCAGGCCGCCTATCTCGCGACATCCCGGATCCAGTCTCTCTCGCTCGCGGAGTACCTGCGATGACCGCCGCACGCGCGCTGCCGCTGCCCAGCACTCTCGAGGTGGTGACCCTTCGGTTCGGCACCCTGACGGTGCCGGCCGAATCGGTGGTTCACTTTCCGGAGGGGCTGCCAGGCTTCGACGGGCTGCGGCAGTTCGTGCTGATCGACATCCGGCCCGACCTGGCCTGGCTTCAGTCGATGGAGCATCCGGCACTGGCGTTCCTGCTGGTGCGTCCGTGGCGAGTTGTGGCTGGTGCCTGGGACGACGACGCCACCGCCTGGGCCATCGTCACCCCCGGAGCTGGCCCCGACAGCGCCACCGCCAACCTGATGGCACCGATCCGGATCGATGCCGACAAGCGGATCGGTCGGCAATGGATCCACCCCGACGCCGCCTGGTCTGCCACCGAACCGGTCGACATCGCCGCGACCTGATCCCTCCCGCTCAGCAGCACCGCCTCCCGTCCGATAACGAACTGCGGCCACTTCCGGTCGCGCAGGATCGTCCCGGGGCAAGGATGCCCCGCACCCACTGTTAAGGGAGTAACAGGAAATGTCACGTATTCAGACCAACGTGGCCGCCAATTCCGCGTACCGGAACCTGGCCACCACCTCGGCGGCGCTTGAGCGCCAGATCACCAAGCTCTCGTCGGGCTACCGGATCAACCGGTCGGGCGACGACGCAGCCGGCCTGGCGATCGCCAACAAGCTCCGCGCCGAGAGCCGTTCGCTGCAGCAGGCGTCGCGCAACGCCGCCCAGGGCATCTCGATGCTGCAGATTGCCGACGGTGCAGTGAACACCGTGTCGGGCATCCTCGACCGGATGAAGGAACTCGCTTCGGCGGCCAACTCGGCGTCGATCGGCACCCAGACCGACAAGCTGAACGCCGAGTTCCAGCAGCTCATCTCGGAAATCGGCCGCATCGCCGCAACCACCAAGTACCAGGGCTCGGCACTGGTCAATGGCACCCTCGGCAACACGGTCGACGCCTCCAGCACCTACGCTGGCCAGGTCACGCTCAGCGGAGCCGCCAGCGGCACCTACACCTTCACCAGCACCGGTGGCGTGGCAACACTGAGCTTCGGCGCGGGTGCCACGTTGCAGACCCAGGCGATCTCGATGCCCGCCGGCGCCGGCACCTACAACTTCGACGCCTTCGGCATCACGGTCACCAACGCCGGTGGCTACACGGCCGATGGGGTGAACAATCAGACCATCGTCGTCGCGGGCACCGCGGTCGAGTTTATGGTGTCGTCGTCTGGCTCCTACAGCGGTGACGACCTCGTGTCGCTGAGCCAGGTCAACCTGACCACCGCCAATCTCGGCGTGGCCGGCCTGGTCCTCACCGACGCCGACACGGCCCAGGCCGCGCTGACGGCGATCGACACCGCCATCAACACGGTCAACACCGCCATCGGCACCATCGGTGCGGCCCAGTCGCGGATGGAGTTCGCCGCGGCCAACGTCGCCACGATCACCCAGAACGTGATGGCGGCGGAGTCGACGATTCGCGACGCCGATATGGCGCTCGAGTCGACTGCGTTCACCAAGTACCAGATCCTCCAGCAGGCTGGCACCGCGATGCTCGCCCAGGCGAACGTTTCGGCCCAGTCCGTGCTCGACCTGCTGCGCTGATAGCGCGGCCGGAACAACAGGCGCGGGGTCGCTCCGGCGGCCCCCGCCATTCCGGGACTGACACAAGATGACGGCACCACTCGTTTCATTCAGCGGACTGGCCTCGGGGTTCGACTATCGCAGCCTGGTTGATGCCATCATCGATCAGGAGCGGCAACCTGCCGTCCGCCTCGAGTCCCGGATCAACAAGCTGGACAGCCAGCAGGCCGCACTGGAAACACTGCGCAGCCTGGTGGGCAGGCTCGAGTCGGCAGCGTCGGCACTGCGCGACGGCAGCGCATTCGACGCCACCACCAGCACCACCGCGATCCTGAGCGGCACCAGGGCACTGGCCACGGTAGCCACCACGCCCGGAGTGCAGCAGGGGAGTCACACCCTCACCGTGAGCCAGCTCGCTCGTGCCCAGAAGCTGGTCGGCACCGGGGTCGCGGCCACCGTCGATGCGATCGGTGCCACCGGCACCATCAGCATCAATGGCCAGGCGATCGACATCGGGGCCACCGATACACTTGCAACGATCCGCGACCGGATCAATGCGCTCAACACCGGCGCCACGCCGAGCGGTGTGGCAGCCACGATCCTGTCGGTGTCTTCCACCGATCACCGCCTGGTGCTCACCAGCAGCACGACCGGCGCTGCCGGCATCGACCTCGCCGACACCAGCGGCACGATCCTGCAGCAGCTCGGCTTCCTCGATGGAGGGGGCGAAGTTGCGGCTGCGGCCATCCTGACCGAAGGCAGCGACGCGATATTTGCCATCGACGGCATCGAGATGACCCGCAGCAGCAACGTCATCTCCGACGCACTCGAGGGCATCACGCTGACACTGGTTGCCGACGACGCCGGTGCCGAGACCGTGATCACCACCGGTCGGTATGCCGATGCCGCCCGCAACTCGATGCAGGCGTTCGTCGACGGCTACAACGAGTTGGTCGCATTCATCAAGTCGCAGGGCACCGCATCCGAGTCGTCGGTGCCGGCGCTGTACAACGACCCGATGCTGCGCGGCCTGAGGCGCGACCTGCCATCAGCGCTGCTGGCGGGCGTGCTCGGCGCCAGCAGCGATATGCAGACCGCCGCCAGCGTGGGCCTGTCGCTGTCACGCGAGGGCGTGCTGTCGCTCGACGCCAGCACCTTCGACAGCGCATTCAACGATCGACACTCCGACCTGCGCAGCCTGTTCACCGAACAGCGCACCAGCAGCAACCCCGAACTGCACTTCGTGTCATCCGCGAGCGGAGTCGCCAGCGGTACCTGGGACGTGGAGATCAGCGCCCTTGCCACCGCAGCCACCGTGGTCACCAGCGGCTTCAGCGGCGTCTACGATGCCGGTGCCACTGCCGACACGATCACCCTGACCGACACCCGCACTGGTCGCCAGGCAAGTGTCGCACTCACCACCGGGATGACCACCGTCGACATCGTGGGAGCCCTGACCGATGCGATCGACAACGAGGGTCTGTCGATCGATGTTGTCGCCGAGGGCAACGACATCCGGCTGACCCACAGGTCGACGGGATCGGCCAGCGGGATTTCGATTTCCCTTGCAGCCGTGGGCGATGGTGCGTCCGAGGCGTGGTCGGCCGACGCAACCGTTGCAGGCACCGACATCGCAGGCACCATAGGTGGCCAGGCTGCCACCGGATCCGGCAACGTGCTGGTGGGCGCGAACGGCACCGATGCGGCCGGGCTCACTGCCCGCTACGAGGGCAGCACCACCGGAGTGATCGCGACACTCTCGCTCACCGTCGGCACCGGTGCCGCGATCGAGCGGATCCTCGATCGCTACATCGAAACCGGCGGCACGTTCGACCTGCGTCGGATGTCGATCGACGACCAGATGAGCCGTGCCAGTGACCGCATAACCGAGATCGACGGTCGGCTCGAGCGGCGCCGGGCCAATCTGCTGGCCCGATTCGTGGCGATGGAAGCAGCCATCGCCCGCTTGCAGCAGGCGTCGACCGGCTTCCTCAACGCACTCAATCCGAGCAACCGGAGCGACTGATGACCGCGCCCACTCCCGCCACGTTGTACCGCCAGATGGACGTGATGGCGATGTCGCCGGCTCAGCGGATCGTCGCGCTCACCGCCCGGGTGCACCTTTCGTTGCGTCAGGCCCGCATCGCGATCGAATCCGACGACGTGGAACAGCGCGAGGCACGCCTGAACACCGCCACCGCGATCCTGCACGAACTTGCCGGGGCGCTCGACATCGAACGCGGTGGCGAGATCGCCACCCGACTGGCTGGCCTGTACACCTGGCTGATCCGGGAATGTCTCGCGGTACACCTCGAACCGGTCGCAGCCCGACTCGATTCGCCCATCGCCGTGGTCGCCGAACTGCACTCGGCCTGGTCCGAGGCGGCCCGGGTGTCGCTGCAACCCAGCGTGGCCGGTGCCGCGTGAGCAGGCCCGAGGTTGCCGCGGCAGAGGAACTGCTGGCTGCTCAGCTTGCCGACCTGGTACGCTTTCGGGACGTGGTCGAGGCCCAGCGCGCAGTGCTGCGCTCGGACGACGCCAGGCTGCTGGAGCGGTTCTCGCACGAAGCCGAAGAACTGGCTGCCACCGTGGCCGGACGGGAAGTCCGCCTGCTGGCGCTGCGCCGCAGCATCCAGATGGCCGACGCCGGGCGGGAACCGCCATCGATCCGGTCGCTCGCGGCCCAGGTCGATCGGGCCCGCAGCGTAGCCACCGCCGAGGCCAGCGCCCTGGCCCGGATGATCGAAGCCGATGCCAAGGAACTGGCGCGCGAGCTGGAGGCCACCTCGCGCCAGCTCGGTCAGGTGCTGGGCGGCTATTCCCGCCAGAGTGCACCGGGCCAGCCCCTGCTGATCAACCGACGGGCCTGACCGACTCAGCTTTCGCAGACCGCGACCGATAACCGGGTCAGGTGACGGGCGCCCCGCTGGGCGCTATGTTCGGATATACCGGCTAGGAGGGATGAGACGATGGCAATCGATCCGCTGGGTTCCGGCAGTATTTCCGAATCAGGGCAGAAGAGCGTCGGTAGTGTGTCGCCTGCCGACAGCAAGGTGGCAACGACAGCACTGCGGCCAGCCGCCACCGACAGCGTCGAGGTGTCGGAGGAAGCCCGTCGACTGGCCGAACCCGACATTCCCGTGGGCAGCGTGTCGCCCGAGATGCTTCGCCAGGTTTCGTCCCGCATCAGCGACGGCAGCTACAACGTTGATTCGGTGATCGACACCATCGCCGAGCAGTTGCGAGACCAGATCCTCTAGAGCCTGATCACCAGGCCATCCTGCAGCGCATTGCGGTAGGCGCGCCACGCCGGAATCAGGCCCACGAGTATTCCTGCCACGACAACCCCGGCCACATAGATCCATTCCAGTCGGCCGGGCGCCGTGATCGGGATGAAGATCCCGAAATGCCGCTCCGCCATACCGCGGCCGATCACCAGGATCACGTAGGTCGCGATCAGGCCGAAGATGGCGCCCAGAGCGGCCAGCACGCCCGATTCGATCACCAGCAATTGCGCCACCCGCAGCGGACCGGCTCCGAGCGAGCGGAGGATTGCCATCTCGCGACGTCGCTCCTGCAGCGTGCTGTAGAGCGCAACCAGCATTCCGAGCAGTCCCACCACCACCACCGCCATCGTGATGATCCGGGCACCGTCCTCGGCGTAGCCGATGGTGTGCCACAGTTCGGTCAGCGCCACCGCAGGCAGGATGGCGCTGAGCGGCTCGTCGGTGTCGGTGTTGATCTCGCGTTGCAGTTGCAGCGACTCGATCCGGTTCCGGGTGCCCACCAGGAACGACGACAGCAGTGGTCCGCTGGCGGTGAGCGCCGGGTCGGGAGGCGGCGCACCGGGGAAATCCTCGTGCATCGCGTCAATTCCCTCGAGCGTCACGTACAACGACCGGTCGATCGGCGTGAACGTCGGCAACAGAATGCCGCTCACTCGGAACGGGTGCTGATCGTGGTCCATTATGCCGGTGCCGCGGAGCCCGTGGGTGATCGCCAGTTCGTCTCCCACCGCGAGGTTGCGGCTGGCCGCGACCTCGCTGCCCAGCACGACGTCGTGATCGTCGGCGGGAAGCTCGCCGCCGGGTGCCAGCGTGGGCCTGCCATCGTTCCGGAAGCGGTAGTGCTCGAAGAAGGCATCGGTGGTGCCCACCACCCGATAGCCGAAATAGCTGTCGCCCAGTGCCAGCGGGATGGTCCAGTCCACCGCACCGTGCGACGACCAACGCTGGTATGTCCCCCAGGTGACCGAGCCCGCGGGCGCGCCGAGTCCGAAGATGGACGACAGCAACAACTGCTGGCTGCCGCCGCGGGCACCCACGATCAGGTCGGTGCCCCGGATGGTACCCGCGAACGACTCGCGGATTCCGCGGCGCACCGTCTCGACTCCTACCAGCAGTGACACCGACAGCGCAATCGACGCGATGGTGAGGATCGTCGTGAGTCGGCGGTTGGCAAGCGAACGAAGCGCCAGTCGAAGGGTGAGCATCAGGCCTGCACCCCGGCGCCGTTGAGTTCAGGAAGTGAAAGCTGACGGTCGAACGCTGCCCCGAGCGACAGGTCGTGGCTCACGAACAACAGGGTGGAACCGGCCCGTTCACACTCGGCAAACAGCAGGTCGAGAAACGCATTGCGGCGATCCGCATCGAGCGACGAAGTCGGTTCATCCGCGATCAGCAAGGCCGGACTGCCGATCAATGCCCTGGCGGCCGCCACCCGCTGCTGCTGGCCCACCGACAGGTCGCTCACCGGTGTGTCGAGGAAGGCGGCGAGGTCCAGTCGCTCGAGCAGTGCGCGAGCAGCGTCACGCGGCGCGACACCGTCCAGCCTGCCGCGCCGGGCCGGGTGCAGTTCCACCGGCAGGGTGACGTTCTCGGTTACCGACAACCACGGCAGCAGGTTGAACAACTGGAACAGGTAGCCGAGATGCTCACCGCGCAGGCGGTCGCGCTCACCCTGCGACAACCGGGTCAGGTCCTGACCCAGTACTTCCACCCGACCGGATGTCGGTACGAGTACTCCGGCGATCACACCGAGGAGAGTTGTCTTGCCGCTACCGGAGGGACCGTGCAGGAACACCCGCTCGCCGCGGGGCACCACCAGTCCGGCGATGTCGAGTACCTCCGGACCGCGGCGATATGCAAAGCGGAGCGCCTCCAGGCGCACCGCCGGCGGCTGTTCCGTCACTTCGATGGCGGAGTATAGGGCTTGCTCTCGAGTCCTTCCATCTCGAAGTAGCTGGGACCGTACACCGAATCGACCTGCTTGAGATGAAGCACGCCCTCGAAGTTGACCGGATCCCACCAACCGATCTTGATCATCTTCCGGTCCTTCATCTTGACGTACACCATCTGGTTGGGCGGCGGGGGCGGCGTGTGCACGCAGGCGCCGAAGTACGGCACCAACAGGAATTCATCGGCCCGCTGCATATCGTCTTCCAAGGGCACGATGAACGCCGCGATCACCACCCGCTTGCCATCAAGGGCAGTCAGTGCCGGCGGCGCCTTGCCGTCTTCGAGTGAGAGCGAGGCCAGCATTCGCCAGTCGATCGGCACCGGCTCGTCGGCCACCACGCTCAGGACCTCGCGGAACGACTTGCCGTCTCCCCAGGAATCGGCCAGCAGAACCCCGCCAGGCAACGACAGGACGGCCACAGTGACCGCCAATCGCCTCAGAAACCGCATCGCACCCCCCTACTTGAGAACAAATTACCGGCAACGTGCTACCTTAAAGATACGTACAACCCGGTACTATCGTTGGGTTCCCCATAGTCCCTCCACTCCGGAGTGCCTGATGTCCCGTCTGAAGTTCGGGGCTGCCGCACGGCTGGCCGTGCTCGCAGCGATTGCCCTTCCCGTCACCGCAAGCGCCCAGCGCGGTGGATTCCAGCAAAACCTGATCGACAGCGCCCGCTACGTCCGCACCTCGGCGCCCACCGATCCCGTGATCCAGCAGATGTGGGTCGAGGGGATGGAAAAGGGCCGTGCGATGGAGCTTGCGCAGGTCCTTCTCGACTCGATCGGGCCGCGCCTCAACAACACCGACCGTTTCGATGCCGGCCAGCACTGGCTGATCCGCGAGTACGCCAAGTGGGGCATCCCTGCGTCGCAGGTCCCCTACGGCACCTGGGTCAAGTGGGTTCGTGGTCCCACATATATGGACCTCACCGCGCCCCGGCTGCGCACCCTCGAAGCGACGATGCTGGGCTGGAGCCCTGGCACAAACGGACAGTGGGTGGAGGGCGAAGTGGCCCTGATTCCGCCCAAGACCACCCCGGAGGACTTCGCGGCGTGGCTCCCCACCGTGCGCGGCAAGTTCCTGCTCGGCTCCGCTCTCAACCCGAGCTGTCGGATGCCGTCCCAGATCGCCGAGTACGCCGAACCGGCCACCAAGGCGCGGCTGGATTCGGTGCGTAGCGCCAACGCAGCCGACTATGCCGACCGCTTCCTGCAGGGTGGCAATCGCTACGAATGGCCCAAGGAAGCCGGGGTCGCGGCAGTCCTGACCACGACCTTCTCGAACTATCCCGGCATCAACAAGATTTTCGGCACCCCCAAGCAGCAGGTGCCCACGCTTGATGTCTCGTGCGAGGACTACTCGCTGCTGTACCGTCTCGCCGAGAACGGCCAGTCGCCCAGGGTGCGGTTGTTCGCGCAGTCGCAAGACCTCGGCGAACAGCCGGTCCACAACGTGATCGGCCGGATCGAGGGTTCCGAGTTCCCCGACCAGTACATCGTGCTCTCGGCCCACTACGACTCGTGGGACGGCGCATCTGGTGCCACCGACAACGGCACCGGCACCATCACGATGATGGAAGCGATGCGGATTCTCAAGAAGGTCTACCCCAACCCGAAGCGGACCATCATCGTCGGCCACTGGGGTGGTGAGGAGCAGGGCCTCAACGGTTCGCGCGCCTGGGTTGCCGACAACCCCGAAATAGTGTCGCGAGTGCACGCCGGCTTCAACCAGGACAACGGCACCGGCCGGATTGTCAACATCGGCCCGGGTCCGTTCGTCGAGGGAGTCGACGCCCTGATCCGCTATATGTCGGCGATCCCCTCGGAGATGACCGGTCGGATCCGGATGACCGGCACCGGCAGGCCTGCCACCGGCGGCACCGACAACGCCGCGTTCCAGTGTATGAAGTCACCGGTTTACGGCACCGGCGGCCTGAGCTGGGACTACGGCAGCACCACCTGGCACACCAACCGCGACACCTTCGACAAGGTGATCGCCGAGGATCTGCAGAACAACGCCACGCTGATCGCTATGCTGGTGTATATGGCAGACCAGGACGCCGAGCTGCTGTCGCACGAGGTGATCGAACTCACGGACCGTGAGGGTGCCCCGGCGCCCTGGCCGACCTGCGGCACGGGTGATCGCAACACGGCGGCGTCGCCGAGGTAAGAAGCAAGGGAGAAGGGAGAAGGGAGAAGGGAGAAGGGGTACGAGACCTTCTCCCTTCTCCCTTCTTTCTTCTCCCTTGCTGGAATCGGTGCTGCTTCAGACTCGATCCGGTGTACCACTGGCGAACTGCAGGTCGCCGTCCGCTGCAAGCTCGGCATCGGCACTGCGGGTTTCATCGCCGAGCAGGTAGTCGATCACGTCGACGGCGCTGTAGCGAGCCCGCCCGCGGAGGAACTTGCCGATTGCCATCAGGTCGTCGCCGCTGGTGACCAAGGGCGGTTCGCCGCCGCCATCGGCTGTCACCTGCGGCAGGCCGATGTCGGCCATCAGCGCGTTGCAGAGGCAGCGCCTGGAGGTGGTGGCCTCGATGTCGCCACCCTTGGCGACATAATCCTTGACCGGTTCCGCCGCGCAGCGGTAGCCCAGGCGGCCGTCATCGCGACGGTAGGCCACACGCAGGTAGCCCAGGTCGCAATTGCGGACCCGCGGTTCGGGCCTGCCACCGGTGGGATCTTCGGCCCACTGCACCACCTTGAACGGATAGCCGGTGGGCGATGCCAGCGGGTCGGTGCGGACATTCACCTCGCCGCGGGCGGCGTGGTCGAGCACCGAGTGCTTGTACTTGGCCGCCAGCCCGGACTCCTCGCAGTAGGCGAACAGCGTACCCACCTGGATACCGGTGGCCCCCGCCTGCTGGGCGGCCACCAGGGCCTCCGGAGTACCGGCGCCGCCGGCGATCCAGAACGGTCGGCCCAATTCGACCATCTGGGGCAGGCTGACCTCGTCACGCGGCCCGTACACCGGTTCACCCTCGTTGTTGAGGGTGAGCGGCCCGCGTGGCGGCGCGTTGTGACCACCGGCGGTGGGACCCTCGATGATGAAGCCATCGACGTATCCGCTGGCCTTGCGCGTCAGCATCGTCGCAAGCGAGTTGCTGGCGATGATCGCGAGGAAACGCGGCCGGGTGAGCTTGATCGGAGCGTGCTCGCCCCAGTGGGCCATCGGCTCGAATCGCAGCTCGGCCGAGAGACCCGGTTGTTCGTCTTCGACATCCAGCTTGAGCGTGGCCGGGCGGTGCTCGGCGTAGGCGTCGAGCACGCCGGGAATCTCCTTGGGGATTCCGGCGCCCATCAGCACGAAATCGACGCCAGCCAGCATCGCACCGTACAGTGATGGCAGGTTGGGCATCTGGACCTTGGTGAGCAGGTTGATGCCCACCAACCCGTCGTGTCCCTCGCGGGCGAGGAACACTTCCACGAAGTTGGCGAGGATCACCACCTGTTCGCGCTCGAGCGATACCTTGGCACGCGGCATCGACAGCAGCTTGTAGGGCTGACCCGGCTCGCGACCGCCCGGCAGGAAATACTTCTCGAGCACCGCGTCGGCCACGCCCGGAATCGGGAACGCCGACATCGCCCGGCGGACGTCTCCATCGGGATCGCCGTCCTGGAGGCGTCTGACCAGCACCGAGTCGATCGAAGTCCCCGAGATCACGCCGAGCTGTCCGGCCCTGGACACCGCTCGGGCCAGGCGCCAGTCGGACACAGCAATCCCCATCCCGCCCTGGATGATGGCGGGCCAGCGGACTGGCGCTTGGGGCGGAACCTGCTGGACCACCGGCTACTCCGGAATCGAGGAGGGGTAGGCGATCATCAAACTAATCGGATGATCGCCATCACGCCGGGGCGGCGCCGAACGGCGAGCGCGTGGCCCCCTGGGAGCGGCGCTCAGGATTCTTCGTCTTCGTCGCCGAATGAGAATCCGTCGTAGTCGACTTCTTCCGCTTCGTCGTCGTCGTCGTAATCCTCATCGTCGTCGTAGTCTTCGTCGTCCGAGTCCTCGTCCTCATCCTCGTCGTCGAAGCCGAAGCCCTCTTCTTCCTCTTCATCGTCGTCGAAACGACGCCTGAGCAGGACCTCGTCCGTCTCGTCGAGCAGGGTTCCGAGAGACGCCTCCCACGCCGGCATACCAGCCTCCATTGTGTTCCGGGTTGTGATTGTCACGATGCGTCGGCCACCCGGTTGGCCGCGCGCTGGGCCTTCTTGCGGTCGTTTGCCAGCAACAGCCGCTTCCGGAGCCGGATGTTGTCAGGCGTGACTTCGATCAGTTCGTCTTCCTCGATGTACTCGAGGGCATACTCCAGCGAAATCTCCCGCGGCGGCTCCAACTGGATGTTCTCGTCGCTCGCGGTGGTCCGCATATTGGTCAGCTTCTTCTCCTTGCCGACGTTGACGTCCATATCCTCGGGACGCGAATTCTCGCCGACGATCATTCCCTCGTACACCTGTTCGCCCGGGGCCACGAACAACTGGGCCCGTTCCTGCAGGTTGTTGAGCGCGAAGCCCACCACCGGGGTCTCGCGATCGGCCACCAGCACGCCGCGCTTGCGGCCCGCCAGCGGCCCGGCCCACGGGCCGTACTCCAGAAACCGGTGGTTCATCATCCCGGTGCCGCGGGTGTCGGTCAGGAATTCGCTGCGGTAGCCGAACAGGCCGCGCGAGGGGATCCGGAACGTGAGCCGCACGTTGCCCTGGCCGGGGTTCCGCATCTCGACCATCTCGGTGCGACGCGGGCCCAGCTTCTCCATCACCACGCCCATATACTCCTCGGGCACGTCGATGATCAGCTCCTCATACGGTTCGAGCCGCTCGCCGGTTGGGCCGCGCTGCAGGATCACCCTCGGCCGGGACACCTGGAACTCGTAGCCCTCGCGCCGCATCGTCTCCATCAGGATGCCGAGGTGCAGCTCGCCCCGGCCGCTCACGGCGTGAGTGTCGGGCGAATCGGTCGGTTCGACCCTCAGGGCGACGTTGCGCTCCAGCTCCTTGAACAGCCGGTCACGGAGCTGGCGGGAAGTGACGAACTTCCCCTCCCTGCCCGCGAACGGCGAGTTGTTGACGATCACGTCGACCGAGATGGTCGGCTCCTCCACCGCGATGCCGGCCAGCCGCTCGGGGCGGTCGACCGCTGCGAAAGTTTTGCCGATCTCTATGGTCTCGAAGCCGGCCAGCGCCACGACATCGCCGGCGGCGGCCGTGTCGACCTCGACCCGGGCCAGCCCGTCGAAGGTATACAGCTTGGTGATCCGGCCACGCTCCACGCCCGGCTCGTCGGTCACCAGGCCGGGCTCGCCCATCGGCAGCAGCGCCACCTGGTCACCCACCGCCAGGTGGCCCCGCTCGATCCGGCCGATCGCGATCCGACCCAGGAAGCTGGAGAAGTCCAGCGTGCTGACCAGCATCTGGAACGGGCCCTTGGGGTCGCCGCTGGGCGCCGGAACGTGGGCCAGGATGGTGTCGAACAACGGTTCCAGCGTGCTGCCGGGCGCGTCGAGTTCGGTGGTGGCCGTGCCGGCCCGGCTCGATGTGTACAGGAACGGGCACTCGAGCTGTTCCTCGGTGGCGTCTAGATCGAGAAACAGCGACAGCACCTCGTCGTGGACCCGGAGCGGTTCGGCGTCGGCGCGGTCGATCTTGTTGATCGCCACGATCGGTCGCAGCCCCAGTCCCAGCGCCTTGCGGGTCACGAACCGGGTCTGCGGCATCGGGCCCTCGGCGGCATCGACCAGAATCAGCACACCGTCGACCATCCGCAGGATCCGCTCGACCTCGCCGCCGAAGTCGGCGTGACCCGGCGTGTCGATGATGTTGATCTTGGTGCCCTTCCAGGTCACTGCGGTGTTCTTGGCCAGGATGGTGATGCCCCGCTCGCGCTCGAGCGGGTTGGAATCCATCACGCGCTCCTCGACCTGCTGGTGCGCTCGAAACGCACCGGCCTGGCGCAGCATCTGATCGACCAGCGTCGTCTTGCCGTGGTCGACGTGTGCGATGATGGCAATGTTCCTGATCTCCACCTGGTCCCGCCCGTATTCGAGTCCGCCCTTCAAGGGCGCCATATATAGGGGGCGCAACCAGTCATCGCAAGGCGTCAGGTTTCCCGGTCGTCCACGATGGTTCCGCTCACCGGCAGGTCGCCGCAGTCCTCGCCGATGCAGGGGCCGCCAGTCTCCAACTGGATCGTGACGTGTTCGATGCCAAGCTGCTGCATCTGTTCCCCCAGCAGCCGCAGCGTATCGGGGTGGGCATCGAGTTCGGGTACCACCGCGTGGGCGCTCATCGCGACCAGCCCGCTGGTCACGGTCCAGACGTGGACGTCGTGCACCGCCTCGACCCCTGGTACCGACCTGAGGCGACGTTCCACCTCCGGCACCTCGAGGTGAGACGGCACCTTGTCGAGCAGGATGGTGGCCGACTCACTGATCAGCCGCCAGGCCGACACCAGAATCAGCAGCGAGATGAACGCCGAGATGAGCGGGTCGATCGGCAGCCAGCCGGTGAAGTGGATCACCACCGCTGCGGTGACCGCGGCCAGCGAGCCGAGCACGTCGCCCATTATGTGCAGGTAGGCACCGCGAACGTTGAGGTCGTGGGCGTGGTGGCCGTGCAGCAACCGGAGACCGGTCAAATTGACGCCCAGTCCAGCCAGCGCGACGATGCCGAACAACACGGCGTTGATCTCGTGCGGCTCCTTGAGCCGCTCCAGTGCCTCCAGGGAGATACCGATCGCCATTGCCACCAGGATCACCCCGTTGACCATCGCGATCAGGATTTCCCAGCGCAGGTTGCCGAATTTGTGGGCCGAACTGGCTCTGCGCTGGGCGATCCGGGATCCCACGGTGGCCAGGGTGAGCGCCGCGACGTCGGTGGCCATATGTCCGGCGTCGGCCAGCAGCGCCAATGACCCCGACACCAGCCCACCGATCACCTCGATGATCAGGAATGTGGCGGTCAGCCCCAGCACCAGCAGCAATCGGCGACTGGCCAGGATCGAGGCCGGACGGGCGAATGCACCGTGATAGTGCCCCGGATCAGGCAGGGTGTCGGCCCCTGCCGTGCCTTCTCGCTCCGAGTTACCCTTGTGGTACAATGGAATCTGATCTGAACTGGGCATCAATCGCTCTCGGCCTTGCTGCCGTGGTCGGGCTGGTTGCATTCAATGCGTTCTTCGTAGCGGCCGAATTCGCCCTCGTGGGAGCCCGGCGCACCCGACTCGAGGAACTGTCCCTCGGCGGCGACCGCAAAGCTACCTTGGCCCTTCGGGCGGTCCAACATCTCGACCAGTACATCTCCGCCACCCAGCTCGGCATCACCCTGGCCTCGCTGGGCCTTGGCTGGGTGGGTGAGCCGGCCCTGGCCGGGCTGCTCGACTGGATTTTCGGCAGCCTGCCCGACAATCTGGGCGGCGCGCTGACCCACACCGCCTCGGTGGCAATCGCCTTCGCCACCATCTCGGTGCTGCACATCGTCCTCGGAGAGCTGGTGCCCAAGGCACTGGCGCTGCTCTACCCGGAAGCGGTATCGCGCTGGGTGGTGATGCCCCTGATCGCGTTCTCGTGGCTGATGCACTACCCGATCCTGGTCCTCAACGGCACCGCCAACTGGCTGCTGCGACGGGTCGGCGTGGAGCCGCCGGGTTCGCACGAGCGGCTGCACTCGCCCGACGAGATCCGGATGCTGGTGGAGCAGTCCGGCGAGGGTGGCTCATTGCGCGACCGCGACGCCCGACTGCTCGAGGGAGTATTCGAGTTCAGCGAGAAGACCGCGCTCGAGGTGATGACGCCGCGGACCGAGATCGCCGCGCTGGAATCCGACCTGACCGTCGAGGAGGCCGCCGACGTGGTGGCCGAGGCAGGCCGCAGCCGCTATCCGGTGTACACCGAGTCGCTCGACGAGATCGTCGGCCTGGTGCTCGCCAAGGACATCCTCCGCGCGCTCAGGAACGCACCGGGCACGTCGGTTTCCCGGCTGGCCCGTGCGCCGCTGTTCGTGCCCGGTACCCGCGAGGTGGAGGATGTGCTGGCCGATATGAAGCGGCTCAAGATGCATCTGGCGGTGGTGCTCGACGAGTACGGCGGCACAGCGGGTCTGGTCACTATGGAAGACCTGCTTGAGGAAATCGTCGGCGAGATCTTCGACGAGCACGATCCGGTGGATGCCTCCCTGGCCACCACCGCCGACGGTTCCGCCGCGATCGACGGTGCCACCACTATCAGCGAGTTCAATGCCCGCTTCGACTGCAACCTCGATGACACCGACTACACCACCATCGGTGGCTACCTGTTCGGGCTGCTCGGCCGACTCCCCAAGGTGGGTGACCGTTCCGTGGTCGAGGAGATGGTGTTCGAAATAACCGAGATGGACGGGCGCAGGGTCGGCAGCGTTCGGGTGGAGAAGCTCCCGGCCGCCTGAGCCACACCGAAGCGCGGCAGACTACCCCTCGGTGAGTTGTGATCCCTTGCGCGGGAAGGGCGGCTGTTCGAACGGCGACCGATCGCGCTGGCGCACCCGGGCATTGCGCGGCGGGAATATGTTGAAGCGCAGGATGTGCCAGAACGCCGCCACACCGTCGCGCCAGCCGATCTTCTTGCCTTCCTCGTAAGTGCGGCCGCTGTACGAGATCGGCATTTCCCAGATCCGGGCGTGGGCCTGCGCCAGCCGTGCGGTCACCTCGGGCTCGAAGCCGAACCGGTCGGTGGTCAGGATCAGCTTCTTGGCCAGCGGGGTACGGATAACCTTGTAGCAGGTTTCCATATCGGTGAGGTTGAGATCGGTGAACATATTGCTCACCAGCGTGAGCAATGCGTTGCCGACGCTGTGCCAGAAGTAGAGCACCCGGTGCGGGCCGCCCAGGAAGCGCGAGCCGAACACCGCATCGGCCTTGCCGGCCTCGATCGGTTCCAGCAGGCCGGGAATCTCCGCCGGGTTGTATTCCAGGTCGGCGTCCTGCACCACCAGCACGTCGCCGGTTGCCAACCCGATCGCGTGGCGGATTGCGGCACCCTTGCCGCGATTGACGGGTTGATGGTGGAGCTGGTCGATCTTGCCCTCGGCCAGCAGCCGGTCGAGAATCTCGGTGCTGCCATCGCTCGAGCCGTCGTTGACGCAGACGATCTCGTGCTCCATCGGCACGGCGCGCACCTGCTCCACCAGCGACTCGATGGTCGCCGCTTCGTTGTACACCGGGATCAGGACCGACACACGCAGGCTCATCGGGTTCGGCTCCGAGTCGCAAGATCAATGGCCAGCGCCAGGGCGGCCTTCATACTTGAGGGATCGGCACGTCCCGTGCCAGCGATGTCGATCGCGGTGCCGTGATCGGGCGACGTGCGCACATACGGCAGGCCCAGCGTGATATTCACGCCCTTGCCGAAGGAGGCGACCTTTATCGCTGTCATCCCGACATCGTGGTAGGGTGCCAGGACAACATCGAATTCGCCCTGCATCGCCCGAACGAAAACGGTGTCGGCCGGAATCGGCCCGGCGGCCCCGAGCCGCTCGGCGGCCGGTGCCAGGATCCGCTGCTCCTCGTCGCCGAACAGTCCCTGCTCACCGGCGTGCGGATTGAGGGCACAAATGGCGATCCGCGGTTCGCCGATCCCCCACCAGTCGCGGATGCCGCGGCGGGTGACTTCACCGACGCGCACCACCCGATCGGCGGTGAGAATGAGCGGCACGTCGCGCAGTGGCAGATGAGTGGTCACCAGCACCACCCGGAGTCGGTCGCTGGCGAGCATCATCGCCACCTCGACCCCACCAGCCAGATGCGCCAGCCACTCGGTGTGACCGGGATACGGAAAGCCGGCCAGGTGCAATGCGTGCTTTTCGACCGGGGCAGTCACGATCGCGTCGACCTCGCCGCTGCCGGCCAGTTGCGCGGCGCGTTCGACAGCACGACCGGCAATCAGGCCCGCATCGACCGCACCGCCGCGGCCCTGGGCGGCACCGGCGCGCCAGGAACCCACTGCCTCGTGCGCTCCGGCCGGGAGGGATTCGATCTGTTCACGGGCGCCGATCACGGTGATCTCGGCCCGGGGTGAATCTGCCAGCGCGGCCGCGACGATCTCCGGCCCGATGCCTCTCGGGTCGCCGAGAGTCACCGCGAGCCGGACCGGCCTGGTCACAGCTCGCGAATCTCGATGTGAACCTTCTGACGCATCTCGTTGAAGTATTTCTGCCATCCCATCGACTCACCGAGCACTTTGCGAATTCGTTCGCGCAACTGGTCGTACGGCTGCGGACCTGCTGGCCGCCGCTCCAGCACCCGCACGAAGGCGTACTTGGGCGGTGCCCCGGATCCGTCTATCGCGAGGGCGAACACCTCACTCACGCCGCCGTCGGGCACCCCTTCGATCGCGCGACCGTAAACCGGACCCAGCGAATCGATGATGGCACCCACCGCTTCGCGCTCCTCCGACGGATCGTGGTAGAGCACCTGCAGTGAGTCGAACGACGCCCCGGCGACAACGAGAGCGCGGAGTGAATCGGCCAGTGATCGGGCGCGAGCCATATCGGTCGAATCCACCGTCGGCATAATCAGGATGTGCCGCGCCTTCACTTCGGTGGGTTGCACCTGCTGCACCTGGATCACGTGGAATCCGAACACCGTCTCGACCGGATCGGACACCGTGCCGCGCGGCAGCGAGAAGGCGACCTCCTCGAACGGCCGCACCATCCGGCCGCGCCGGAACCAGTCGAGGTCGCCGCCGCGCTGGGCACTGGCTACGTCCTGCGAGAAGCGCCGGGCGGCGACCGCGAAGTCGGCACCCTCGCGGATCGCCACCGCCAGCGAGTCGGCGAGCCTGAAGGCCGAGTCGCGGCTGGCCTGGCTCGGCTTGGGCCGGATGACGATCTGCTTGAGTGATACGGTGGGCGGCTGAGGCGGCAGCAGGTTCTTGCGCTCGTCGTAGAAGGCGCGAACCTCCCGCTCGGTCGGTGCCACGGGCGCAACCACGCCCTCCGACAGCAGCCGCTCACGCTTGCGGCGCTGCATCAATTCACGTCCCTGCTGCTCGGCCAGCCAGCGCCGGTAGTCGTCGATGCCGAGGAAGCCGGCCCGACGCAACTCGGCCTGGAACGCAACCTCCGACGAGACCTGCTGGCGCATCTGGCGCATCGTCTCGTCGACGGCATCGTTGATCTCGATCGCGGAGACGGTGATCATCGTGTCCTGCAACGCTTCCTGATACAGCAGTTCCGCGTTGATCAACGTGTCGACCAGCATCCGCATTTCCCGGCGCACGGTGGCCGGGTCGGTGGGCGGCTGCAACCCGCGCACGCTGTAGCGGGTGAAGAACTCTTCCTGCAACTGGGTGTAGGTGATGGCCGACGAGCCGACCACCGCGATCACGCGGTCGATCGGCTCATCGGCGGCCTGCCCGCTGAGCGGCGCGGACCAGCCCGTTGCCAGGCAAAGCGCCGCCAGCCACACCCGAACCCGCATCACGCGACTCACGGGGTCTCGGCACCTTCGTTGATCGGCGGGCCACCCGGAGCCGGCGTGATGACCTGCGGCGCCTGCCCGGGACCGGTCGGGGTACCGGAGGAATCACCACCGTTGCGCACATTGGCCAGGGCGACCGCGTGCTGCACCCCGGCCGGGTTGACCTTGGCGCCATACTTCTCGCGCAGCGTCCAGGTGAGCATTCCTGGCAGCAACCGGACCTGCGCCTCACCGGTCACCATCTTGTCGAAGAACGCGTCGACCCGCAGCGCGGCGGCACGCTTGCGGTCCGCTTCGGGCGCGGCCGGATCGATCACGTCGGGGCCGAGTCCGATGGTCGCCTTGAGGGTGTCGAGTTGCGAGCTGAACGCCTCGGAGATCATCTGCCACTCGTCCGGAGTGACGGTGATTCCGGCGCGCTGTGCCTCTCGCAGGAACAGGTAGCGCGAGGCGGTCTGGTGGATGCCGAGCTCGAGAGTCGAGTCGGGCAGCTTGCGCATCGCCTCGAGGTTCTGCGGGCCCTGGATCGGGTTGGCAACGTCGGCCTGGATCCAGCGCGCGAACGCACCGACGGTGAGTTCACCGTCGTTGAACCCGACCAGCCTGCTGCCATCGTCGGCCGACCCGGCGAGATTGGCAAGTGCACCGCGCGCCTTGCCGACGGCTCCACCGGCAAGCTTCAGCTCGAAGATCGAATCAAGCTCCTCGTAGTAGGCCTGCTCCATCGCGGGTACCATCTGCGAGATCAGCAGTTTGCCGAGCCGTTCCTTGGCCTGCGCCTCGGTGGCCCGGCGAATCACGTGGAAGCCAAAGTTGGTCGCCACGACGCCCGAGATCTGGCCCGGGGCGAGTAGCCAGGCCGCCGAGTCGAAGGCGGCCACGAACGCGCCGCGCGGCGCGGCGGGCAGGAACCCGGAGTCGGCCTGTGCCGCCTGCTCCTGGGAGTGTTCCAGCGCCAGCTCCCCGAAGTCGGTGCCCCCGCGCGCCTCGGCCAGGACACCGTTGATGGCGCGCCGCGCTGCTGCCCGGCCGGCATCGTCGTTGGTGGCTGGCCGGATCAACACGTGCTGGAATACCCGCACGCTGTCCACGGCATAGGCGGAATCAATCCGTTCCTGCGACGGAGTGGCCCGAGTCGCGATCAGCGAGTCGAACCAGTGCCCGGCGGTGAACTCGGCCACGTCACGCCACATTGCCTCGTGTATGGTGGCCGAGTCGGTTTCCAACTCGCCTTCGGCGACCGCGTTGGCAAACAGGGTGTAGTCGGCCCACAGGCTGCCGACGAAAGTTGCAGCTTCTGCGGTGACCGGAATCCCCTTGACGCTGGTGAGGATCTCAGCGACGCGCTCGGCCGACAGGGTCTGTCCCGCGGCCTCGGCAACCACGTCGGGGTGGGCTGAGAAGGCATCGCCGTCGCAGCCGAGGGACAGGACCAGTAAACCGACCAGCAACGACAGACGACGCATCGGACTCCTCACATCAGTGAAAGGAACGGCTGGTGCGACTCAGGCGGCGACTTGCCGCAGGGCGCGCACCAGCGCGGGTATCATCGGCTCGCCTCCCAGCCGGATCAGCCGGAGGGACAGCGGCACTGTGCGGCGAACTTCGGCCGCCAACTGGACCTGGTCGAGCGCCTGGGTCAGCCCGGCAAGCCGGGGCACTGCACCCTGCCGGAACGACAACCGGGCCTCGTCACCCCTGACTATCACGTGCTGGACCCCCAAGCTGGCGCCCAGGGTGCGCAGGCGGCTCATATCGAGCAGCGCCTCCGCTTCGACCGGAAGGGGCCCGAAACGCTCGCGCAGCTCGTCCCGCAGGTCATCAATGTCGCCCGGCGCGGACGCCCGCGCCAGTCGCCGATACAAGTCGAGCTTGGTCGCGTCGTCCACCACGTACTCGTCGGGCAGCCGGGTCGGCCGGTCGAAATGGACATCCGGCGGGGCCGGCGCCTCCACCTGGCCGGGGGTTCCCCTGAGCGCGGTGACCGTCTCCTCCAGCCAGCGGAGGTACAGATCGAAGCCGATCGCCTGGGCGTGGCCCGACTGCTCGGCCCCCAGCAGGTTGCCGGCCCCGCGCAGTTCGAGATCGCGGAGAGCGATCCGATAGCCCGCTCCCAGGTCTGTATGATGCTCAAGCACCTTGAGCCGTTCCTCGGCCGCCTCGTCGATCGTGTCCGGCACCAGCAGGTAGCAGGCGGCCCGGCGGTGGCTGCGGCCCACCCGGCCACGGAGCTGGTAGAGCTGGGCCAGCCCGAAGCGGTGGGCGTCGTGGACGATCATCGTGTTGGCGTTGGGCACGTCCAACCCCGACTCGACGATCATCGTCGACACGAGGATGTCGACTTCGCCGGTGGCAAACGCCTGCATCACGTTCTCAAGCTCGTCGGCCGGCATCTGCCCGTGACCCACCCCGACCCTGGCCCTCGGCGCCAACGCGCGCACCCGCGCCGCAATCGATTCGATCGTCTCGATCCGGTTGTGAACGAAGAACACCTGGCCACCGCGATCGAGTTCGCGGGCGATCGCCTCCTCCAGCAATCCGTCGTCCCACGGCTCGACGAAGGTGAGAATCGGCGAGCGATCGCGGGGCGGAGTCTCGATAACGGTGAGATCGCGCAGTCCCGCCAGCGAGAGGTGCAGTGTCCGCGGGATCGGTGTTGCGGTGAGCGTGAGCACGTCCACCGACAGTCGCAATTGCTTCAGCCGTTCCTTGTGCTTGACGCCGAAACGATGTTCCTCGTCGACAATCAGCAGTCCCAGATCCTTGAAGGCGACGTCGCGTGAAAGCAGGCGGTGGGTGCCGATCGCGATGTCGCAGGTTCCTTCCGCCAGCCGCGCCACGCTGGCCTTGAGCTCGCGCGAGGTGCGGAAGCGCGACAACACCTCGACGTTGACCGGATAACCGGCCAGCCGGTCGGCAAAGGTACGGTAGTGCTGCTCGGCCAACACCGTGGTGGGAACCAGTACCGCCACCTGCTTGCCACCCTGCACCGCCTTGAATGCGGCCCGCACCGCCACTTCGGTCTTGCCGTAACCGACATCGCCGACCAGCAGCCGATCCATCGGTTGCGGTCGCTCCATATCGCGCTTGATGCTCTCGGTGGCAGCGCGCTGGTCGCGGGTGTCCTCGTACAGGAACGACGACTCGAGCTCGCGCTGCCAGCGGCCATCGGGCGGGAACGCGAAGCCCGCACTCACGGTGCGCCGGGCGTACAACTCCAGCAACTCGGCTGCCATCGCCTGGATCGCCGCGCGGGTCTTGTCGCGGACCTTCTTCCACGTGCTGCCGCCCAGACGGTGGATCCTGGGCGGCGGTCGATCACCGTCGTCGCCGGCGGCGCGGTATCGCTCCAGTTGGTCGAGTCGGTACAGCGGCACGTTGAGGCGATCACCACCCTCGTACTCCAGCACCGCCACCTCGATCTCGCCGCCCTCCGATGGCAGCGTCGCGATGCCGCGATACACCCCGATGCCGTGTTCCAGGTGCACCACATAGTCGCCGATCTCTAGGGTGCCGGTGAGCGTCGAGGGCGCGGCCTGACGGTAGCGCCTGGACCGACGCAATCGCCTGGCCCGGCGGAAGATCTCGTGGTCGGTGAGCACCCTCAACGTGGGCATCACGAACCCGCCGTCGAGCGCACCCACCGCCAGCGTGGTGCCGGCCGGTCGGTAGCCGCCTTCCTCCAGCAATTCGTCGAGCCGCTCGCGCTGGCCTTCGTTGTCGCACAGGATCAGGGTCGGAGTGCCGTGGCCCAGTACCGCACGCAGGGCACGCAGGTCGCGGTTGACCTTCTCCGGCGGAAAGAATCCGACTTGCAGTTCGGCCCGTTCGTCGCGGGTGCTGATCCGGGCGAATCGGTCGATTCGTGCCTGCCAGTCGGCAGGTTCCAGGAACAGTTCCTCACGAGGCGGTCCGGCCTCACCCAACCTGAGTGCAACCTCACGATGGTGCTCGGCTTCGCGCCAGGCACGATCCACTTCCTCGCTGTTGGGTCCGGCAGACTCCTGGATCAGCAGCGCGTCGCCGGGCAGCAGTTCCAGCAGCGAGCGGCGGGTTGCCGGGCCCTCTCCCGGTGGCAACGCGGGCCCAGCGCTCCGAATCGGCAGGATGGTGGCGTCACTCAGCTCGGGGCCGCTGCGCTGGGTGGTGAGGTCGAAACTGCGCAGGGTGGCAATGTCGTCGCCCCACCATTCGATCCGGATCGGCGTGGCCATTCCGAAGCCGTACGCGTCGACGATGCCACCACGCACCGAGAACTCGGCGATCTCGGTCACCTGACTGGTGCGGCGGTATCCCATCTTCTCGAGCGCCTGCACGACCTCGCCGAGCGACCGGGTGGCGCCTGGTCGAATCTCGAATCGGAGGGAGTCAATTGCATCGGGCACGGCGGTTCGTTCGGCCGTGGCGCGAGCGGTGGTGACGAGAATCCGCAGCTCGCCGCCGAGCAGTGCCGCCAGGGTCTCGATCCGTTCACCGGCGATTTCGTAGTGTCGCTCGTCCTCGCCGATCCCCTCGCGTTGAGGGTACAGCCCGACCGCATCGCCACTGAGTTGTTGCAGGTCGGCCAGCCAGCGCTCGGCGTCGGTAGGTGTGGCGGCCACGATCACCACCAGTCGCGAGGACCTGCTCCGGTCCGCAAGCCAGGCGGCCAGCACCGAGCCGCTGGAGCCGGGCAGACCGGCAAGGCGCAACAATTCCCCGCGCGCCGGGAGGCGCTCGGAGAGTTCAGTGATGATTGCGCAACGCCCGAAGGCGTCAAGTACGGACTGCAATGTCGTCAGGCACCTGCTGAAGGCAGAATTGCGGGCGGGAACGTATGCCGGTGCACCACGATGGTCAATCGACCGGGCGACGCCTGCCAGCCAGAATCGACTCACCAACGAGGCACGCCAGCGCCAGCAACAGCAGCAACGGCCGGAGGTCGCCGCGGCCGCCGCTGGTGAAGCTCCGGCTTGCCCCGACCGAAGGATCGGCGATGACTGCACCCGGCCACGCGGCAGCGATCGCGTCGTCGCTGGCGCGATTCAACCGCGACTCGCGTGGATCGACAGCCGCACTGACTGCACCCAGCGTGTCGGTGCCTGCCAGCAGCCAGTACAGCCCCACCTCGGCGGGCCGCCAGGGCGCGCCGCCCTCGACCACGTTGCGAGTGCCATCAATCGACTGCACCGCATCGGCACGGGACGGCAGCGTGAATTCGATTCCTGCCGCCACATCGTCGAGCGGCGGTTCACCGCGGACGGTGCGGGTGGCAAGCCGATCGAGCAACGGCACGAACACCGCGGTGACTGGCAGGCTCGTCCATTCCGGCTCGAAGCGCGAACCCACCAGCACCAGGTTGCCGCTTCGCACCAACCACGGCGTGCCGGCCGCACTCACCAGCACCTCGGCCTCGGGAGTGGTCGCTTCCAGCATCACCCGACGTTCGATCCGGATTCGTTCCGGCAGGTACGCGTTGCTGTCGGTGAATGTCACCACATCGTCGATGAGGCCATAACGCCACTCCGAACCACGCGACGCCAATTGTCGGTTGAGCGCGCCGATCAGTGCCGGATCATCGGGTGGCTGCACTATCGAGGCGCCCGGGCCGAGTGATCCGACCCGGACACCGTTGCCACGATGCACTCGACCGGCATCGGTCAGCACTTCCAGCGCCGCGGCAACGAAGCGATCGTCGGCATCCCACTGCACCGCCACAGGCGGGGCGACGCGCAGCGCCGCCCAGCGGCTGTCGTCCAGGCGAAGCTCATCGGGCGGCAGCGAGGCCCGCACCGACCGCCAACCCGGAGGCGGCGCAGTGCTGCGCATCGTGGTGGGGACACCGGGGGTGACCAGCAGGTCGCGCGGAGGTTCGCCATCGATTGCCACCCGGAGCGGCACGGCCGCGGTGTCGTCGGCAGACACGGCAAGCGCAAGTTGGCCGCCGTCGGGGCCCCACGGCTGGGCCCCTGCATCGATGTCGGCCACGGCGCGATTGTGGGGTGCCTCGCCTGCCGGGCGCAGCACCAGCACGCGAGGGCCTCCGGCACCCTGCAGTGGCGTGATGGCGCTGGCCTGGGCATCGGTAATCACGATCACTTCGCCACTTCGGCCACTCGCCTCGACCAGCGCCTGTCCCTCTGCCACCGCGGCTCCCAGGTCGAGTCGCGTCGGCATCACTACGATATTGTCCAGGCGAGCGACAAGTTCCGACGCGGTGCCCGGGCGCGCCACGCCATCGGCCAGCAACAGCCACAACCGATCGGCCGGAGTCGCCCGCGCCAGCACTTCGCGCGCACCGGTCGTGAGCAATTCCAGTGTCGGCGCGCCATCGACCACCGCAGCACTGCTGGCTGAGTTGTCGAGGACGATCACCGCGGCCAGCGGGGCGTGCCGGCCGAGCGGCACCCGCCGTGACAACTGTGGTCCGGCGGCGGCGGCAACCAATGCCAGGATCAGTACGGTGCGACAGAGCAACAGCAACCAGTGTCGCAGCCGCAACCGGCGGCGATGCTCGCGAGTGGCGTCGCTCAGGTACTGAATCGCCGGGAAGGCGCGTTCCGGCGGATCGCGACGTCGTACCAGATGGAGCAGGATCGGGGTCGCCGCCAGCACGAGGCCGATCAGCGCCCACGGGGCGGCGAATGTCATCGCGACCGGAGTGCCTGCCCCAGCGCGGCACCGAACGGTTGGTCGGTGGTCACAAGGGCGTAGCGCATCCCGGCGGCACGACAAGCAGTGCCCCACGCGCGAATCACACCGCTCACCGTGTCCCGGTAAGCAGCGCGCCACTCGGTGGGGGCGAGGGTGACAGCACGCCCCGTCTCGGGATCGCGGAACCTCGTTTCATCTCCCTCGGCCAGGTCAAGCTCGGCGGGGTCGGCAATGTGCAGCACCAGCACGTCGTGCCCGCGATGCTTGAGATAACGTAGCGCCTTGAGGGTCAGTTCACGCTCCAGCAGCAGGTCCGAGATGAACACCACCAGTCCACGGCGTCGCAGCGCGGCGACCACCTGCCGGAGCGCTGGCTCTGCCGCCGTGGCTTGCCCCGCCTCCAGTTTCGACAACTGACTGGCAAGCTGTCGCCAGTGACCGCGCCGCACTCGCGGTGGCAGGATGTCACGCACCGACTCGTCGAAGGTGAGCAATCCGACCGCATCGCGTTGCCGCAACAGCACCAATGCCAGCGCGGCGGCGAGCCGGCTGGCGAAGTCGAGCTTGCTGAGTCGTTCCGCTGCGCCGCGCCATCCCATCGACGCCGAGGCGTCGAGCACCAGCATCGCGCGGAGGTTGCTCTCTTCCTCGAACTGCCGCACCTGCAGGCGGTCAGTGCGAGCCAGCAGCTTCCAGTCGATGTAACGCGGGTCGTCGCCGACCTGGTATGGCCGGTGCTCGGCGAACTCCACCGAGTAGCCCCGGCGGGGTGAGCGATGCTGCCCGGCCAGGAATCCCTCGACGATGGCGGCAGTGGTGAACTCGATACCGCCCAGGCGTCCCACCGCCTCGGGAGCCAGGAGATCGACACGCTCGGCGGCGGGACGTGGATTGATGGCATTCATCGCCACGGCAAGGTACAGCCCCAGGCGGGTGCCGTCCAACGCTGAAACGTGGGGACCTGCTGTTCCGGAACACGGCCGGCGGGGCTACCATCCTTGCGGGTCGGCGGCCGGTGCCGCAGCCCATTGGTGAGGTTCACGCGACATTTCCTTGCAGCCTGGAGTGGAGACTGATGTTCGCTTCCGCACGCCGTACGGCCGCACTGGCCCTGCTGGTTCCAATCGCCGCCGGTTGCGCCGGGGCACCGCTCAATCCGATCCCCGGTGCCGCTCCCTACGAGAAGGAACTGAGCCGGGTTGCCGAGGCGACCCTGACCGCCTCGTCCGCATACCACCACGTCGGTGTGATCGCGCACGACTCGATGGGGGGTCGCAACACTCCGTCGCCGGGGCTGGAGATGACCGCCGAATACTTCGCGTCCAAGTATCGCGAGTGGGGCGTGCAGCCGGGTGGCGACAACGGCTCCTATTTCCAGCGCTATCCGTTCGTCAAGCGCAGCGTCAATCAGGCTCAGTCGTCGCTGGAAATCAGCGAGTCAGGCAATGTCAGCCGCTACCCGATGGGCGAGTGGGCCTACTCCAGCGTGCCCAACGACACACCGGTGCGTGGCAGCGTGGTGCTCTTTGCCGGCGCGCTCACCGAAGAGGCCATCGCTGCGACCGATCTCGATGGCAAGATCGCAGTGCTGATAATGGATATGGCCAGGATCGCCGACTGGAACCGCTGGAACCGGCAGATCAGCGCCCGCGGTCCGGCCGGAATGGTGATCTTCAACAATATGACCGAGGAACAGTTCCGAGCAGCCGCGGGGCGGGCCTCGGGCGAGCCGCGTTGGGTGCTCGAGCTCCCGGAGCAGCGCGTGCCCACGGTCGTTGCACACGATCAGCTCGTCGCCAACGATCCGATGGCTCCCAACCGTCCCGACTTCGGCCAGTTGCGCCAGGCGACCACCCCGGTGGTGATGATGGCACCCGAAGAGATCGAGATCGCGATCAACACCACGGTGGAGGTTTCCGACCGGATCACGGTACCCAACGTGGTCGGCATCATCCCCGGCAGCGACCCGGTGCTCCGCAACGAGTACGTGATCTTCACCGCCCATATGGACCACGTGGGCTACGTCGGTGACGGTGTCGGTGGCTGCAGGGTCACTCCTGCCACCGCGACCACGCCTGCGGACAGCATCTGCAACGGCGCCGACGACGACGCGTCGGGCAGCACCGGCGTGCTGATGGTCGCCGAGGCATTCTCGAAGCTCAAGGTCAAGCCGCGCCGCAGCATCGTGATCCTGCACGTGTCGGGTGAGGAGAAGGGCCTGCTCGGCTCGCGCTGGTACAGCGAGCATCCGACGGTGTCGCTGGAGCAGACCATCGCCAGCGTCAACTTCGATATGATCGGGCGCAACAACCCCGACTCGATCGTGGTGATCGGCAAGGAACATTCCGATATGGGGCAGACGCTGGCGCGGGTGATGTCACGTCATCCCGAGCTCCGCTTCACCGCTGCCGATGACATCTGGCCCGAGGAGCGGTTCTACTTCCGTTCGGACCACTTCAACTTCGCCCGCAAGGGCGTGCCGGTGCTGTTCTTCTTCAACGGCGTGCACGAGGACTACCACCGTGCCACCGACGAGGTCGAGAAGATCGACGCCGACAAGATTGCCCGAGTGGCGAAGACCGGTTTCTACCTCGCCGCCGAGCTGGCCAACACGCCGGCACGGCCGCAGTGGAACCCGGAGAGCTACAAGGAAATCGTCGAGCAGTGACGACGTGACCCGGGGGTCGGGGACGAGGAATCCCTCGTCCTCAACCCTCGGGGGCCGGGACCTGGCTGGCCAGGATCACCCCGCCGATGATCAGCACCCCACCCACCACGTGCAGCGGGCCGGGCCGCTCCCCCAGCGCCAGGAAGGCGATAATCGCCGACAGGAATGGAACCAGCGAGTTCCAGACCGCGGTGCGTGACGCGCCCAGCTTGGTGACGGCGCGATTCCAGAGCACGTACGCCACCACCAGCGAGAGCAGTGCGGAATAGAGAAGGCCGCCCCAGCCGAGTCCGGTGACAACACCCCAGTCGAGGGCCAACCCGGCTGGCAACCCCGCCAACACCAGCAGCGGTGTCCCCGTGTAAACGGTCCACGCCGTGATCCGGAGCGAGGAAATCGGCAGCGACCAGTGCCGGAAAAGCAGTGTGTATGCAGACCAGGCCACCACTGCCAGGAACAGCCAGAGGTCACCCACCCCGAGCGCGCCACCGATGGTGCCACCGCGGGCCATCAGCACCAGGACCACACCGATGGTCGACACCACCACCGCGATCTTCTGGCGCCGGGTGACTTCCTCGAT